>JAIUOC010000001.1:300000-600000 GCA_020161265.1 Chloroflexota bacterium | reverse complement strand
CGCTGGCAATATGCTCTAGCACCTCAATTTCACGGTCGCTCAACGGCGAGAACAAACTAATATCAAGATCTGGCTCGGCCACGATGCCAGTTTGCAAACCACGGAACTGGGTCAGAATCCGATCAGCGACCCGTGGATCTTCGAACATCACATCGTTAATCACATATTCGCCACGAGCGACGCGCCGCAGGACGGTTGCCAAGGTTTTGGGGCTAATTTCCTTGGAGTAATAGGCGGCGGCTCCGGCTCGCAAGGCATTGAAAGCATGTTCATCGCTTTCGTACACGCTCAACATCACCACGCCGATGTTGGGATATTGGCGGCGAATCGTGCGGGTAAACTCCAAGCCATCCATGTTGGGTAAATTCAAATCGGTGAGGACTACATCTGGCTCATGCTCGGAAATTAAGACTAAGCCTTCTTCGGCACTAGAACCTTCTCCAATGATCTTGATATCGCGTTCGCTCGAAAGCGCCCAACGAACCCCTTGCCGAAACAACGGGTGATCATCGACCATCAGCACTTTGACTGTTGCATACATAGTGGTTCCTTTGCTAATGTAGCACGCCAACGCTGCCAAGCTTGCTCGACCGAGTAGGGAACATAGATTCCTGCTTGGGTCAATAAACTAGCAGTCGTTGGAAGCGGTAGCCCAACAACGGTTGTAAAACTGCCTTGAACCTCTTCGACCAAGCGTCCGCCGATGCCCTGTACGCCATAGGCTCCGGCTTTATCCATTGGCTCGCCAGTTGCAATGTAGTCCCAAATTTCAGCATCGCTGAGCGGGCTTAAACGCACTTGGGCAGCAGCCAACTCGCATAACGGTTGGTCTGAGGCGGCGGGCAGCACCACAACTCCGGTATAAACAGTATGCCAACGTCCGGCGAGGCGGCGCAGCAATTCATAGGCATGAGCCGGATCACGTGGCTTGCCCAAGATCAACGAATCAATCACCACAATCGTATCAGCGGCCAAAATCGCTGCTGAACTACCTGTTTCGCGGGCAGCTTGCGCTTTACGCCACGCTAATAAGGTTGGGTGATTGGCAAGGCCTAAATCGAAAGCTGGGAGCAACTCCACAATCGCTGAGGGTACTTGATCTTGGCGCTCTTCCCCATCATTAGCCTCAATTATAAACGACAGCCCCAAACTACTTAACAAATCATGCCGTCGGGGCGAGGCCGAGGCCAGAATTAAGCTATCCACGCTGCATGGTACTCCACAAGCCAAATTCAATTGTTGTTCATCATAACGCAAACAGGCAAAGCTGCAAGTAGCAATTAGGCTTCGTCATCATCCTCAATCAGCCGATCATCGCTGTGCAAGGTCACGCCATCATTGGCAACCGCTTGTTGGGCAATGTAGCGGTTGGGGGTGTTGAGGTTCGTCCAGCCGCCTGCATCGCGCAAGGCTTGCACCGGAATGTTGGTTTGGGCAACGCGGGTAGCCCATGAATGGCGCAAATCATGCGGTGCAAGATTGTTGATGCCAATTAATTTGCCAAGCTGCACGATCCGTTTATGAATTGCCCGCTCGGAAATGCCAAAGCCAACATGATTGCCCTTGTGATCAAAGGCTGCCAACAACGGCGTTTTGAGCTCAAGCGGTTGGGTGATAACTTTTTGGTATTCACGCAAGGCCTTGGCAGTATCGCCAATCAAGCGATGTTTTTGTACTTTATCAACTTTTGGGCGATCTACCAGCAAGATTTTGCCTTGGACATGTTCCCACTTGAGCACCACCACCTCGCCACAACGCATGCCCAAATCGACCAACAAACAAACGATCAGGTAATCGCGCCAACCAACCTCAGGTGTGCGGTTGATCGGATTATTGCGGGCCGCCCGTTTGAGTTCGCGAATTTGGCTTTGATCCAAAATATGCGGTGCAGCTTTTTTAGTCGAGAGCCGGGTGGGTGTTTCGGTGGCTTCACGTTGAGCATCAATCCCATCGCCTTCGCGGCGGCGATAACCTTCAACCGTGTGAATTCGGCTCCAGGCCTCAAGGCTCAGCACGCCAGCTTGATGTGCCAAGCGACAATACAAACGCACCGTGCCAAGCCGAATGTTAATTGAACCAAGCGCATAACCTTCATTTAGCATCCAAGTACGAAAAGTTGTGACGATGCCCACGCTCATCTCGGCCCAAGCATCGGGTTCGGTCGCCAGAATTGGCACTTCTTGTTCATCGACCGGAATCACAATGCCAATTGAGGCCAAAAAATCGGCAAAAATTTTCAGATCGGTGTTATGGCGGCGAATCGTTTGGGGGCGTTGACGCAAGCGATATTCGATAAAGCTATGTTGGGCCGAAATCTGATCAGCCACGGCGCTGCGCTGCTTCATCACCGTCGTAAAATCGGGCGCAAGTGGATTGTTGCGCTGCGGTGGAATTAACTCTAATTCATCCATATGATCTGCCTCGTTGTATTTGGTTCAGTTTAGCCGATGGTTTAGGCTCTTGTCAAAGCACGCTTGTTCGAGTTTATTTGGGATTTTGGTTAAGTAAATGATGTTAATCAGCTATTTTTGTGGCCTTGGCTTGACTTTGTACAATCAATTGAATAAGTTAAGGATATTAATAAATAGTGGCCGTTTTTACCAAATGGCTGGCCGTTTCTCACAAGCTATAACTATTAAGAATAGTTAACATCACTCTAGCAATTGCTCACAATGCTTGGATAGGAGACTTTCGATGGATTTCGGCAAATATTTCAGATTGTTGATTATGCTGCTTTTGGGCTTTGGAGTGACTGCACCGCAGCGGGTTGAGGCGGCTACTGGCCGTTTATTGCGCAATGATACAGGTTTGTATCCACGGGCAATTCGTTTAAGCCATAATGGCAATGCAAATGGTCGGATTTTGGCTAGCGTCGTGACTTTTACCAACCAAGGTGGGGTTGGAGCAATTTATGAAAGCCTTGATAATGGCCAGAATTTTGCCCAAGTTGGCACGGTCGCTGATCCCGAAACTGCGCCTGGCCGGGGTATGTGTTGCAGTACGCTGTATGAATTGCCACAGCAAATTGGCGCAATGCCCGCCGGAACCTTGCTCTGGGCCAATTCGGCTGGTCAAGATCTTGCCAATCGGCGTATGGCCTTGCGAATTTGGAAAAGCAACGATCTTGGGCGTTCGTGGAGCTACCTTTCAAGCTGTGCAGTAGCTGGCAATACTGGCGGTCTGTGGGAGCCAGAGTTTAGCATAGCCCGTGATGGCCAATTGGTTTGCTATTATTCTGATGAAACAGATGGCCGCTATAGCCAAAAATTAGTGCAAGTGCGCTCACGCGATGGCATTACTTGGACCGATCGACGTGATACAATCGCCAGCGGTTTGCAATCGGATCGGCCTGGTATGGCGGTTGTGCGCAAATTGCCCAATGGCAGCTACATCATGGTTTTTGAAATTTGTACGCCTGGTGGGCAATTTCAATGTGTCGTGCATTATCGCAGCTCAGTTGATGGCTGGGATTGGGGCGTAGCCAGCGGCTTAGGTATTCGTCCAGAAACCGCCGATGGGCGCTATTTCAAACATGCCCCAACCATTGCGTGGGGGCCAGATGCCAATAGCAGCAATGGACGCTTATATTTGATTGGTCAGCTGCTGTATAACGCCAATGGCACGCTCGCGGCTGGCAATGGTCAAACGATTATGACCAATACCCAAAATGGAGCTGGGGTATGGCAAACCATCCAAGCTCCAGTTGCGATTCCAAGTGCCTTCAACAATTATTGCCCCAACTATAGCTCAAGCTTGCTGCCCTCGGCTGATGGTGCGAGCATGCTCGAAATTGCCACCGATTATGATGCTGGTGTTTGCAAGCCCTACTATGCCAGTGGCCCTAGCGGCGCGAGTGCAACAAACCTCAGTAATGGGGTCTATACCATTACATCCAAGGCTGGCAATGGCACGTTTCGGCTTGATGTTGATGGCTGTAATGCTGTTAATCTGGGCAAAGTGCAGCTCTATCAACCATTCAACAATAACTGCCAAAAATGGCGGGTCGAGGTAACTGGTGGCTACTATACGCTCACATCATTGGCCGGCAATGGCACATTTCGCTTAGATGTTGATGGCTGTAATGCGGTTAATCTAGCCAAAGTGCAGCTCTATCAACCATTCGATAACGATTGTCAGAAATGGCAGATTCAAGCGGTGGGAGCGGGCTTTTATACGATTACTTCCAAGGCCGGTAATGGCACATTTCGTTTAGATGTCGATGGTTGCAATGCCGTCAATCTGGGCAAAGTGCAGCTCTATCAGCCGTTCGATAACGATTGCCAGAAATGGCGCTTGGATCGCGTTCAATAGGTTTACTACCCATCCAGATCGTAGCTGTGTGATCTGGATGGGCTTTTGCTTTAGAAAAAACCAAAATCTTCAAGTGAATTGACTTCACCATCAACAATCTGCTGAATTTTGTCGATGCGCCACAACAAATCGCTAGCCGCGACCACGAATAAGTAAAGATCAAGCGGGTTGGTTGGATAGCGGGTTTGATAATCTGGGTCGTCTCGCAAGAACGGCAGGGCATAGCTCAGAGTTGCAGCTAATAAGGCACGGGTAATTGGGCATTCAAGCGAATCGATGTAGTCCCAAGCATCCTGTTGGCCAATAAACAGCTTGCTGGAACTTAACTCGACAAGTTGGGTACGCTCAGCTGGGCTGATAGTGGCTCCATACAGATAGTTGCGCAAACGATCAGGCTGCTGAAAAAAAGCATATAACCCCCGTCCATAAATCAGCCAATCCATCGGAGATTCATACCAACGAGTGGTATAGGCAAAATGTCGCAACATAAAGCTTGGGAAAATCAGGCCTACACCTAAATGCATGAGCATATGTTGGCGAGGTTTGGGCAAGCTATTAATCCAGTGCCACGTTGCATCCCAACGAAAGCGAGCATCAGTTGGCAAGATACCATTAGAATTTGCTGGCCATTTGCCGAGGACTGCTGGAGTTGGCGGCATCGGGATTGGAATTGGTTTGGGCAGAACAGGATTGCTAGGGTTATTGTTCTTTCCAAACAGCTTCAATATAAAACTTCTCATTGACTCAACTCCCAATTTTAAACTACTCAGGTTTGAGGATAGCATCGGTTAATCAATTCAAGCTAGCCAACCTACTCGGCCCGATGAATCCAGCCCGAACTATAGGCATCACGTAAATCGGTTGTGGCTTGAAGATCTGCCAAACGCTCAAAGAATGCGTAGATTTGGTTTTTTTCTCTACGCACGTTTAAGCTATAGTTAATTAATCGCGGTGGAAAATGGATATGAGTTGTATTTGGGCAGATTACGCCAAGTACTCGGGCTGCCCGTGAGGAATGGCAAGCCCATTGCCAACCATAGCGACGGCAGAGCTGCTCAGCCCAAAGCCAACCGAGCGCTTGCATTGGATGTTGATCAGCAATCTGTTGAGTGATTGCTAGCGTTTGGCGAACTTGCTCAATTAATTCGGCAATGGCTTGAACGATGATAGGGCTGGTTGATTCAGGCGTAAGTTTGGGATTGTTGGTTGTAAGAACTTGCCAAGCTTGGTTGAGCTGCTTGGCAACCTTGCTGGCTTCGTGGTTGGATAGTGGGCGAATTACTGGCTGGATTAACGATTGGCGCTCGATTATTGCCCCAGGGCTAGGCCGTAACATTGGCTCAGGAATGGCTTGCCTTCGTTTTTCAAGATAATCTTGCGTAAAATCATCGCCATCTTCATTGGTGGGATCATAGCCAAATATCTGTTGTTGATAGAATCCATTACGATAATTGATTTCAATCTGCTTAATTAAATCGTAGATAGCTGGATTGACCTTATCTGCCACAAGGGCTTCACGATTAGGATATTGATAGTAATAACCGGCGCAAGCTCGCCAAAAAATCAATAATGCTGTGCCAAAGTCGCAATGTGGTTGTTGGATAATCCACCAAAGTGGTTCTAAATTACCATCCCAATTCCAGTGCAACATCAATTGATGCCATTGCAAGGGCTTGGTCAAGTGCCGATAATCTGCGCCGAGTTCTAGTACTTGTAATACAGCATAAGTCTCAGATTTGGTTAATTGATTTGACATAACTTCTCTCTAGCACGATGATTCAGTTTATTCTATGCCAAATCTAGCTAATTTCAAGCCAGCCGATCCTATGTTTTAAGCGCGTTTACTGGCCTCGATATCCAGCTTGTAAATAAATAGGCTTTTGCGCTACGCTATGGGCTATAGAACTATGTGAACGAGGAGATTTTTGAGTGGATTTAGCAACCTTACTTATCGAAGCCCACGAGTTGGTTCGTCCATGGGCAATGCTCACCGCAGAACCAACCAACCCTGAGCAGCCGATTGTAGGCTATTGGGGCGGTCTAGATCCGCAGCAAACTCCGATATTAATGCTTGATTGTTATTACCTACCAATGATCAATCGGCAAGGCTGTTTGCACATAGATCTGATTGATCCTGAGCAGGGGTATTACTCTGCCACGATTAAAACCCAGCCATCTGATTGCGCTGGCGATGCAACCATGATTGCGCTGTATGCGCAAACAACAACCAGCTTACCGCCATTAGATGCAGTATTACGTTTTGGGTCAGCGGCAATTCAGGCATGGATTGCGCCATTTCGCGAAGATCGTGCCTGGATTTGTGCCGACGATATTCCAGATCGATCATTGGTTGATGCCTATGAAGCTGTATATCAAGCGCACCACCCGCTCTATCGTGAAGATGCGATCGCTGCAATTGGCGGTTGGCATATGGTTTGGCCTGATGGCGATTGGGCTGAGTTGTTGACGCACCACCTGCTCGTCTGTACCTATGCTGAAGCTGAGCCATGGCTAGAAGTCTGGATTGATCAATCAGGAAGTTTGAAGGTCATCGAGCGCTTTACCTAAGGCGATCAACCTGAATAGCGGGCTAAATTAATAGTTAGCCAATTTGCTGCTAACTCTTGACGGGCTAGTTTAATCCTTCTATGATAGCGGTGTGTGTCTGGAGTGTAGAACAAAAGGACGTTGTATGAATAACATTAAACAGTCACTCGAAGCGGCGATGAACATCGATGGTGCGTTAGGCGTTGCGTTGGTCGATTATACCAGTGGCATGACCCTTGGCACTGCTGGCGGAAATAGCGCCTTGAACCTAGAGTTGGCTGCGGCGGGCAACACTGAAGTAGTACGTGCTAAAATGAAAGTTATGAGTCGGCTTGGTTTGAAGGATCAGATTGAAGATATTTTGATTACCTTGGGTTCTCAGTATCACCTGATTCGGATTTTGCAAAAGAAACCCAGTATTTTCTTGTACCTAGCGTTGAACAAACCTACCGCCAATTTGGCGCTTGCCCGAATTATGCTGAGCGAGATCGAAGAAAAAATCGAGTTCTAAACTTGCCTGATTTCAGCTAGATACACAGCAACTGTCAATTGTGGCAGTTGCTTTTTTGTTGGCGAAGAACGTGGAATTTGTAGCCACGAATTGTACGAATGACACGAACCCCCTGATCCCGCATTCGGCTAATCGGGCTGATAGTGTATTGACAGCTACAAAACACAGTGCTATCGTAGAGATAACTAAATACTTTGGTCTTCAGGGTTAGGTGAAATTCCTTATCGGCGGTGATGGTGGTTCAGCCACATAAGCCCGCGAGCCGCAAGGTAGGATGCTGGTGCGAATCCAGAGCCGACGGTTAAAGTCCGGATGGAAGAAGATCGATCAACGTATGTGTACCTACAATGGTGTGGGTTATTTGCGTAATTCAGGCGTGCTGTTTGGTTGCAGCGGCGCTTGGGTTGCTTGCAGTTACGTTTTGATTGACCCTGAGATGATTGATTCTTTTGGGGTTTTTTGTTTTTAGGTACACACTTATGCTTCAAGATTATGGCCACATGGCCTATGTTGCTGAATATCCTCAAACCACGGTGCGCCGCAAGCAACGCCGTGCTTGGTTGGGTTCGAGTCGGTTGTGGGTTGGGCTTTCGTTGCTGGGCTTGCTGTTGGCATGGCGCGGGTTAGTTGCTTGGCAGCAATACCCAGCCTTTGTTTTGCCAACGCCTGAAGCCGTTGCTAGCCGCTGGTGGCAGGAATTAACCCAAGGTGCGTTGCTGCAACACACCTCTCGCACCTTAATCGAGGCACTGGGCGGTTTTGGCTTGGCCTTTGGTGCAAGCTTGGTTTTGGGCTATATCTTGGCCCATTGGCATTGGCTCGATCGGATTGTCTCGCCGCAACTGGCGATTGTTCAAGCGATTCCAATCGTCGCGGTTGCGCCGTTGATTTTGATTTGGGTTGGTGCTGATTTGCGGGCTAAATTGTTGGTTGCCGCCTTGGTTACCTTCTTTCCGATGCTCAGCAGCGTGATTGTGGCTTTGCGCAGCGTGCCTCGCGATATTCGTGAAATGGCGGCGATCAGCGGAGCCAATCGCTGGCAAAGTTTGTGGCAGATTGAATTGCCCTTGGCCTTGCCGGGGATTTTCGGTGGGATCAAAACAGGCCTGGCCTTGGCCACGACTGGCGCGGTTGTCGCTGAGTTTATTGGTGGCCGCGAAGGGCTGGGAGCGCTGATTAATATCGCTCGTGGTTTATTCGATACGCCGCTGATTTTTGCGGCTTTGTTGACCCTCGGTTTGCTGACATTTGGGTTTTATCAGCTAGCAATGTGGCTAGAACGACGTTTGGTCACCTGGGAATAATTTTTTTGGATGGAGTTTTCAATGCGTTATCGTCGTATCTTAGCCGTGGCTGGGCTTTTCTTTTTGGCGGCGTGTGGTGGGCAAACTGCCACGCCAACCGCCGTTACGGGCAATGATCAAGCAAAACCGCTAACCAAAGTAACGATTGCCATGCCCTATGTGCCAAATATTCAATTTGCCCCGTTTTATTTAGCCAAAACCCAAGGCTACTACGAAGCTGAAGGCTTAGATGTAACCTTCGATTATCAATATGAAACTGATTCAGTCCAGCGGGTGGCCAATGGCTCAGTTCAATTTGGCATGGCTGGCGGCGATTCGGTGCTGCTAGCACGAGCGCAAGGCTTGCCGATTATGACCGTTGCAACGATAAGCCAACGCTCGCCGATTGTTTTTTATAGCAAAGCTGAGCTGAATATCAAAACTCCAGCCGATCTCAAAGGCAAAAGTGTTGGGATTCCAGGCCGCTTTGGGGCTTCGTATATTGGTTTGTTGGCGTTGATGTATTCAAATTCCTTGCAAGAGAGCGATTTGAATATTCAAGAAATTGGCTTTGCCCAAGTTCAAGCGCTGAGCGAAGATAAAGTCCAGGTTGCCAGTGGCTATGGCAATAATGAGCCAATTCAGTTGGCCGAGGCTGGGGTTAAATTAAATATTATTCGGGTGTCAGATTCGTTTGCCTTGACCTCTGATGGCCTTATTGTTAATGAAAGCTTAATTAAAGAGCAACCCACGGTGGTTATGGGCTTTGTCAAAGCCACATTAAAAGGCATGAGCGAGACGATTGCTGATCCAACGCAGGCCTTTAATAATAGTTTGCGTGAAATTCCCGAGCTGCAAGCGGCTGATGATGTAACAAAAGCCTTGCAGCAAAAAGTTTTAGCTGAAACAATTGGCTATTGGCAAAGCGATTCGACCGCTAAATACGGCCTTGGGTTTACTGATCAGGCCACTTGGCAAGCGACTCACGATTTCTTGCGCCAACAAAATATTCTCAAACAAGATGTTGCAGTGGGCGAGTCGTTTGTGAATGGATTTATTGCTACACCCTAAATTTAATAGTATCTTGGGTGGCGTGTTCATGGTTTTGGGGATTCCATGAACACGTCAGTTTTTTTAACGGAGTGTGTGATGAGTGAAAAACCAAAAGCTGAATTACCAACGCTTAGTTTTGTTGATCAAGCGGCATGGCGTGAATGGCTCGACTCTGAACATGCCACCAGCAAGGGCATCTGGCTTAAAATGGCCAAAAAAGCTACGGGCATTGCTTCAATTAATTATGCCGAGGCGCTCGATGTGGCATTGTGCTATGGCTGGATTGACGGCCAAAAAAAGAGTTTTGATGCGCAAGCTTGGTTGCAAAAGTTTACGCCGCGCGGCAAAAAAAGCATCTGGTCAAACGTTAATCGCGGCCATATTGAACGCTTAACCGCTGCTGGCTTGATGCAACCCGCTGGCGAGGCCGAAGTTGCACGCGCTAAAGCTGATGGCCGTTGGGATGCTGCCTACGATTCACAGAAGAATGCCACGATTCCTGAGGATTTTCAGGCCGCACTCGATGCTAGCCCAACTGCCGCTAGTTTTTTTGCTACACTCAAATCATCACAGCGCTATTCGTTTTTGTTTCGCATCCAAACTGCTAAAAAGCCCGAAACCCGCACGAAGCGCATTCAAGAATTTGTAGCTTTGCTCGAACGCGGTGAAACCTTGTAATGCCAGCTTCGGTTAAATTTGCTGCTATACTGCCCGCAGAAATGATTAGCGCATGAGGCAGACCAATGGCAGAGCACCCAGCCCCAATCGATGTTGGCGCGATTTTGGCCGAAATCCGTGATGGAATTCGCCAACGTCGCGCAAATGGTTTAATCGACCAATCCAATGAACCCCAACTAAGCGATGTTGATCTCAAGCGCTTATTAGCCGAGGTCGAGGCTACGCGCGTGGTCAGCGTGCATTGGCCGTTGCATGGCGAAACCTTGCCCCAAAAAGTCATTGCGACATTGAATAAAGTTGTGCGGCGCTATCTGCGTTGGTATATCAACCCGATTGCTGAGCAACAAAATGCCGCCAACGATGCAATTGTGCGTACCTTGCATGGCTTAGTTACCACAATCGATGAGCAACGGGCTGAGATTGCGTTGCTCCGAGCGCGGGTGGTTGAACTTGAACGTGAGCGCCAAGCATGAGATCGCAACGTCCTGTAGCGCTGGTAACGCCATGGTTTGGCCCCGATACTCGTGGTGGAGCCGAAGATCAAGCCCGCGATCTGGCCCAGGCCATCCATGCTCAAGGCGCGGATATTGAAGTTTGGACGACGACAGGCCGTGATTCATTTACTGAACGGACGGCTGAGCACTATCCCGCTGGCTTGAGCGATTGGAATGGTCTGCCAATTCGGCGTTGGCCGATGGCCGCGCCAGCGATGGGTATTCCGCCAGTGGTGCGGCGTTTAGCAGCTCGTTCTGGGCGGCGCTTGCCCGACCATCCAGCCCATGAAATTAATTTATTGGGTAGCTTGCCAAATAGCGATGGTTTATATGAACATTTGTTAGCACATCCTGAGCGGCGCTGCATTTTTATGCCCTACCCGATGGGCTTGTCGTATTGGGGTAGTTTTTTGGCGCAAGGTCGGGCTTATCATATTCCTTGCTTGCATGATGAGCCATATGCCTACTATTCGACCTATCGTGAAATGTTGCGGCGTGCGCAAGGCACGATTTTCAATAGTCGGCCTGAGCGCGATTTAGCCTTGCGGTTGTATGAGCTTGATCCGGCTAAAACGAGTGTCGCGGGTGAGGGTATCGATCTGAATCGGGTTGGTGATGCGGCGCGGTTTCGCCAACACTATGGGCTAGGTGCTGAGCCAATTCTGCTCTATGTTGGGCGAGCCGATTGGGGTAAGCATGTGCCACAGTTGCTAGCCTATTTTCGTGAATGGAAGGCTGAAACTGGTCGCCCGTTGCGCTTTGTGCGAATCGGCGCTGGCGAATTGAATGCCCCAAGTATTTTAGCGCCGTGGGTACTCGATTTGGGCTTCGTCGAGCCGCAAACCAAGTATGATGCCTACGCAGCGGCCAGCGTTTTTTGCCAACTTTCGACGATTGAAAGCTTTTCGATTGTGTTGATGGAAAGCTGGTTGCAAGGCCGCCCAGCCTTGGTCAATGCCGATTGTCCGGTGACGACTGATTTTGTATTGCGCAGCGGCGGTGGGATTCCATGCCAAGGCTATCGCGAGTGGGCCAGTAGTTTGAGCTATTTGCTGGATCGGCCTGAGCTGAGCGCCGCCATGGGTGCTGCTGGCCGCGAGTTTGTGCTCCGCGAGTGCCGTTGGAATGAAGTTGCTCAGCGTACCTTGGCAGCCCTTTAATTGTGGAGATTATAAAGATGAGCAATGCCCATGCACTGGTGACCCAATTTTGGCAATTGATGCAAACCAATGATTTTGTGGCGGTTGGCAGCGTATTACACGATGAATATATTTTAGATTGGCCACAATCAAATGAACGGATTCGCGGTAGAACGGCCTTTGCCCAAATGAATCAAGAATATCCTGCTACTGGCGCTTGGCAATTTACGATCAATCGTTTGATTGCCAGCGAGACTGAGGCATGTAGCGATGTTTCGGTTACTGATGGCCACGTCGAGGCGCGGGTGATTAGCTTTTTTACAATTTGTGATGGGTTGATTATCAAGCAGGTTGAATATTGGCCAGAACCCTACCCAGCCCCAGCCAATCGGCAGCATTTGGTCGAGCCGATTAACTAAGCGCCAATACTGCGCGTCATGGGGCCATGGTATAATGAATCTACTAAGCTAGGCCGAAGAGGAACTATGCGCTGCCCGTATTGCACTGGCGAAAGTGCAGTGATCGATACTCGCGAACTTGATAATGGTGAAACCATCCGTCGTCGCCGTCGCTGCAAACACTGTGATCGCCGCTTCACAACCTATGAACGGGTTGAATCTGTTAATGTCATGGTCGTTAAGAAAAATGGCGACCGTGAGCCATATGACCGCGAGAAATTATTGCGCGGTTTACGGGTTGCGGCCTATAAACGGCCTATCTCAGCCGATGTAATTGAAACGTTGGTCACTGAAGTCGAGGCTGCCCTGATCGCCTACGATGCCTTGGAAGTTCCTAGCTCGGTGATTGGCGAACAGGTGATGGAACGCCTACGCTCACTCGATGAGGTAGCCTACATCCGCTTTGCCTCGGTTTATCGTTCATTTAGCGATCTTGGCAAGCTGCGTGAAGCTGTCGAAGAACTTATGGAAAAGGAATAAGTAGCTGCAATGGCAACTCCCGTATCTCAAGAAACCAAAACTGATCTGAAAGACGTGAAGCCTCAAGCTCCGGCAGTTCCGTTGCTCTGGCGGCAGTTGTGGATCGCTGGCTTGCTAACTGGCTTGGTCTGGTGTTTGGTAATTTTTGCCCCATTCTCCTACATGATCTATTTGGCTGGGGTGATTCCAATTGGCGGTGGGATTTATCTGGGTCGTAAGATTCAGGGCCGCGCGTTGGTTCATGGGGTGATTTTTTCGCTGATTGCTAGCGCCACAGCCTTGCTGCTTGGCTCAATTTTAATTTTTAGCGTTAGCGCCAAACCAGCCTTGAATGACCCTAACCAGCCTGTACCGACCGCTCAAGGCAACTTTTTGACCTTGGCCATGATGGTTGGTATGACCTTGCTGCCCTTCCCTGCCTATGGCACGGTGATGGCGCGACGGGGCCAAGAACGTACCCAAGCCATGCGCGATGAAATGAGTGCTCGTGGTGGCCAACTCGAACGTCCAGGCCGCGTCGTTAGCATCGAAGACCTTGAATCGTTGCCGTTGCCAAAATTTGGCTCATGGGTCGCCCAATTGTTTCGCAACAATAACTTCAAACTCAAAAACTATAAATTCAATAAAGATGTGATTGATCTTTATCTTGAACGCAACGAAACCGCTGAGCTTTGGCTGGTCCGCTGTACCATCAGCGAATCGCTCAAACCTGGCCAAGTTCAAGAGTTGTATCAAGACTTGCGCGATAACCCCGAGTGGCACAAAGGCGTAATCGTCACCTCATTGAAGGTGCAAGATGGCGCACGCAAATCGGCTAAATCGCGACCAAACGTCGAGGTGCTTGATGGCGAAACCCTGCTGGAGATCAACGGCTAATTTGGTTTTTGAGGAATGGGCATGAATGTGATTGAAGGAAATTTGATCGGCACAGGCCTACGAGTGGCGATTGTGATTGCCCGCTGGAATGATTTTATCGGCGGAAATTTGCTCGAAGGCGCGGTCAATACACTCAAACGCCATGGGGTTAGCGACGATGATATTAGCGTCGCATGGTGTCCTGGCTCGTATGAGATTCCGCTCGTGGTGAAGAAAATTGCTGAGCGTGGCCAACACGATGCAATTATCACGCTTGGCGCAGTTATTCGTGGCGCAACCTCGCATTACGAAGTTGTGGTCAATGCTGTTTCCAGTGGCGTGACCAAAGTGATGCACGACACTGGAATTCCAGTATTGTTGGGCGTGCTGACCACCGACACGATTGAGCAAGCGATTGAACGAGCTGGCACGAAGGCTGGCAACAAAGGCTCAGAGTGTGCAGTTGCCGCGATCGAAATGGCCAATTTGCTCAAACAACTCTAGCTTGAACATGGGGTTTTGAAACTGACGCGAGAGGTCAACCAAATTTGCTGGTTGGCCTCTCGGTATGTTTAGGTAGTTGCTGCTATAATGGTGCGGCACTTTGCTATGCACTAGGAGGTTTTGCTATGAATCGACGTGTCGTCGTCACAGGATTGGGCGCGATTAGCCCATTGGGCCTCGACGTGCCATCTTTGTGGGAGGGCATTGTCCAAGCACGTTCGGCGGTTGGGCGAATTACCCAATTCGATCCAACGAAGTTTAGTGCTCAGATTGCCGCAGAAGTCCATGGCTTTGATGCTGCCAACTATATGGATAAAAAAGAGGCACGGCGCAACTCGCGCTTTGTGCATTTTGCGGTAGCAGCAGCCAAGGAAGCCTTACGCAGCGCCGATTTCACGATTACCGACGAAAATGCTGATGATGTAGGGGTCATCATTGGCTGTGGCGTTGGTGGTCTCGATAATTTTACAACCTATCTGCGGGTGATGGATGCCAAGGGTCCCGATCGAATCACACCATTTTTGATTCCAATGATGATTGTGGATATGGCAGGTGGGGTTGTGGCAATTGAAATTGGCGCACGCGGCCCGAATTTTTGTCCAGTTTCGGCCTGTGCAACTTCGGGCAATGCTATCGGCGAAGCTTGGCATGTGATTCGACGGGGCGAGGCCAAAGTTATTTTAGCCGGTGGTACAGAAGCATCAATTACCGAAATTGGAATCGGTGCTTTTGCGAGTGCCCGAGCACTCTCAACCCGCAACGATGATCCAGCCACCGCCTCGCGTCCCTTCGATAAAGATCGCGATGGCTTTGTCATGGGCGAAGGTTCAGGGGTTTTGGTGCTTGAAGACTATGAGCATGCGGTCGGCCGTGGCGCAACCATTTTGGCCGAATTGGTTGGCTATGGAGTCAGCACCGATGCCTATCACATTACCATGCCTGCCGAAGATGGCTCAGGCGCGGTCAAAGCTATGCGGATGGCGTTGCGCCAAGCAGGCTTAGAGCCACACCAATTGGGCTATTTGAATGCCCATGGCACTTCAACTCCGGTCAATGATCGCACTGAAACCTTGGCGGTTAAAAAAGTGTTTGGCGATTATACTGCCAAACTGCCAATTAGCTCGAACAAATCGCAAATTGGCCATACCCTCGGGGCTGGCGGTGCAATTGAAGCCGTGATCGGCATTTGTGCAATGCGCGAAGGCCTGCTCCCCGCCACGATCAACTATCATACTCCCGACCCTGAGTGTGAGATCGATTGTGTGCCGAATACACCACGGCCAGCCCAATTCTCCAGCTTTATGAGCAATTCATTTGGCTTTGGTGGCCATAACGTTAGTCTGTTGTTCAAGGCTTTTGAAGCCTAAAAAACCGCGCAAGCTAGGTAGATTCTTGGGATCTACCTAGCTTGCTTAGCTTAACATTGCTGCTATGGATTTAAACAAACTACAAGCTGAACTTGGTTACACATTCAACGACTTGAATTTTTTGCGAGCGGCAATGCTGCATCGCTCGTATGTACACGAACACCCGGAAGCTGGCTCGGAATCGAACGAACGCCTAGAATTTTTGGGCGATGCACTTTTAAATTTTATTTGTGGCTCTTTTTTATTTCACGAGTTTCCTGAGCTTGGCGAAGGCGATTTAACTAAAACTCGCGCGATGTTGGTGCAAACCCGAACCTTGGCAGGTTTGGCACGCCGTTTCAATTTGGGCAGTTATGTGCAAATTAGCCGCGGCGAGGAACGTGCCAAAGCTCGTGAACGCGATAATTTGCTGGCCGATGCCTTTGAGGCCTTGTTGGCGGCAATCGCGCTTGATGGTGGTTGGGAAGCTGCCCGTAATTTTGTCTTGCCGTTGCTGAAGTCGGTCAAGGCCAGCGGTGTGCAAAACCAAGATTACAAGACCGATTTGCAACAATATGTCCAAGGCCGAATTAACCTAACGCCTAGTTACCGCGAAGTTAATGTGACTGGCCCCGACCATGAACGGACGTGGACGATTGAGGTTTGGGCGGGTGATGCGCTGTTGGGAGTTGGGGTCGGAACTTCAAAAACTATGGCTTCACAGGCGGCAGCACGGGCAGCGCTGGAAGCGCTCCAAAGCGAACAAACTACCTTACCTGAACAACGCTAATCTGAGGCTGGTGCTGGCCAGCCTCAAACTGTTGATCCTCATATAGACATTGTATCGGCGCATGCTTGATGCATGGTGTACGATGCAACTTCAGCCTCAATTTAATCCCAAGCGTTGCGAAGTTTTGGCAAAATCCGAGTATCATAAGGCACGGGCAGCAATTTAGTGGGAGCAAACCCATGTTTATGCAAAAATTCCGTGCGGCAGCGACCAGCAATCGTTCAACCTTGTGTATTGGGCTTGACCCCGATTTGGCGCGTTTGCCGGAACATTTACCCCGTGATGCCACTGGAATTGTCCAGTTCAACCAAGCCATTATTGAGGCAACCAGCGATCTGGTTTGTGCTTATAAACCAAATATTGCCTTTTACGAAGCCTTGGGCAGTGCTGGCTGGCAAGCCTTAAAACAAACCATCGCCAGCATTCCTAGCCATATTCCAATCTTGCTTGATGCTAAGCGTGGTGATATTGGCTCGACTGCCCAAGCTTATGCGAGCGCAGCCTTTGATGAGCTAGGCGTTGATGCGATTACGCTTAGCCCGTATATGGGCTACGATTCGCTCCAGCCATTTTTGGAGCGAGCCGATAAAACCTGCTTCATTTTATGCCGCACATCTAACCCAGGTGGCGATGATGTACAAAATTTGATGTTAGCTGACGGCGAGCCGCTCTTTTTGAAAATTGCCGAACTGGTGGCCAAACGCTGGAATAGTAACCACAATTGTGGGCTAGTGGTTGGCGCAACCTATCCCGCTGAAATTGCCACGATTCATCAGCGCTACCCGGAATTGCCGCTATTGGTGCCTGGAGTTGGCAGCCAAGGTGGTGATATTGAAGCAGTGCTGGCAGCCGCAGGCGAACAGGCGATTATCAACGTTTCGCGCTCGGTATTGTATGCTAGTGGTGGTAGTAGCTTCGCTGAAGCTGCCCGCAAGGTAGCCCAAGGCTTTTTAGTGCCTAAACAAGCCTTAAATCACCCGTAGTAGGGATGCCTTTTGGCTAGTGTACTGGCATTGTTCGTGATATAGTAACGCTCAATTCGTTCCTTAGTTGCTAGGAGGTACAACCGATGACGGTTGAAGCGTACTGTGTCAAATGCAAACAAAAACGCACCGTGGACAATGCTGAAGTAATTCAGATGGAAAATGGGCGGCGAGCAGCCAAGGGCAAATGCCCCGAATGCGGCACCAACTTGACCCGCTTTTTGCCCAGCGAAAAAAAGAAATAACCCACACCCACAGATCGCTCTAGGGTAGGGCAGGCTGTCCTACCCGATTTGGTATTTTTGGAGGAACGAAGCGTGGCTAAAGAGAGTAAAGATTCAATCGAGGTCATGGGCGATAATCGCAAAGCTCGCCATGATTATTTTATTCAAGAAACCTATGAGGCGGGCATCGTTTTGCGCGGCACCGAAATTAAGTCGATTCGGCGCGGCCATGTGCAATTGCGTGGCTCGTATGCGCGGGTGCAAAATGGCGAAATTTGGCTCTACGATGCCCATATTGCCCCCTATGCTGAAACTGGTGAATTGTTTAACCATGAGCCAATGCGTCCACGTAAGCTGTTATTGCACCGCCGCGAAATTTTGAAGCTACACCAAAAATTGGCGACCAAGGGCTTAACTTTAGTGCCCTTAAGAATTTATCTGCGTGGCCGCTTAGCCAAAGTTGAGCTAGGGCTAGCCCAAGGTAAAAAGCTCTACGATAAACGTGATTCGATCGCCGATCGCGATGCTAAACGCCAAATTGAACGCGCAATGAAGAATCGTTATGAATAGCGGGAATTAAAGACAAGTAATGGTTGTGCTCTGTATTCCTATGCAACTAGAATTATGCTATGCAGAGCACAATCGATTTTTCAACTGCCCTTTACCCAAACCGCCTGTGACCGCTATGCCGTGCAGTTGTTAATTTATGACCTTGGTCAATATCTAAGGTCATACTTGGCATACACTCCATCTTTTTGCGCGACCATCGATCTAATCGAGGTAGTATTCGTCACGAGGGTTGGCGGCGATGGCTTCGGGCAAGCCTAAGAGCTGCTTGAGTGCGGGATTATTATTCATCCATATTGCTCCTCTATTGAACTCCTACAGCGCCAAATGATGTGAGTAGGCCACTATACCACGAGCTTATTGCTGCATTCAAGCCTTGATTTTGGTGTTGAATTTGACATGAATGCTGCGTGATTCGATACCGATTTTTGGGCAAGGCCGCACTAGAATAATCGCTTGGACGAGGTGTGTTTTTGTGGAAGCTGCCCCTCTAGGCTTCCCGCATAGATAGATTTCAGAAAGCGATGCTAACTGTGTTAGAGCCAATAACGCCTGATGCGCTCAGCGAAACGTTGCGCCAGTATTTGCAAGCGTATCTGCCGGATTATATGCTGCCAGCGGCGTTTGTGACGCTTGGGCAGCTTCCGCGCTTGCCGAATGGCAAAATTGACCGTGCGGCCTTGCCGGTCGTCGATTTTACCGCCCAGCATGAACAGCAAGCCCAAACGGCCCCACGTAACCCGCTTGAGCAGCAGCTCGCGGCAATTTGGCAGCAAACCTTGCAAGTATCAAGTGTGGGCATTCACGATAATTTTTTTCAATTGGGCGGCGATTCAATTTTGAGCATTCAGGTGATTGCTCGTGCTAATCGAGCGGGCATACGATTGACTACACGCCAATTGTTTGAGCAGCCAACGATTACCCAACTAGCAAGTTTGGCGCAAACCGCAACAATTGAAGTTGCTCAAAGCGAATTGGCTGCTGGACAGAGCATACCACTGACCCCAATTCAGCGCTGGCTCCTCGCTAATCCAACTGATCCCAGCCAGTTTAATCAAGCGCTCTTTTTGCAACTTACTCAGGCTATTGATCCAACGCTGGTAGCAGCGGCGGTCGCGCAAGTTGTACAGGTGCATACTAGTTTGCGTTTGCGCTATCGCCGTACTGCTGATGGTTGGCAACAATTTGTGGCTGCTGCTGATGCACCACTGGTTGAATTTGAGCAAATTAATGCTCAAAACCTCGATCCAACTGAGCTTGCTGCGCTTTTTGAGGCCACAACTGAACGACTGCAACGGCCCTTTGATTTGGCGCAGGCTGCGCTGTGGCGAATTGCCTACATCACCATGCCTGATGCTCAGCCCGCTCGCTTGCTGTTGGTCATGCATCACTTGGTGGTCGATGGGGTTTCGTGGCGAATTATCATTCAAGATCTCGCCCATGCCTTGCAAAACCAGCCATTAACCAAACCAGCTGTCGATTTTGCCCAATGGGCTATTGCTTTAGAACGCTATGCCCAACGCACCGAATTGCAGCAGCAACGTGCATATTGGCTCGCCCAAACCAACACTGCTCCCTTGCCAGTCGATGACAAAACTGGACATAATGATTATGCGAGTGTTGCCACAATCACTAAGCAATTGAGCCAGGTCCACACTACAGCCTTAATTCAACAAGCATCCCAGGCCTATCAAACCCAGATCAACGAACTATTGCTAGCAGCCTTGATCCAAACCATCACCGCTTGGAGCGGCCACGCCGATTTGGTGCTGCAACTCGAAGGCCATGGTCGCGAGGAACTGGATCTGCCGCTCGATCTTTCGCAAACCGTTGGGTGGTTTACTACGCTGTTTCCAATAAAGTTAAGTCTGCCGCAACAACAAAGCCCCAAAAACCTGATCAAACAAATTAAAGAACAGATTCGCGCAATTCCACAGCGTGGCATCGGCTATGGCTTGTTGCGCTCGATTGATGTGGCGTTGCAAGCTATGCCGACCCCAGCAATCAGTTTTAACTATTTTGGTCAACTTGATCAAACGCTTCAAGCAAGCGAATTATTCAGCGTTGCGCCCGAATCGACCGGAAGCGCCGTGTTGCCGCAGCGGCATCGTGAACAACTGCTAGCGATCAACTGCCAAGTTTTGGCGGGCCAATTACAGATCGAATGGTCGCATAGTCGCCATGTGCATGCGGTAGCAACGATCGAGCGTTTGGCTGAGGCGTATTGTGCTGATTTAGTTGAGTTGATTGAGCATTGTTGCCAACAAACCCAACCAAGCTTTACTCCCGCCGATTTTCCTTTGACGCACATTACCCAAGCCCAACTTGACCAGATTGAGCAAACATATCCGCCGTTTGAGCAATTGTACCCTCTTTCATCGCTGCAACAGGGCATTTTGTTCCATCGCTTGTATGCGCCGGACGCTGGCGATTACATTACCCAAATGCAGTTTGAAATCACGGGCCAGCTCAATCATGCGGCATTTAGTGCTGCGTGGAATCGAACAATTGGCCATTATAGAATGCTGCGAACCGCGTTTGTTTGGCAAGATTTAGCTGAGCCGCTGCAATTGGTGCTACGCCAAGCTGCAATTACGATCGATTATCAACAGTTACCCACGCATAGCTTTGAACAAGAACAGGTGCTTGAAGCCTATTTGCAGGCTGATCGTATCTGCGGTTTTGAGCCAACCCAAGCGCCGTTGATGCGCGTGGCCTTGTTCGAGCGTGCGCCGCAACGCTATTGCTGTATCTGGACGAATCATCATTTGATCATCGACGGTTGGAGCTTGCCACTGATTCTTGATACATTGTTTCGCTATTATCAGGCTGAAATCAACCAGCAACCACTGGAGCTTGCCCCAGAAATTCCTTATCAACGCTACATTCAGTGGCTGGCTCAACATAATGATCAACAAGCTCCGACATTTTGGCGCGAATTATTGCGCGGTTTTACTGCGCCAACGAGCTTGGCGCTTGAACGGGTTGGCGCTAAGCATCATGAACGGCACTATGGCACGAGTTGGCTCCAGCTTGATCCTGCGATAACTCGGCAGCTTCAACAGTTTGCCCGCGATCATGGCCTAACCGTGAATAGCCTCTTACAAGCAGCGTGGGCCTTGGTTTTGGCACGCTACAGTCATCAAACTGATATCGTGTTTGGTACAACGACGGCTGGCCGCCCAACCGATTTGGCGGGAGTTGAGCAGATTGTCGGGATGTTCGTGAATACGCTGCCCACCAGAATCAAGCTTGATTTGCAGCAGCCAGTGGTGGATTGGTTGCAAGCCTTGCAGGCTCAAGAGAGCGCTGTGCGCAGTTACGAGGCCAGTTCGCTCATTGAAATTCAGGCATGCAGCGAACTGCCACGCAATAGCCCGTTGTTTGAAAGTATCTTGGTCTTTGAAAACTATCCAGTGAGCAGTAGTGATTTAACTGGTTTGAGCGATTTAGAGTTACGTTTGGTGCCTTCGCGCGAGCAAACCAACTATCCTTTGACGCTGGTTGCTGTGCCTGGTGATGGGTTGGCCTTTAAGTTGATGTATGAACACGGCTATATCAACCAGCTTACCAGCCAGCGCATGCTCGATTATCTCCAATTGAGTCTTGCTGCAATCATGGTTCAGCCTAAGGCAAGGCTTGGTCAACTCAAGATTGTACATCCAAGCGAAATCCAAGCCTTGGCTGATTGGAATACAACCGCAGCACCGCGCCAAACGAGTTCGTTGTTTGAACGTTTTTACCACCATGTGACGACGCAGCCTACCAGCATCGCCGTTGCATGGCGTGAGCAACGCTGGAGTTACTTCGATTTGGCGCAGGCCAGCCAAACAATTGCCGGCTATTTGCGCGATCACGGAGTACAACGCCAGCAAATTATCGGCCTACGAGCTGAGCGCAACCCGCAGTTTGTCGCAGCGTTGTTGGCGATCTTGCAATTGGGCGCGGTGTATTTGCCGATTGATCCTCAGCATCCAGTGCAGCGCCAACAGCAACTTGCTCAGCATGTCGATTGGTTATTGACTGATGCCTTAGCTGAAGCGCATCCACAACAGCTTGATTTGGCTCAGGCGTTGGGCTATGAGCAACCTGCATCCGACTTTGCCCAACTGCATGATCGTGATTTAGCCTATGTGCTGTTTACCTCTGGCTCGACTGGCACACCCAAGGGCGTGATGATCGACCATGCAGGCATGCTGAATCATATTGACGTAATGATCGAGCGTTTGGCGCTAACCCAAACCGATTGTATTGCCCAAAGTGCCGCCCAATCGTTTGATATTTCGGTCTGGCAGTTGCTGACGGCGCTGGTGGTTGGCGCTCGTATGCAGATCATCGATGATCAAACGATGCGCGACCCGCGAGCCTTGTTGGCTGAATTGGCAGCGGCCAACGTCTCTATCTTCGAGCCAGTGCCAAGCCTGATTCAAGCCCTGCTCGAAACGATCGCTAGCCTTGAGCAAACCCCTAGTTTGGCTGATTTGCGTTGGGTGCTACCAACAGGCGAACATTTGCCGCGTGAGCTGGCCCAACAATGGTTTGCCCACTATCCTTATATTCCCTTGCTGAATGCCTATGGTCCGGCTGAATGCGCCGACGATGTGACGCTTTGGCCGATTATGAGTGCGGCTGAGCTACCTCAAAACGCCATTCCAATTGGCCGACCAGTAGCCAATGTGCGAGCGTATGTGCTTGATGCCAGCTTGCGGCCAGTGCCGATTGGTGTGGCGGGCGGGTTATATATCGCTGGAATTGCGGTTGGTCGGGGTTATTTGGCCGATCCCCAACGCACCGCTAGCCTGTTTTTGCCCGATCCTTGGGGCGAGCCAGGGGCGCGAATGTATCGCACTGGCGATTTAGCGCGTTACAACCAAGCAGGTGTGTTGAGCTTCCTTGGGCGTAGCGATCAGCAAGTCAAAATTCGTGGCTTCCGAATTGAGCTAGGCGAGATTGAAGCCTGTTTATTGCAGCATCCGGCGCTGCATTCGGTCGCGGTTGCTGTGGTTGGCGCAGCTGAGCAAGCACGTTTGATTGCCTATCTGGTGGCGAAAGCTGAACCAGTATCCGATCAAACGCTGCGTGATTTTGTTCAAGCGCGGTTGCCGCATTATCTGCAACCAAGCGGCTATTGTTGGTTGAGCCAATTGCCGCTCAATGCCAATGGCAAATTAGACCGTCAGCGCCTGCCAATTCCCGAGCTACAAGCCGCTGAGCAGCTGATTATTGCTCCCCAAAACGCTGATCAAGCCAAATTAGCCGAGCTTTGGGCGGCAATCTTGCAACGCGAGCAGATTGGCATCAACCAAAATTTCTTTGAACTTGGTGGTCATTCATTGTTGGCAACCCGCCTGGTCAGCCAAATTCGTCAGCATTGGCAGCTTGATTTGCCGATTCGCAGCGTATTTGAGGCTCCGACGATTGAACAACTGGCTCATGTGCTTGATCTCCTACGCTGGGCGCAACAGGCTAATCAAGCTCCAGCTCAAGCCCGCGAACAAGGAGCAATTTAATCATGTGGCAATTGTTGGCCCAATTACGGGCAGCCGATATTCGGATTTGGCTTGAAGGCGAGCGTTTATGCTACGATGCCCCGCCAGGCGCACTGAGTGAGCAACTATTAAGCCAATTACGCCAGCATAAGGCTGAGCTATGCCAATTTTTGGCGCGAACTCAGCCCAATCTATTTGCACCGATTCCAAGGCTCGAAGATGATCAGCCTGTGGCGCTAAGCTTTGCCCAGCAACGGTTGTGGTTTTTGTATGAATTTGCCCCAACTAGCACGGCTTATCATCTTCCGGCAGCGATTGAACTCAACGGCGAGTTAGATCGTGAAGTCTTGCGCCTGAGTTTCGAGCAACTGATCGAACGCCATACCATTTTACGCAGCCATGTGCTGTGGCAGGATGGCCAGCCATTGCAACAGGTCGCCGCCAATTGGCAGTTGCCTTGGGCTTTTTATGATTTGCATTCGGCCAACGATCCTGCGGCCGAATGCCAGCACGTGTTATTGGCCGCCTTTGAAGCACCGTTTGATCTCACAATTGCGCCATCGCTGCGTTGCGTTTTAGTCTGCTTAGCAGAAAGACAACATATTCTCTTAGTTGTACAACACCATTGGATTAGCGATGGCTGGTCGATTGGGATCATGATCGACGAGCTAGCCCACATCTATCGAGCAACATTAAACCAACAACCGCATCAGCTGCCAGCCTTACCAGTGCAATATCGTGATTTAGCGGTCTGGCAGCGCCAACAATTACAGGGCACTATGTTAGAGCAATTGCTGACGTACTGGCGACAACAGTTGGCCGATTTGCCTAATTTGGCGTTGCCTTACGAAGCCCAAAAGCCCGCCCAAACGGTGTTAACGAGCATTCCTGTCCAACTTGATCGCGCCTTGGTCGAACGCTTAACCAGCTTGAACCAAACTCATGGCACGACCATGTTTATGAGCTTGTTGGCGGGCTGTTTTGCACTGTTAAGCCGTTATACGCAGCAACACGATTTTGCGGTTGGTTCGCCGATTGCTGGGCGTTTGCGGCCTGAAGCTGAGCCTTTAATCGGTTGTTTTATCAATAGTTTAGTGCTACGAGCCGATTTAAGTGGCCAACCCAGCTTTCGCCAATTGTTGGAGCGGGTACGCCAAACTAGCTTGGCAGCCTATGCCCACCAAGAATTGCCGTTTGAATTGCTGGTTGAAGCCTTGCAGCCTGAGCGCAAACTTGATCAACAACCCCTATTTCAAGCGCTATTTGCCTTGCAAAATATGCCAACCGGCCAGCTCGAAGCCCCAAATCTGGTGATCAAACCCTATGCCTTTGCCCAACAAGCACCGCAATTTCCGCTTAGCCTAATCTTGTTTGAGCAAGCGGGGCAGATTACGGGCGAGCTGAATTATGATCCACAACAGCTATCGCAGCAGTTTGCCAGCCAATTTGCCGCGCACTATGGCCAATTCTTGGCGCAGTTGTTGGCAGAACCAGATACCCCAATCGCTCAGCTGAAATTATTGCAGCAACCTGAACAGGCCACTATGCTCAATCTGCTGAATTCAAATCGGCAAGTTTACCCGATCAACAGCAGTTTAGTTGCGCATTTTACTCAACAAGCACTGGCAACACCCCAGGCAATTGCCCTGAGTTATGCCGAGCAAGCGATCAGCTATCAACAATTGGCCGAAGCTGCCAATCAATTGGCCTATGCGCTATTGGCCCAAGGTGTACAACCTGAACAACCAATCGGCTTGTTGTGTGAGCGTTCGCTGCAATTAATCATCGGCATTTTGGGGATTCTCAAGGCTGGAGCAGCCTATCTGCCGCTCGATCCTCAGTTGCCCACCAGCCGAATCGAATGGATGCTGGCCGATGCCCACGTTAATTTAATTGTTACTCAAAATAGTCTGTTGCACAATATTGATTCACAATCAACCACCATTCTCAACCTTGATCAACTTCCAATTCACAATCAATCACTCTTGCCAACTATCCATCCCGATCAACTTGCCTATATCATTTATACCTCTGGCTCAACTGGTCAACCCAAAGGCACGTTGTTGAGCCATGCCAATGTGTTGCGCTTATTCGCGGCAACAGTTACTACGATTAAACCCAGTGCCAATGATGTTTGGAGCTTATTCCATTCATATGCCTTTGATTTCTCAGTTTGGGAAATTTGGGGGGCATTGCTGTATGGCGGACGTTTAGTGGTTGTGCCAAGTACCACAACTCGCTCACCCGAAGCGTTCAGCCAATTGTTGGCAGACGAATCGGTAACTGTGCTTAATCAAACGCCCTCGGCTTTTCGTCAACTATTGCCCCAACTCACGCCAGCGGTGGCAGCGAATTTGGCGCTGCGCTTGATCATCTTTGGTGGCGAGGCGCTTGATCTGGCCAGCCTCGCCGCTTGGTATCAAGCCTATCCTGCGCCCGCGCCGCAACTGCTCAATATGTATGGCATCACCGAAACTACGGTGCATGTAACTGAGCGTTGGCTGGAGCTTGATGACTTGATCGAGGCAAAAGCCAGTCTAATCGGCCAGCCAATCGCCGATTTAACCATATATCTGCTCGATCAACATGGCCAACTTGTGCCTCAAGGTGCAGTCGGCGAGATCTATGTGGGCGGGACAGGTTTGGCGCGGGGCTACCTCAAGCAAGCGGCGTTGACGGCCCAACGCTTTGTACCTGATCCATGGTCAAGCACTGGGGCACGGCTCTACCGCAGCGGCGATTTGGCTCGGATTAATCAATTTGGCGAGCTAGAATACCTTGGGCGTAGCGATCAGCAAGTCAAAGTGCGCGGCTTTCGGATTGAGCTGGGCGAACTTGAACAAGCGATTTGTCGCCAAGTAGGAGTTGCCGATTGCTGGGCGTTTGTGCAAAAACTTGATCAACACGAGCGCTTAGTAGTTTGGGTTGTGCCAAATCAGCCAGCGCTTAGCATTGAACAACTGCGCCAAGCGCTGGCTCTTGAGCTGCCCCATTATCTACAACCCAATCTCTGGCTGCTGTGT
Organism: Chloroflexota bacterium; assembly: GCA_020161265.1. Lineage (NCBI taxonomy): Bacteria > Bacillati > Chloroflexota > Chloroflexota bacterium. Next base: position 573,265 of record JAIUOC010000001.1, on the reverse strand, counting down.
GAACGCTTGCCGCTTACCAACAATGGCAAGCGCGATTATGCCCGTTTGCTAGCAGAATTTGACGTAACGTTTGAGCAAGCACCAAGTATTGCTCCGAGTAATCCAATTCAAGCGCTGATTGCAGCAATTTGGCATGAGATTTTGCAGCAACCAATTGCCAGCATTGATCAAAACTTTTTCGAGGTTGGCGGTAATTCGTTGAATGCGGTTTTGGTGCTAACCCGCATTCGCGAATTATTACGGGTCAATCTGAGTTTGCGCAGCCTATTTGCCCAACCAACCATTCGCGGCGTTGAACAAGCCCTATTACAACAAGAAACCAAGCCTGGCCAAACTGCCAAAATTGCCGAGTTGGTGCAAAAAATTAAGCAAGCTACACCTGAGCAGCGCCAACAAGCCTTAGCATCCAAGCGCCAAGAACGGACGGTCGGCGAATGAGCTATGCGAATATTACCCAACTGGTGACGGTTCAAGCCAACCAAACGCCTGCCGCTTGGGCGGTGCAAACGCCCGCAGGTCATGGCTTAACGTTTGCTGAGCTTGAGCAGCAATCCAACCAAGCAGCGGCCTATTTGCAACACATGGGCGTGCAACCAAGCAGCGTTGTGGGCATTTGTTTGCGCCGCACGCCACAGCTCATCGTGTGGATGCTGGCGATTCTCAAGGCTGGCGCGACCTATCTGCCGCTTGATCCGGCCTATCCAACCGCGCGGTTGCAATTTATGCTGGCCGATGCTAAGGCCATGCTGGTGGTCAGCGAAACGGCATGCCAAGCAGGTTTGCCCCTGAACACTATTGAGGGTATGTTGATTGATCAGCCTTGGTCGAGGAATTTGGCGTGGCGCGAACTCAGCTATCATAGCCAAATTCCTGCCTATATCATCTATACCTCTGGATCAACCGGACAACCCAAGGGTGTGCTGATTAGCCATGCCAATGCACTCACCTTTTTAGCATGGGCTGAAACCACGTTTAGCGCAGCCGAACGCGCTGGAATTTTAGCAGCAACCTCGATCAACTTTGATCTTTCAATTTTTGAGATCTTTCTGCCATTAATTAGTGGCGGTACGTTGGTGCTGGTGGAAAATCTGCTTGATCCAGCGCTGTTTCACTCGCAGCACCCGATTCGTTTGATCAATAGCGTGCCGTCAGCGCTGCAAACGTTGTTGCAACATAAGGCACTTCCATCTAGCGTGCTCACGGTGAATCTTGCTGGTGAGCCGCTGAGCTTGCGATTAGCGCAGCAACTCTATCAGCAGCCAAACATCCAGCGCGTATTCAATTTATATGGGCCAACCGAGGCCACGACCTATGCCACCTACCAACTCGTTGAGCGCACTGCCAGCCAGCCACCAGCGATTGGCCAGCCGCTTACTGGCACGACCAGCGTTATCCTCGATGCCCAGTATCAACCTATTGCAGCTGAGGATGTTGGCGAATTATTTATTGCTGGGCTGGGAGTGGCGCAAGGCTATTTGCAACGCCCCGATTTAACTGCCGAACGTTTTTTGCCTAATCCGTGGGCTACCACGCCTGGCGAACGAATGTATAAAACTGGTGATTTGGCTCATTGGAATGCGGCAAATGAGCTTTGTTACCTAGGGCGTAACGATCAGCAGGTCAAAATTCGTGGCTTTCGAATCGAGCTTGGTGAGATTGAGGCCCAGATTCTGCGCTTAGCACCATTGCAAGCGGTTGTGGTTCAGCCAATTACGCTGGTTGCTGATGATCCGCAGTTGACCGCCTATTTGGTTGCTAATCAGCCAATCGATTGCGAAGCCTTACGCGCAAGCTTAGCCCACCATGTGCCAAGCTATATGCTGCCAAGTTTTTGGGTACAGCTGGCCGAATTACCATTAACACCCAATGGCAAGCTTGATCGGGCAGCCTTGCCACGCCCTGATGCCCCGATTAAACAACCATTGCAAAGCCTGACTGAACAGCGTTTGGCGACAATCTGGCGCGAAATCTTGGGTGTGGAACAGCTTGGGCGTGAGAGCAATTTTTTGCAGCTTGGTGGTCATTCGCTCAATGCGATGCAAGTGCTCAAACGAATTGAGCACACGTGGCAGCTTCAGCTTTCGATTACGAGCTTGTTTGAGCAACCAAGCTTGGCCGCCTGGGCGCGGTTAATCGATCCGCAGCAGCAAACCTTTGCTCAGGCTGAACCTCAATTCTATCAGCGTACCAAGCAATTGCATCAGCTTTCGTTTAGCCAACAACGCCTGTGGTTTGCCGAGCAATTACGCCCAAACACCGCCTACAATGTCATCCATGCATGGCGCATCGATGCTCAGCTTGATGCGGTTGCGCTTGAACAAAGCTGGTTGCAGGTTATCGACCGTCATGAAATATTACGCAGCAGCATTCAGCTCATCGAGGGAATGCCGCAGCAAGTGATTATGCTCAAGCCAGTTTGGCAGCTTGAGCTTCTGCCAAATGCAAGCTTGGACAGGATGTTAAGTTCGCTTGATCGGCCATTCGATTTGACGCAAGCTCCATTGTTACGAGTCGGCTTGGCGCAACACCCCGATCACGCCATCGTGCTGGTGGTTATCCATCATAGCATTATTGATGCTTGGTCGTTGGGCGTGCTGTGGGCTGAATTAAGCCAGCTGTATGCCAGCTTAGAGCAAAACCAACCAATTCAGCTGCCAAGCCAAGCCTACGATTACCTTGATTTTGTGGCTTGGCAACGCCAGCAGCTTGATTCGGCATGCCTCGCCCAATTGCAAACCTACTGGCAAACCCAGTTTGCCCTGTTTGATCCGCTCCCAGCCTTGGCAACCGATTATCCGCGTTCGGCACACATGCAGGGCTTGGGCAGCAGCCAAACCTATCAACTTGATCAGCAGGTTATCCAAGCATTACAAGGCTTGGCCAACGCCAATAATGCTAGTTTGTTTATGCTGTTACTGGCGGGATGGGCAACTGTGCTCTATCAACGCACTCAGCGCAGCGATCTGCTGATTGGCACGCTCAGCGCTGGCCGTGAGCATGCAGCATTTGAGCGTTGCGTTGGCTTTTTTATTAATATCTTGCCCTTGCGCCTGCATTGCACTGCCGTGCAAACGTGGCTTGATCTATTGCAGCAAACCCGCATGGTTGCCTTACAAGCATACCAACACCAAGCCTTACCATTCGAGCAGATTGTGGCCAACGTGGCGCATGAGCGCAACAACCAACCGCAGATTCCGCTGATTCAAAGTTTGTTGGTGTTGCAAAACGCGCCCAGCCAGCCTTTAGTTTTGGGTGCGCCAGCCCAAGCCCTAGCTACACCAATTCAGGCCAGCAAAACCGATTTGGTGCTGTTGGTGCAGCCCGCTGCAACTGGCTATCAATTGACGCTGGAATATGCTAGCGAATTGTTCGCCGCTGAATCAATTGAAGCGTTGGCCGCCGATTTCCAAGCGGTTTTACGCCAAATGGCGCAGCATCCTACCAGCACACTTAGCGCTGTTCAGTTGGTTGGGCATTGGACGGCGGAGCACTATTCCAACCCGTTGCCTACGCTTCAGCCAATGGCCGCCCCACCGCAAACAGCGCTCGAGCGAACCCTCGCCGATATGTGGCAAGAGGCCTTGGGCTTGTCAATTGATAATATTCACGCCGATTTCTTCCGCATGGGTGGCCATTCACTCAACGCCACCCAAGTTGTCTCGCGCATGCAACAGCTTTTGCAAGTAAGCACAAGTATTCGAATGTTGTTCGATTATCCAACAATTGCCCAATTAAGCCAGCATTTGCTGGCGAATCAAGCTCAGGCAGAGCGAATCAATAAAATTGCCACCGCACTGCAACAGATTAAAAGCATGAGTGCCAGCACCAAACAGGCCTTGCAACAAAAGGCCGCAGGAAGGACAAGCCAATCATGACCCAAACCTTGCCCCAAGGCTTTTCGACCGATGACCTTGAGTTGCTGGCCTATTTGCTTGAAGAAGCAGGCATCGATCATGCCGTGCCAAACCAAATTCGGCCTCGGCCTGCCAACCAGCCAGTTCCGCTATCGTTTGCCCAAGAACGCTTGTGGTTTATCGACCAGCTCGAGCCTGGCAATCCAGCCTATAATATTTTGTTTGCGGTGCAGATTGATGGCCCGCTGCATGTCGGATACTTGCAACAGAGCTTTGATGCGGTGATCGCCCGCCACGAGAGCCTGCGTACCAGCTTTCCAGTGCTCAACGATCAGCCGATTCAGGCGATTGCAGATAAACATGATTTTGATTTAACGATCGTCGATCTACGCTATTTGGTAGCAATTGAACAAGCATCAACAATCGAACAACGCTCAATTATCGAACAGCAATTACTGATCGATAGTGCCCATCGTTTTAATTTGGCGCAAGGCCCATTGTTGTATGGGCGTTTGCTCTGGCTGGCCGAGCAGCAGTATGTGCTGATTCTCAATCTGCATCATGCGATTTTTGATGGCTGGTCGCTGGCAATTTTTATTGAGGAATTACGCCATTGCTATAGTGCCTTGCTCGCGGGTCAAGCGCTCGATTTAGCCCCAGCAACATTGCAATATGCCGATTTTAGTTATTGGCAGCGCGAATATTTGCAGGGCGAGATTTTGGCCGAACAATTAGCCTTTTGGCAAAACCAATTTGCTGGGCGCTTGCCCACCTTGGCCTTACCAACCGATCGACCACGCCCAAAACACGAGACTGGTCGTGGCGCAGCCTTGCCATTTCGTGTTGATCAGGTATTAATTGAGCAGTTGCAACACCTCGCCCAACGCGAACATGCCACGATGTTTATGCTGTTATTAGCGGCGTTTCAGCTGGTGCTGGCTCGCTATAGCCAACAGCAAGAGTTTGTGGTTGGCTCGCCAATTGCCAATCGTGATCGGGTTGAAATTGAGCATTTGATCGGCTTTTTCGTCAATATGCTGCTGCTGCGTTGCGATGTTCAGCCGCAGCTGAGCTTTCGCGAATTTTTGGCGCAAGTGCGCGAAACCACGCTTGAAGCCTATGCCCACCAAGATTTGCCGTTTGAGCAGTTGGTCGAGGTGCTTCAGCCCGACCGTGGCGCAGGCTATGGTTCGTTGTTTCAGGTGATGTTTGTTCTGCAAAATACGCCCAAGGTTAACTATGAGATCGCCGATTTGCAACTGCGATTTCTCGATACCGAGGCGCATGGCACCAAATATGACCTGACCATGACCTTGACTGAAACCGCAACTGGGCTGGAAGGTTGGTTTGAATACAACACCGATTTGTACGATCAGGCCACGATTCAGCGCATGCTTGGGCATTATCAACAGGTGTTGCGGGTGGTTGCTGCCACGCCTGATCAAGTACTTAACACAATTAGCGTATTTGATGACCAAACCCAAACCGCTTTATTCAAGCTAAGCAATCAAACTCAGCACGATTTTGGCCCTGCTGGTTTTTTAGAACGCTTTGCCAAGCAAGTTGCAGCGACACCCAACGCAACTGCGGTGCGCGATGTTGATCAGCGTTATTCCTATCAGGCTTTGCAGCAACGGGCTATGGCTTTAGCGGCCCAACTACAACAGCATGGCGTTAGGCAAGAAACCCTCGTGCCAATTTTGCTGCCACGTACCAGCGATGTTGTGGTTGCGGTTTTAGGGGTTTTTTACGCTGGGGCAGCCTATTTGCCGCTTGATCCTGCTTGGCCAGCCCAGCGCATCGCCCAGATTTTGCAGGGCTTTGCGATTCCAGCCTTAGTCTGCGAACCCAATTTAGCCCGTTGGTTTGCTGAGCATGTTCAGCCGTTGCTTGAGCCACACAATCAGCCGCAGTTAATCGAACGATGGAATGATGCAGCAACCAAACCTGTTGCGATCCAAACCCACCCTCAGCAATTGGCCTATACCCTGTTTACCTCTGGCTCAACCGGCACACCCAAAGGCGTGATGATCGATCAGGCTGGGATGCTCAACCATCTGTTGGTGATGAATCAGGTGTTGGAACTCCAAGCCCATGATGTGGTGGCCCAAACCGCTTCGCAATGCTTCGATATCTCAGTGTGGCAGATGCTGTCGGGCTTGTTGGTTGGTGCAACGGTAGCAATCATTGATGATCAAACGATGCGTGACCCGTTGGCCTTAGCCCAAACTCAGGCTGAGCAACAAGTCACAATTTTCGAGCCGGTGCCAAGCCTGTTGCAAGCCTTGCTTGAAACGTTGCAAACCCCTGCTGAACAAGCCTTGCTGCACCGCTTGCGCTGGGTTTTGCCAACGGGCGAAGCCTTGCAACCAGTTCAGGCTCGCCAATGGTTTGCCACCTATCCGCAGATTCCGTTGTTGAATGCCTATGGGCCTGCCGAATGCGCCGACGATGTGACCTTGCAACGGCTTGATACTGCTCCGTCCGAAGGCCATAGCTCCATGCCAATCGGCAAGCCCGTCGCCAATATGCAGGTGTTCGTGCTCGATCCAAACTGGCAATTGTTGCCATTGGGCGCAGTCGGCGAATTATATATCGGTGGTATCGGAGTTGGTCGCGGCTATTTGAATGATCCAGCCCGCACTGCCAGCGCCTTCGTACCCAACCCATTTGCTGGTGCTGGAAGTCGGCTCTATCGTACTGGCGATTTGGTGCGCCAAACTGCTGATGGAGCTTTGCACTTCATTGGTCGCGCTGATCAGCAAGTCAAAGTGCGTGGCTATCGGATTGAACTAGGCGAGATCGAGTCAGTCTTGGCCGAATTGAGCTGGTTGCGCGAGGCGGCGGTGCACCCTTGGCAGCAACAATTAGTTGCCTATCTGGTTCCGGCTGTCGATACTCCTGCGTTGCTCAGCCTTGTGCAGCCTGCGCTCCAACAGCGATTGCCCAGCTATATGCTGCCCAACCAATATCTGGTTTTAGATCAATTGCCGCGTAACCGTAATGGCAAGCTTGATCGCCAACAACTGCCAGCGCCAAATCCTGCCAACCGTGGCTTTCAAACAACACTGGTTGCACCACGCAATCAGACTGAGGCCGATTTAGCCGAAATTTGGGCTGACATGCTTCAACTTGACGTAATGAGTATTGATGCCAATTTCTTCAGCAGCGGCGGTCATTCGCTCTTGGCAACGCGGGTGATGCTGCGCACGCGCCAGCACTATGGCCATGATTTACCGTTACGCATGATTTTTGAAGCGCCAACCATTCGTGAATTTGCGACCTTATTGGAACAGCAACAAGCAGGATCAGCGCTCCCTAATCTACTCGTGCCCATTAAACCCCACGGCTCACGCACGCCATTGATGTGTGTCCATGCGATTGCCGGCACGGTTGGCTGTTATAGCGAGCTAGCCACAGCGCTTGATCCTAGCCAACCGCTGTATGCCTTGCAAGCGCCCGGGATTGACGGCGGCACAACCCATACCAAGGTTGAAGCAATTGCCCAAGACTATTGCCAAGCATTGCGACAACTGCAACCTCAGGGGCCATATCGTTTGGCTGGTTGGTCATTTGGTGGTTTGGTGGCGCTTGAAATGGCGCGACAACTGCAACTTGCTGGCGAGCAGGTATCCATGCTCAGTTTGATCGATAGCTTTCTGGCCGAACCAACGCCTGATCCATTGCCATTGATTCAGAGCTTCGCCGCCGATCTGTTTGCCGATGTTGATCGCTTGGCTGCTCAACAGATCGGTTGGCCCGCGATTGTAGTGCTACCTGCTGAGCAACAATTGGTGGCGCTCTATCAACAAGCCCAAAGGGCTGGCCTAATTGATTCTGATCTGCCGTTCGATCTGGCGCAACGGTTATATGCGGTTTTTACTAGCCATGCCCATGCCATGCAAGCCTATCAGCCTGCTGCATATCTTGGGGAAGCTCAATTGCTCCAAGCTCAAGCCAACCCAGCAGCAGCTCGACGCTGGCAAGCAATCATTCCAAATCTGCATGTTCAGGTGATCGGCGGCGATCATATCAGCATTCTGCGGCAGCCGCATGTACACATTTTAGCAAACGCCATAGAGCAGAGAACATAGGGTCGGAAATGCGCAATCGAGGTTTTAACGCAGAGGCGCAGAGCAATAATGGTAATGGGCTGTAGGCTATCGGAGCAATTATTGCTATTTTCAAGCAATCTTCCATGAACTATAGCCCAAGCCCATAGCTCTATATAATGAGAAATTTTAACGCAGAGGCACAGAGCAATAATGGCAATGGGCTGTAGGCTATCGGAGCAATTATTGGTATTTTCAATCGTTCATAGCTCATCGTTAGTTATTAACCCAATGAACCATAGCCCATTGCCCATTACCCATTGCCTTATATAAGGAACATCATCAATGCAACGTGAAATAACGACCATCAATACCACCGCGTTCGACCAATACGAATCCAATGTGCGCTCCTATTGCCGTTCGTTTCCAACGGTGTTTTGCCAAGCCCAAGGCTCGCTGCTGTATAACGAGCAACAACGCGCCTATATCGATTTCTTTGCTGGGGCGGGAGCGCTGAACTATGGTCATAACAACCCGCAGATTAAACAAGCCCTGCTCAACTACCTCGAATCCGATCAAATTATCCATGGCTTGGATATGTATACCAGTGCCAAACGCAGCTTTTTAGAGCGTTTTAATCAGGTTATTTTAGCGCCGCGCAACTTGCCCTATAAAGTTCAATTTTGCGGGCCAACTGGCGCAAATGCGGTCGAGGCGGCGCTAAAACTAGCACGAAAAGTCACGGGTCGCACGAGCGTAATCAGTTTTATGGGTGGCTATCATGGTTTGTCGCTGGGTGGGTTAGCAGTTACGGGCAATGCCGAACATCGTGCCGCCGCTGGCGTGCCATTAGCCCACACCAACTTTTTGCCCTATCCTCGCGGCCCGCTCGCTGTAATCGATTCATTGCACTATCTCGAAACCGTCTTGACCGACACCCATTCGGGCTTCGATAAACCAGCGGCGATCATTTTGGAGACAATTCAGGCCGAAGGCGGGATTTACGTTGCCCCAACCGAATGGCTCCAAGGCCTGCGCCACCTCTGCGATCGCCATGGCATTGTGTTGATCTGCGATGATATTCAGGTTGGTTGTGGTCGGACTGGGAGCTTTTTCTCGTTTGAGGCGGCTGGAATTGTGCCCGATTTAGTGACGCTTTCCAAGTCGATTAGCGGTTATGGCTTGCCCATGGCACTCGTCTTGATCAAGTCTGAATACGATCAATGGCAGCCAGCCGAGCATACTGGCACATTTCGTGGTAATCAATTGGCGTTTGTGGGGGCAACCGCTGCGCTCGATTATTGGCAAACTGATGCCTTCAGCAGCTCAATTCAGGCTCTTGCCCAGCAACTCGAAAGCTTTTTGCAAACCCAGATAGTGCCGCTCGATCCACGCTTAGCAATTCGTGGTAAGGGCTTGGTTTGGGGGATTGATTTTGCCGAACTTGGCCCAACTGCTTCGAAAACGATTATGCAAGAATGTTTTGCCCAAGGGTTAATTATCGAGCGGGTTGGCCGTGGCGATAGTGTGCTGAAAATCATGCCGCCATTGACCATCGATTCAGCCTTGCTTGCTCAAGGCTGTGCCATTCTGCAACAGGCGATTCAAACCTATTTGGCAAGTATAAAGGAATAAGCATGCAGTTTCCGCTAGCGCGTTATCGTCGTTTACTGGCAACCTATCTCAAGCCACAGCGTGGGCGGGTGCTCGGCTTAGGATGCTTGGTTTTTCTGGGCATTGGCTTGCAATTGCTTAATCCGCAAATTATGCGCCAATTTTTAGATTCGGCGCTCGCTGCTCAACCTTTGGAGCAACTGACCAAACTGGCATTGCTCTTTATGGGCATCGCCTTTGGACAACAACTTTTAGCGCTCGGTGCGGTTTATTTGAGCGAGCAAATTGGCTGGACCGCAACGAATGCCTTACGCGCCGATTTGACCGCCCATTGTCTGCGCTTAGATAGTAGTTTTCACAATCAAAAAACACCAGGCGAGCTAATCGAGCGCATCGACGGCGATATTACGACCTTAGCCAACTTTTTTACTCAGTTTATTATTCAATTGCTGGGCAATGGCTTGTTGCTGTTGGGGATTATTGTGGCCTTGGCTTTGGAAGATTGGCGAGTTGCGGTTGGCTTGATCGTCTGTGTTGCGGCGGCGATCAGCCTGTTGCAAAAAATGCAACGGGTTGGTGTGCCACTCTGGGGCGAATCACGCCAGGCTAGTGCTGAGCTGTTTGGCTTTTTAGAAGAACGCTTGGCGGCAACCGAAGATATTCGCTCAAGCGGCGCACGCAATTATGTGATGCAACAGCTCTATCGCCAAATGCTCGTGCTCTATCGCAAAACTCGTAAAGCTGAGCTAGCCACCGCTTGGCTCTATAACGCTGGTCAATCGATGTTTATTATTGCTAGTGGCTTGGGCTTGGGCATTGGTATCTACCTGTATCAACAGCAACAAACCACCATCGGCGGCGTGTATATCATCACTGCCTATATTGGCTTGCTCACCACGCCGCTCGAGCAAATTTTACGCCAAATTCAGGAGTTTCAAAAAGCCAGCGCCAGCATTTTGCGCATCGATGAATTGCGTCAACAGCAACCTGCAATCGTTGATGGCACTGGCCCAACGATCCCGCAACAAGCACTTGATCTGCGGTTTGAGCAAGTTTCATTTGGCTATAACGCCGATACGCCAGTCTTGCGAGCGCTTTCGTTTGAATTACCTGCCCACCAGATTTTAGGCGTGTTAGGGCGAACTGGTAGTGGTAAAACAAGCCTGATTCGGCTTTTGTTACGCTTGTATGAACCACATCAAGGCACAATTCGCTTAGGTGGCATCGATATTCGCAACACCAGTTTAGTCGATTTGCGCCGCTCGATTGGCTTTGTGACCCAAGATGTGCAACTGTTTCATGCTAGCGTTCGCGACAACCTGAGCTTTTTCGATCAGACCATTGCTGATCAGCAATTGCTGGCTGCCTTAGAAACCCTCGGCCTAACCAACTGGCTTAACAGCCTTGAACATGGCCTCGACACACTGATCAAGCCAAATGGGCTTTCGGCGGGTCAGGCTCAGCTCTTGGCATTTGCACGAATTTTGCTCAAAGACCCCCAATTAATTATCCTCGATGAGGCTTCATCACGGCTTGACCCAGCGAGTGAGGCGATTGTCGAACGCGCCTTAGATCGGCTGTTGGCAGGCCGCACCGCGATTATTATCGCCCATCGCTTGGCAACCTTACAACGCGCCGATGCGATTTTAGTGCTCGATGCTGGCACAATTCGCGAGTTTGGCTCACGTCAAGCCCTGTTACAAAACCCTCAATCGCAGTATAGCCAACTGCTACAACGTGACTTAACCGAGGTGTTCGCATGAAAGCTTGGCAATTAATGCTGCGTTTGATCCGCTATCGGCCAGCAATCTATGGCTTTGGGGTCTTGATTTGGAGCATATTTTTTATCTCGCCCTTGCTGCCTGGCCTGATCAATCGGGCAATTTTCGACCAACTCAGTGGCGCGGCTCCAGCGGTATTTGGCATCTGGACGCTCTTAGCCCTCCTGATCACCACTGAGATTAGCCGCCGTTTATTGACCCAACTTGGAACCGCGATGGATATTACGGTGCAATACAACATTGCAGGGTTGTTGCGCAAAAATATGCTCAAGCGGATTTTGGCTCAGCCAGGTGCCCAAGCCTTGTATACCTCATCGAGTGCAGCGATCAACAATTTTCGCGATGATGTTGAGGAAATTTTGACCTTTAGCATTTGGCTGCTTGATGTATTTGGTAATGTGCTGTTCAGCCTGATTGCGCTGGGAATCCTGTTACAAATCAATCAACAGGTAACCTTGATTATTTTGGTTCCATTGCTGATCGTGGTTTCGGCCTTTACCGTTGCCAATCAGCGGATTCAGCGCTATCGTCAGGCCAGCCGCGCCGCAACGAGTAAAGTTTCCGATTTTCTGGGCGAAATGTTTGGGGCAACCCAAGCGATCAAAGTGGCGAATGCTGAAACTGCGGTAATCGGCCATTTTCAACAACTCAACGACCAACGTCGCCAGTTTATGGTCAAAGATCGGGCGTTCACCGCCTTGCTCAGCTCCGTTTACGCCAACACAATTAGTCTTGGCACGGGAATGATTTTGTTGCTCGCAGGCGAGGCAATGCGTACTGGCAATTTTAGTGTTGGTGATTTCTCGCTGTTTGTCTATTATTTTTCAATGGTTACCCGTTTGCCCTCACTGATTGGCTTATTGTTGACCCACTACAAACAGGCTGGAGTTTCGTTCCAGCGAATGCAACAGCTATTAAAGGATGCAGCGCCAAGCGCTTTGGTTGAACATGGCTCGATTAGGCCCGATCAACAGCTGGATTTTAGCCCAGCCAGCGCCTTACCAGCACTGCAACGGCTTGATATAAGCAACTTAAGCTATTGCTACCCCAACAGCCAAGCTGGTATCAAAGCGATTGATTTCAGGCTTGAGCGTGGCCAATTTGTGGTAGTTACCGGCAAAGTTGGCTCAGGCAAAACCACCGTATTGCGGGCCTTGCTTGGTTTAGTGCCAGCCCATGGCACAATTCTCTGGAATGATCAGCCGATCGAACAACCTGCCGAGCAACTCATTCCCCCAAATTGTGCTTATACCGCGCAAGTGCCGCGCTTATTGAGCAGCTCGCTGCACGATAATTTGAGCCTAGGGCTAAATTTGAGTGCTAATGAATTACAACAGGCGCTTGAAACGAGTGTATTAGCGCCAGATTTACAGCATATGCCCGCAGGCCTAGCGACCGAACTTGGTTCGCGGGGCGTGCGCTTATCGGGCGGTCAACTACAACGAGCAGCTTTAGCGCGAATGTTAGTGCGTTCGAGCGAGTTGATGATCGTTGATGATTGTTCGAGTGCCTTAGATGTGACCACCGAGCAACAACTTTGGCAAGGCCTCCGCCAGCGCCCAACCACATGGCTGGTTGTTTCGCATCGCCGCGCCGTCCTTCAGCTTGCCGATTGGGTGATTGTTATGGACGCTGGTCAGATTGCAGCCCAAGGACCACTAAACGATCTACTTGAAACATCGTCAGCTATGCGCGAGCTTTGGCAAGCTGAGCCAATTAATCACTATACGCTGTCATTGGCAGCCAATGCATTGCCCATTGGTGGCAACAAATAAACCGATCGGTGTCCGGTGGTACGGTCGGGTTGGCGTACCAGCAATACCCAGTAATCGGGTTATAGATCATGGAAGACCATCAGAGAAGTGGATAAATTGCACGAGCTTTTTTGATGGTCATCCGTACAGTCATCAGCGATACTTGGGGTAGTAGAGCGCGAATGTGCCTCTATTCCGACCAAGAAGTACTTGATGCGCTATGTGGTAGACGATTCATTGGATCTCTAGGGTTGCTGCTCTTGTTGGGCATTGTGCTGGCATCCCAACCGAGTGCTGCGGCAGAACCACCGCAGGGTTCTCCTGACGATGCGCTGCATCCATTGCCATTGATTGCGGGAACATGGGGAGAAGAACTGGCAACGGGGAGTTATACCGAGCGTATTGCGGTCGCCCATGGGAAACGCTATGCGCTGGATAAACTGAATGAGGTGAGCCGATTAATGGTATGGGATCGGCAGCAATGGACGATTTTGGTTCAAGACACGGCGGCCAATCAGTGGAGTAGTTTGCAGACAGGCGACGATGGAGAACTCTATGCTATTCGTACCAAAATTGGCACGCCAACCCGCTGGCGGATTGCCGCATTTAATGGGACAACATGGGTTGATCGTACCATCGATGTGCCGTTTAGTAACCCGATTAGATCCTTTGTGGCGATTAATCCAAACACCATCTATGCGATTGATCACAGTCAATTGCTGGCTCGTTGGGATGGTCGGCGTTGGACAACAACGCGGATTTCGTCCGATCCAGCAACCAGTCTCGACCGCATCGACCCCTGTGGCAATGCCCTCTATGTGACAACCACAACGGGCACGACGAATGCGACCTATGCCTATAGCTTGGATACGGCAACGTTGAGCACCTTGCCCAACCCCATCATCATGGATGCCTGTAATGAAACGATTCAAGCCGGATTTTGGGACGATACGGTTACGATTGTGCGCAATGGAACCACCTATCGCTACCAGGTGTATTTTACGATTGATAGTCGCAATAGAGGCCTCCCCATCATTCTCGAGGTCGCTTTAATTGGTGGACAGGTGTATATGTCTGGGGGATTTACAAGCGTTGGCGACCGCCAAATCATCGGATCATTCGTTCGTTGGTCGCCTCAATCAGGGCGGTGGTGGGGCATGGAGCCGGTGCGCTCATGGACTGATCCAGTCAGGAACATCCATGGATTTGGACACCAACTCTATATGACGACATCGGGCGGCAGCATCAGGACATGGACGGAAACTCTGCCCTATAAGACCTACGCTGCGTGGTTGAGCCAATAGGGTGGTAACCGACCACCAATGCTGATAGATTACCGAAAGAAGCAGAAGAATCTATCAGCATTGGTGCAGAGTTCCGCAGTCTCGCCTCAATAGTGGTGTAAATACCGAACAATGGGTCTGAGAATGAAGCCAGTGCAATTGTACCGACCCTACGAATTGTATGGATTACTCCGCGTGTGTGTCCCCGCTGGGCACACCTTGATGGACTCTCGCCCACCGTCTATACGCAGCGGCTGCTCAGTTCCCTGGGCGGTGCAGAGGGTACACCTTTTGGTATTTATTGGGCTAATGCGTACACTAAGCCTTGGCTGGTGTAGGTTCGTAGATCGACGGTCAAATAGCCTAATTCAGGGCTGCGAGCCACAATTGGTACAACATTCCAGCCAGCGGTTGGGTTCGCCGGATTATAGACCAACACGGTTGGAATGCCGTTGCGATACAAGCTTGGATCATAGCTGAGTTGGGCATACAGTGGTGGATGATTGCTATACCAAGCCAACAGCCGCTTATCACGAATCATATAGGGCTGAATCAAGGTTGGCCATTGTTTGATCGTATAGTTGGGCAAATTGTTGTAGTTGGTACATAAGGGCGCTGGTTGATATACTTCGAGTGTAAAACCATTGACATCAGCCGCCGCGCCAGCTTGCAGATCTAGGCCAACATTGCCATCGGCCAATGGTGCATGGATTTCGGCAGTTGCCGGCCCAAAGCCACCAGCAATTTGATACCATGTGGCAACTGGTGTTTGATACTCGCTGCTATAGGCATACAAATAGTTGTGATGACTGGCTAAACCAGCGATTTCAGCAGCGGTTAATTCAAAGGTTGCAGCAAAGGTGCGGCTGCTACTAATATCAATATTTTCAACTGTGCGACAGTTGCCCCCAGCCGGACAAAACGATAGATTAACCTTTTTGCCTCGAACTGCCCCACATTCTTTGCCCTGAATTTCAATCGCATTAATTTCGGGTAGCGTGCTTGTGCTATTAAGTTTCGGTTTGACTTGTAGATCGGCGACCCAGCGTTGATTGCTTAAGGTAAAACTGCTGGTTGGGCTTAGAATGCTCTTCGCTTGGCTAATTGATGTGACCGAATTGGTGTTCCAATCGCGGGCCAGCACAATTGCCCGATCGCTATCGCTAAAGTTGATTCCATACCATGCTTCTTGCTCGCCCTCACTCAACAAGCCTTGGTTGATAATTCGTGTTGGTCGATTGGGTGAACCTTTGACGCTAAAACCGAGGGCTTGGGTATCATCTAATCCGCTAAATTGCACCAAACTGGTGTTGCCCTTGGCATTGGCTGCGATAAATTTAACGCTGGCCGCGCCATTGTGGGCGATCACGCTTGGCTGATTGCTGGGCACTAAACCATAGAGGGTTTGAATCGTTTCCCAATCATCCATGGCATACATCAAGGTTTGAGGTGTTGTATCGCAATGATAATGCTGGGCTGCATTGCCACGCAATTTGCTGGCGCTATAGTGATACGACATCAGCGAGTTATGGCTCAAACGATCATGCGATAATTCAGCACTAAGGTCGTTACTGGTTGAACTACAATAGGTATAATTGGCACTAGCAGCATCGGGCGCGTAGCCATCGTGCAAGCCCAAAATATGGTGGCCTAATTCATGGCTCATGGTTTGGCTACCAGTTAATTCCGACCAATAGCCACAACGGGCGTTGATGCCATTCCATAAGCGCCCGAGCATAATCGCTGCTGGCACAAAATGAACTTTGCCATCGTGGGTTTCAATCGTGCGAATGCTTTTTTCAAAGCCACCCAGAAAGGCAGTTGGGCGATAATCGTTGTTGGCCAAAATCCGAATATCGGCATCGTTCCAATGTTCGCCGTTGCTGTAAACCGAGTATTGCTCCACCCAGACTTGGCCATCAGTGGCTTGATACAGGGTTTGGCTGGTTTCTTGCAAGGCCGTGGTTAAAATATCTTGCAGCGATGCTTGGGTAAAGGCGGTGCAGGTGTTGCCATTTGCTTGACGTAATGCATCTTGCTGGCCTGGCTGCCATTCGATTGAAACAATTAAATGCAGATTTTGAAAATCGCTGCTGGCGTTAGCTTGCTTTGGTTTAGTTGGCAAGATTAAGGTAATCAAACATAAACTGCTGATAAGAATAAAGCTTATTTTGCGCCAAAACATACACTCGACTCCTTAAGATAATTCTGAAAAGAGCGTTACAAACAAATCAATCGTTGCATATTAATGACGTGCCGATGGCCTAATTCTTTCCGTAGGAGGTTGCCATGACTGCTTTCGATGCCGATTCGACCTATCTCGCAGTACTGTTGGTGTTTGAGCCATTTGATCCTGAATTATGGCCGCTACTGGCTCCGGCTGCGCCAAGCGTCGAGCAACTTCAAGCGGCTGGTTGGTTGCGAGCGAGCGCCGCTGGATTAAGTTTGCCTGCCGAGCGGCGTGAACAGCTACAATCCCAGTTCGATTCGGCCAGCATTCGCGCGGCCTACCAGCAATTAATCGCTGCTGAGCTGAGATTAAGTAACAATCAACCAGCGCTTGCTATTCGTTTATTTGCCGATCTGCGAACCTTTGCCGAGTTGCTGATTCGTCAAGCGCCGCATGAACTAGCCGATGTGGTTAATCAAATTCCAGCTGATTTAGCGCCAACTACTGCTGATCGTCAACTGCTTGAGTATTACCGTGGCCTCGCTGCTGGCCTGCGTGATCAATATGCAGAGGCATGTACGTTGCTCAGTCAATTATTGGCGCAACCAGATTTGGAGCCGATGATTCGCGGGCGGGCGCTCAACTCCGATGCCACGTTTGCCCGCTACAGTGGCAATTATGATCGGGCGTTGGCCAATTATCAAGCAAGTTTTGCGCTGTGGGAAGCCCAAGCTGATCCGGTGCGCCAAGCCTATGTGCTGCTCAATGAAGGTAGTTTGCGCTACCATTTGCAAGAATATCGTGCTGCTGAACGCTGCTTGAATAGCAGTTTAGCAACCTTGCAAGCCCAAAATTTATTGTATCCCCAGGCTTTGGTGTTGATTAACCTTGGGTTGTTGGCACGTGATCGTGGCAATTGGGCGCAGGCCTTAAGCCATTTTGAGCAGGCCGAAGCGATTTTGCAAGCCGAAAATGCCACCGACTTTTTGGGGCGCATCGCCAATAATTTAGGTGAATTAGCCTTATTGCAGGGTCAATATCAAGCTGCCCGCGAGCATTTTGAGCAAGCCCTAGCCCAGATGAGCAGTCGGGTTTATCACATCGATGCCTATTTGAATTATGGTTTGGCCTGGCATGTTGAGGGCATGTTTGAGCAAGCTGAAACCGCCTATCGCCAAGCGCTCGATCTGGTGGAAAGCGTTGAGCGCCAAGAAATTGCCGCTTTGGTCTGGTTTCGGTTGGGCCAAGTTGCGGCGGCTCGCAATGATCATCAGCAAGCCGAGCAGCATTATTTGCAAGCAATTGAGCTGATCGAGGCGATGCGTGCACCCATTTTGGCCGAAAGCTTGCAAATTAGTTTGATGGGGCGTTGGCAACAAGTCTACGAAGGGGCGGTGGCGGCCTATCTCGCTCAATCCAAGGTTGAAGCTGCCTTTGTCATGGCTGAAAAAGCCCGTGCCCGCGCACTCAACGATTTGCTGGCCCGCAACGGCCAAACCAACCAAGCAATTGGGACAATTCCTAGCCTGAGTGAGTTGCAACAAAGTTTGGCGCAGGGCAGCCTGATGCTCGATTATATGACGATTGGCGCGGTTGGGCCTGAGGCCAGTTTATTGGCGGCCTTGCCTGCGAGTGCCAAAGCCTTGCGCAGCTTGCTAATTCAGCCTGCGGCAACCTGGCTATTTGCGATTACTGCTGAGCAAGCTCAAGCCTTCAATTGCCAAATCGACCCAAATATTCTGCTAGCGACCTCACCATTTCAGTGTGATGGACGACGCTTTTTGCGCCCGGCAATTTTGCAGCGCTTGCAGCAACGTTTGCTTTTGCCAGCCCAAGCCTACTTACAACAGGCGCAACAGGTGGTTATCGTGCCGCATGGAGCTTTGCATCATGTGCCGTGGAATGCCCTGTTGTTGGGCGAACTTCAACTTGATCTGCCAGTAACTACCATTCCAAGCGCTGCTAGCTATTTGCAATTGAGCCAACGCCCATCGAGCCAGGCGACCGAGGCTTGTGGGGCATTAAGTTACGCTGGTGGGGTTGAACCAGCCTTGGTGCATACGCATGCCGAGGCTGAAGCAGCAGTCCAGGCACTTGGCGGCCAGCATTATCCACTGCCAGTTCCCAATATTCAACACGAACTTGGCAATTATCGCATTGTGCATATTGCCTGCCATGGCGTGTTTGTGCTCGACCAACCTTTGGCTTCATGGCTGCAATTTGGCCCTGAGCAAACCGTCTCGGCCTTGGAGATATTAACCACTTGGCAATTGGCCGCTGATTTGGTGGTGTTGAGTGCTTGCCAAAGCGGTGTGAGCGAAATTGTGCGGGGCGACGAGCCATTTGGTTTGGTGCGGGCATTTTTGGCAGTTGGCGCACGTGCGGTGTTGGTCACACTGTGGCCAGTTGATGATGTGGCCAGTGCGGTCTTGATGAAGCTATTTTATCAAGCCTTGCAAAGCGGTGCTGCTCCCGCCGAGGCCTTACGCCAAGCAGTGCAACAGATTCGCAGCATGCCTCAAACACAGGTAACTATGCCGCTTGCTCCAAGCCAGCAGACAGAGTACCCGTTCGCTGATCCGCATTATTGGGCGGGCTATCAGTTAATTGGCGTTGGCAACTCGATTTCTACCGTCAAGCCAGCCACATCAGCCGTTTGAACCTCGCCGAAGACGGCTTCGCCCCAAACATCGGTTTCGGTGCTACGCCGGCCTGAGGGAGCGATCAAATGGACGTTGATATTGGCTAAATCGGGCCATTCACGATCGTGGAGCTGCACTTGCACGCGCACCCGACAAAGGTTGGCCTCAGCTGGATAAATTGCCAAATTGATTTCACGTAAGGGCTGAATGCTGGGCGTAAAGGTCAATTGCAACGGTTGGGTGTTTTCGCCCCGTAAGGCTGGTTGTACTGGTTGTAAGGCGGCGAAGCCATCCAACAAGCTTTGGTTGAGGCTGATCTGAATATGTTTGCCGACCATAGCGAGCGCCGCAGCCACTTTTTCATACCAACTTGGCGCTTGATTCAGAAAGCTCAAATCGGGCTGAGGCACAGGCAGATCGCTAGCAACTGCGGTAAATGAGCGATCAAGGGCTGCGAAATATTCCGAGCAACCAACGCATGCATCCAAATGGTTTTGGATGGCGGGTGGCAAGTGTTGTTGGGCAATGCGTTGGTTGCGCTCAGCATAGATGGCCAGTTGATCGCAGCATGTCTCGCATGCTTGCTGATCAACTGGTACGACCAAGGTTTTTACCAAATGCTGCATGGCATTCTGGCTCCAGTTTGCTTGATTCATAGAACATTCCTACTACAACTAATCAGCGGCTTCAGCATGGAGACGCATGCAAGCGCCCCAACCTATCCTTCTTCAACAAATTCGCGTAAACGGGCGATTAATGCTGGGTCGCGGCGTAAGGCTGCCAAATTTTTGGCGCGAGTTACTTGAATATGCGAAGCCAAGACGGGCTTTTGCGCCAATTCGCTTTCAGTTTGAGCCAAAATATCATCATTTTGTTCGCTAAAATAGCGCCCAACCACCACTCGCCGCGAACGGGCGCTGAGCGGTCCTTCCTCGATCACCTCGTTTAAGATAGCGCGGAGATCATCAAGTTGCAAGGTTTCGATTGGGGCAACCCATGGGCCATGTTCAGCATCGGGCATGCTGGCGCGGCGGCGATGTTCTGGTCGGCGTAATTCATCGAGCACGGTGCGTCGCACAATTTGCATGCACCATTCGCGAAATGTGGCTGGATTTTGGCATTGCTCGATGTTGCGATGAATTTTGATCAAGGCTTTTTGGGTGCAATCAGTAGTAATTGCGTCGCCATCGGGGTACTCGTGGAGCATGGCATAAGCCACACGATAGAGCATATTCCAAAGTGTGGTATAGGCCTCGTGCTGGGCCAATGAATCTTGTTCAAAGCAGGCAGCATAGAGTGTTGTGCTCGTCATAGTATCGTGCATCCAATCCTCCTAGTAACCGTTGGGTGTGGCTTGCAAGGGCGGTTTTGCTACGCACCAACCATTAGTTGCGTTGCGATCTAGGCATTGCTTCGGCCACACCTTGTTGTAATCCATACCCATTCTCTATCGATCGACCTAGCCTAAAAGTCCCCATTTTACCCTAGGCTCTTGATTTATTGCTGATTTTGAGGCAAATTTAACCCCAAGGGAGTAGATAGTAGTGTGAAAGATTCCACTTTGGGGGGATATGGCATCACCTGTGATTTATGCTAGCTGCGTTGATGATGCCATGCGACAAATAACCAATCCATTCGGAGGTTCTCACATGGTAGGCGCTGCTTTTCGGCCCAAACCAACCATCGTCGCTCCAGCTCAGGCCAAAGTTATGGTCATTGAAGATAATGCAGATAGCATGGATTTGGCACTGTTGCTGCTGCGTGAACGGGTTCATGTGGCCTATTGTAACGCTCGTGCCTCGGGCGAGGCCTTTTTCAATTGGTTGAGTTCGCCGCAAGTTCAACAAAATCCCTCCCTTGGCATGCTCGACTTAATTTTACTGGATATTCGCATCCCGCGAGAGAATGGTTATATGGTGCTGCAAAAGTTACACGTGTTGCCCGATTTTAAGCGCACCAAAATTGTAGCCATGTCGGCGTATAGCAGCCGTGAAGATGTTGAACGGATGCGGGCAGCTGGCTTTGATGGCTTTGTAGCAAAACCGGTTTCAATTAAAACTTTCCCTGATTATATTGTACGAATTTTGCGCGGCGAAGCGATTTGGGACATTTATTAAACCAAGCGCTGGTTCCCCACGTAGCATAGCCTGTTTGATCCTAAGTGGGGAATTGGCGATGGAATATGATCTGATTGTGATTGGCGCAGGCATCGCGGGCTTGTCTGCTGCCGCCCTCTTAGCCAACGATGGCTACCGAGTTTTAGTGCTAGAGGCGCATATCGAGCCTGGTGGCTGTGCTTCTTCCTATCAACGTAAACGCCCCAATGGCGAACACTATATTTTTGATGTTGGTGCAACCGTTTTTGCAGGCTTTCGGCCTGGCGGTGCGCATTATTGGCTTGGGCAAAAATTAGGCTTAACCTGGCCAATTCGCCCGCTCAATCCAGCGATGCAAGTTTGGTTGCCCGATCTGCGGGTGACCCGTTGGGGTGATGCGCGCTGGATCGCCGAGCGCCAGCGGTTGTGCCCCAGCCAAGCATGGGAAGCTGAGCAATTTTGGCTTGAACAAGAGCATTTGGCCGAGGTAGCTTGGCGCTTTGCTGGTCGCATGCCGGCGATGCCGCCCGAATCATTGGCTGATCTTGGTCAGTTGCTAACCACAATTCGGCCTGAGATGCTTGGTTTATTGCCAGCCCTGCCGCGCACGGTTAAGCATGCACTCAATCGACATAAGGTGGATGATCGACGAATTCGCACATTTATTGATGGTCAATTGTTGATTAGTGCCCAAAGTAGCCATGCCGAATGTGCTTGGCTCTACGGAGCAGTGGCGCTCGATTTGGCGCGAATTGGTACCTATTATGTTGAGGGTGGCGCATGGAATTTAGCCAAAACCCTCGAACAAGCCTTGCTCAAGGCTGGCGGCGAGATTCGCTATCGCCAAAAAGTAAGTCAAATTCAGACCGATCGAGGGCAAGTGGTTGGGCTAACCACTGTGCAGGGCGAGCGTTTTCGCGCAAAGCAGGTTATTGCTAACACGACGGTTTGGGATTTGGCTGAGCTAATCGATCAGCCACCAAGTTGGATGCTCCGTCGAACGATCAAGGCTGTGCCGCAAGGTTGGGGCGCGGCAACGCTCTATTTGGGCATCGACGAAGCCGCAATTCCCCAAGGTTTGGCTGAGCATCATCAAATTATTGCCAACTACGATCAAGCTCTTGGCGAGGCCAATAGTGTGTTTATTTCGTTGCATCCTGCTGATGATGGTTCGCGTGCGCCCGCTGGCCAACGAGCAATGACCGTTTCAACCCATACTGATGTTGGGCGCTGGTGGCATTGGCGGCAAACTGATCCAGCTCGCTATCGTGCTGAAAAAATAGCGATGGCGGAGCGCATGCTTGATACCGTGGCGTTGGCGCTGCCCGCAATTCGCCAACATATTCGCTATCAACAAATCGGTACGCCGGTTTCGTTTGCCCGCTATACTCAGCGCAAACGCGGTATGGTTGGTGGCTTGCCGCAATGGCGTTCGATTTCGGGCTTGCTTAGTTTGGGGCCACAAGCGGCACGCATTAATGGCTTGTGGTTGGTAGGGGATAGTACCTTTCCTGGTCAAAGCACCGCTGCCGTGACCCAAAGTGCAATTCAGGTCTATCAAAAAATTCGCGCGAGGGATGAACGTTAGGTTTGATCTAGCAAGGATACAAGGCACACGAAGAGGTGAGGGGTCAGGATTCAGGGGCCAGGTGTCAGTTTTAAGTTACCGAATCCAATGATCATGACTCCTAAGCGCTGGCCCCTAATCCCTGACCCCTTGATAGCGATCCAAATGATCGCGCAGGGCATTGCCAAGCAAGTTGAGCCATAGCACGGTTGTGGCAATGCACAGGCCTGGAATGATCATCAGCCGTGGTTCGCGTTGAAAAAATGCCCGTGATTCATTGATTAAATTGCCCCATTCAGGGGTTGGTGGGTTGAGGCCAAAGCCAATAAACGATAAGGCCGAAAGATTCAAAATCACACTGCCAAAATTGGTTGTGGCAATCACGACCATCGACCCAAACAGGTTGGGCAGCACATGACGCAGCAAAATCGCTGGTGGTTTTACGCCAATTGCTTGCGCACCTTCGATGTAGGGCATTGCTAATTCTTTGAGAATCAAGGCGCGATACATTCGGGCATACCACGTCCAGTTGGTCAGAATCAGCGCCAACAATAAATTGCTAAACGACCGCGAGAGAATTGCGCTCAAAGCGAGGGCCAGTAACACTGGTGGAATGGCTTGGAAGGTTTCGGTAATTCGGCTCAGTAGATAATCGAGCCAGCGCGGCCCCAAAGCGCAACATGACCCCAATACCAAGCCTAAACAGCTTGTGCCAAGGCAAACGAAGCCTGCCCCAAACAACGACCAACGCCCGCCAACCAAGATTCGGGCGAGCATATCACGCCCAAATTGATCGCTGCCAAAGGGATGGCTCAATGATGGTGGGGCTAAGCGTTGCCCAATATTCTGCGCGATCGGATCAACCTGCCAGAGCCATGGGCCAACGATCACCGCCATCAACATAAACAACAACCCGCTAGCGGCTAATTTGCCGATACGGCTCAGTTGTGGTTTGCTGCGTTGCTCCGCCTGCTTAATTGGCGGTGTTTTGACGGAGCCGTGGGTCAAGCGCTGCCATGCCGAGGTCAGCGCACCAGTTAGCGATAACATAAATTCCCCCTGCGATCAAGACTGCCAAGCCCAAAACTGGCATATCGCCGACCAAGGCTGCCTCGACCGCCATCCGCCCAACCCCAGGATAGGCAAATACTGTTTCAATAATTACCGTGCCAGTTAGCAAAAAGGCCAATTCTAGGCTGATTGGGGTGATTAAGCTAGCTGCAACGTTAGGAAGGGCATGCCCAAAGAGCAAACCATATTCAGAGCGCCCTTTAGCCCTAGCCGTGACGATATACTGTTGATTCAGCACGTCTAGGGTGGTTGCGCGTACCAAACGTGAGGTTAGCGCTATATTCGGCAAGGCTAAAACGATTGCTGGCAGCACCATGCCTTTAAATGTGGCGCTGCCTAGGGCTGGCAACCAACGCAATTTGGCCGCAAACACCAAAATCAATACCAGCGCAATCCAAAAGCCAGGAATTGCCGCACCAATCACGGCCAAAAATTGCGCCGCATGATCCAACAAACTATGGCGCTTGATGGCACTGATTAATCCCAAGGGAATGGCAATGCTCAGCGAAACCGTGAGCGCCAAGCCCGCCATCAGTAAGGTGGCGGGCAAACGTTCGCGATACATCAGCCAAACTGGCTTGCCCGAACGATAGCTAACTCCAAAATCGCCTTGTACCACCGCGCCGAGCCAACTGGCATATTGGCTGAGCAGCGGACGATCAAGCCCTAGCTCACGCCGTTTTTCTGCCACAGCTTCGGCTGGTGGTGCATCAAGGCCGCTGGCGCTCAACAACATCCGCGCTGGATCACCTGGGGCCATATGGATGATCAAAAATGCCAACATGCTGACCATCCACAAGACCACTAGCCCGCTGAACAAGCGCCCCACAAATTGCTGCAATAGCATGCTCATTGATTGAGTTTCAATTCCTTGGTGATCAAATAAACATCGTTGGGATTGGGCACATAGCCGCTGATGCTGCCCTTGCGATAGGCGCTGATCAGCGGTGGACTGGCCAAATAAAGATTGGTTGGATCGTTTTTGACTTCGGTTTGGATGCGTTTGGCAATCGCAATACGTTTGCTTGGGTCTTGCTCGGCACGAAGTTCGGCAAAGGCACTTTCAATTGCTGGATTGTTGTAGCCAGCATAATTGTAGGCCGCACCTTCAACCAAGGTGATGCCAACCGTATATTGGGGGTCGCCTGAGGCGCCAATCGAATACATGCTGGCTTGGAAATTGCCTTTTTCCAGCACTTCGCCAATATCAGCAACTTCGTTTACTTCGACTTTGATGCCCAGAGTTTGGAGTTGGGCCTGAATTGCAATTGCCATCAAGGTTAATTCGGCGCGGCCAGGGTAGCTATGCAATGTAAAGGCCAGCGGCTGACCATTTTTGCTACGCATACCATCGCTACCCACGACCCAACCCGCTTGATCAAGCAAACTCGCCGCTTGGGCTGGGTCAAAAATTTGAGCCTCAACTAGTTCAATTCCGACCGTTGCTGGATAAAGATTGGTGGCAACTGCGCCTTGCCCATCAAGCGTCGCTTGCAACAAGGCTTGACGATCAATCGCGAGGGCCATGGCTTGGCGCACCAGTCGATCATCAAATGGTGGATGGGCACTATCTAACATAACATAATGCATACGAGTGCCAGCCACACTTTGAAGCTCGATATCGGCGGGTAAACCACGGGCAACATCAGGCGAGACGTTGGTCAGGAGATCTAAATCGCCGCTTTGTAACGCCAATGCACGGGCATTAGCATCAGGAATTTTCTTGACGCTGATTTTTTGCAGCCCTGCCTGACCATCCCAATAATTGGCAAAGCGTTCGAGCACCAACTCTTGATCTTTTTCAAGACTGATTGGATGATACATACCCGTCAAAATCGAGATGCCATTAACCGCAGGCTTATGGATCACGAAATTCCAGTTGGCCAGGCTATAGGGAATGCTGCCCTCAGCTTGGCTGGTGGTTAACGTCAGAGTGTAATCATCAACTACGCTGGCTTTGGTATCCGCAGGAATGAAATTTTTAGCGCCACTGAGGTTTTGCCAACTGCTATTGAATGAATTAAGCACATCGCTGGCCTTGAGTTCGCTGCCATCGTGAAAGCGAATGCCTTGGCGCAATTTGATTTGCCATGTGCTTGAATCAAGCGCGGTAACGCTTTCAGCTAACCATGGTTCAAGTTGATTGCTGGGTGTAAAACGCATTAAGGTTTCGCCAGCGCCGTAGGTTAGCATATTGTAGCCATTTGATCCTTGGGCTACATCAAGGCTGGTTGGCAAATTGATGCCTGTTCCGATCCGTAATTCACCATTTGAATTGCTCGTTGAAGTCGTTGCATCAGGTGTTTCGCTGGATGTACCACACGCTACCAGTATTTGTATCATCAGAATCAGCCCGAAAAGCTGAGTTAAACGCCGCATTGCCAAACCTTTCTATCTGATTATTGATATCAAGTATCAACAAGGCGCTAATTGTAGACGGCTGATCGTTGTTTGTCAAATAAATGTCGAGGCATTTCAGCCTTCGTGGGCTTTGTGTTCTTTGTGGATCAATAGCTAGCCATGTTCACTTGAGCTTGACAGGGTTTATATAATCGAACATGTGAGCTATTTTGATGTAAAACTCATCGATGAAATTTGCTAGGAGTACGCTTGATGAAGTATCTGCTGACCTCGGCTGGAATTACCAATCCAAATATTCATACAGCGCTGGTGAAACTGCTCGCTAAACCGATTGATCAATGTCATGCCCTTTGCATTCCCACTGCTAGTTATGCCAATTCAAATGGCAGCGACAGTGCTTGGCGCTTTATCAGCGGCAATGAACCACGAACACCAATGTGTGAGTTAGGCTGGAAATCTTTGGGGGTCTTGGAATTGACGGCGCTGCCCAGTATTGATCGATCACGCTGGGTTCCAGTCGTCCAGCAATGTGATGTGCTGTTGGTTGGCGGTGGTGACCCGCTCTATCTCGGTTATTGGATGCAGCAATCGGGGTTGGCGGAGCTTTTGCCTAGCCTGAGCAATCTGGTCTATGTAGGCTTGAGTGCTGGAAGCATGGTGCTAACGCCACGCATTGGCGAGTACTTTGTCGGTTGGCAACCACCAACAGGCGGCGATCGCACGTTGGGCATGGTCGATTTTTCGATATTTCCGCATCTTGATCACCCAGATCTGCCGTATAACACGCTGGCTCACGCTGAACCATGGGCTGCTAGTATTGCCGAGCCAGCCTATGCGATCGATGATCAAACGGCGATTCAGGTTGTCGATGGTCGGGTTGAGGTGATTTCCGAGGGCCATTGGAAACGATTTAACTAGAAGGGTTGGGGGCTAGTTGTCAGGGGTCAGGGACTGGAACGTTAGTTGCCAGAAGTTAGATTTTACCGCAGAGGCGAAGGATAGAGGAGATTTAACCACGAAGGACACGAAGGGCACGAATGGTGAGTTGTTTGGCTGCTTGGCATATGCTTAATTCCAAAAAACCATATTAACCAAACTTAGCGCTCTTCGTGTTCTTCGTGGTTTCAGCCCTTCTGAACCCTAGCCACTAACCCCTGAACCCTCTGGTTATTGCCAATGCGGCAGTAGATTTTCCAAGCTGTTGCCGTCGATTTGGCCTAAACCAAGGTAACGTTGTTGTTGATCGCGCACTACCACGATGCTGCCATTCGGATATTGACTGGTTTTAATGGCTAAATCGCGGCGTGCTAGCCAATCGTCAAGCTGCTGATCGTTAATCGTGAGCTGTTGTTGGCTGAATTGCTCGGCGTAACGCGAGGCCAAATCATGGGCTGGCTGAAAACCATGGCGCGATAGTTTGCCAACCTGAATGCCAGCACTCACAAATGGAAATTGCGCGAAATTGCTTAGCCAGCGCTCAGGAATCGCCTGAATTGTTTTGCCGTTGCGCCATAAACTTAGGCCTTTGGTTGCTAAGATTTTGCTCAAATCAAAGCCATAAACATCGTGCAATGTATCCAGAATTTGGCGCTGTTCTTCATTTGTGATCGCTTTGTAGCCAGCTTTGGCTAGAGTTTGTTGCGGGCGCTCTAGGCTGGGCGTAGCAATTTGGTCGTGCTTGACGATCAGTGCAGCGAAAAAGCCAGCAGTGTTATAAAGATGTGGCCATAAACGCAAGGCATTGGCAATGCTTGGGTCATAATTCTGTGAGCCTGCCGCCAATAAACCAGGTGCTTCAATTGGCACGTTGGCTGGAATTGACATAATTTGAATTTGCTCTGGGTAGCGCTTGAGTAGCGCATCAAGCACAGCTTCATCTTCTTCTGGCGCAAGGCTACAAGTCGAGTAAACCACATGGCCACTCGGTCGCGCTGCTTGCAAGGCACTTTCAAGCAACTTAATTTGGCGTTGTTGTAAGGTATTGCGTTCGTGGCTCGAAACGAGCCGGCTGGTGTGGCGTTCGCTGGTGCGCAGTGCTTCACCACTACACGGCGCATCCAACAAGACATAATCGAATTGTTCGGGCAACCAACGGCCCATGCGCTCACCTGGTTGGTTGGTGATGACCGTCGAGGTGCTGCCCCAGCGTTGAATATTGCCTTTGAGTCCAGCGATCCGTTGTAAATTGCTGTCGTTGGCAACTACCAGCCCACGATCTTCAAGCTGCGAGATGATGTGGGTGGTTTTGCCTCCAGGCGCGGCGGTCAAATCCAGCACGCTGGGTTCGGCCTCAGGTTGCAATTCAAAAAGCTCAACGGGCAGCATTGATGCGGCATCTTGGATGTAGTAATGGCCCATTTGATGCTCGACGGTGCGACTTAAATTGCCAACCTCGTTGCGCAATTGCCAACCTGTTTGGCAAAATGGCACTTGCTCAAGTTGCCAGCTATAGTGTTGTTGCCACGCTTGGGGGGCATTCGCATTTGCCTTGAGCGGATTGGTGCGCAAACCGCTAGGCAAAGGCTGATTGATACTTTCAAGCAGTTGGTTTAGGTCAATTTCATTCAATAAATCGCGATAGGCTTCAAGCTGTCGCGGTAGTTGACGGGTCATGGGTATTCCTTATCGTTTGGAGATTCGGCGGATTCGTGTCTGCTAGGTTGTTGTGCACAATGGTGTATTGTACCAGTATCGTTAGAGTGCGTTATGTTATTGCTCATGCTCATCGCAGCCCAACGAGCTACAATCACTAGCTAAGGCACAGCCAACCAAGTGCCGCAGCGATTTGGGCGTTTGGGCTTGTTGCATAAAACTGAAAGCTTGGGGCAACATGCGGCGTAGCGCCTGATAGTCGGCAGGTGGAATTGGTGCGCCAATTAATTCACGTAGCCAATCTGCGCCACTCCAAAGCGCTTGTGCTCGCTCAGCTTGCTGGTTGAGTGCGCTCCAAACGGCTAAACCCTCGATTGAAGCGGCTACGCCTTCGCGATCGCCAACTCGATAGAGCGTGGCTAAACTTTGGCTGAGCAACTGTTGGGCATCAGCATAACGCCGTTGGGCTAAGGCTACTCGCCCTAAAAAGGTTTGGCTGCGAGCCATGGCAGGCCAATTGCCCAATGGCTCAAGCATGGCGATGCTTTGTTCGAGCCATTGCTGAGCTTCGTGATCATCGCCATAAATTAATAAAGCCCGGCCATAAAACCCCATCGCCGTGCCAATGCCACTTTTGCTGCCAAGCTCTTGATAGAAGCTTAAACTTTCGGCCAATAACGCCAAGGCGCTGCGTGAGCCATGTTGCACCAACTGACTCATGCCCAAATGGCGCAAACTGCTGGCCATTCCATAGCGATCATCAAGCATTTTTAATAAAGGCAAGCTTTCTTCCAAGGCCTGAATTGCCTCGCCATAACGCCCTTGCCAATAGGCGACCATGCCAATATTGGTTAGTGCATGGGCAATTGCTTTGGGTTGATGTTCGGCGCGTGGCTCGACCAACACTTCGCCAAACGCTTGATTGGCCGCCGCATAATCATCTTGGATAAAGGCCAAAACGCCAGCCCCAAGCCGCACTTTATCGCGAATTGCCAAGGGGATTGTGTTTGGTTGTAAGTGTTGAATTTTAGCTAGCCATTCGCGACCTTCGCTGATTTGGCCTTGCTCGTGCCAAAAGCGCCAAAAACTCGCACATAATTGCCAGACTGCCAAGCTATATTCTTGCTGAATGCCCCATGCGAGAATGCTACGAATCGTTGGTAATTCACGTTCGAGCCGTTTGATCCAGCCAGTATGGTTGCTGACCAAAAAGGCTTGTTCGGCTTGTTGCATTAACTCAACATAATAATCAAGTAATTGTTGTTGGAGCCAATGGGCCTCACCTTTTGGCAATTTACTCAAGCTATATTCGCGAATGGTATCGAGCATGGCGAACCAACTCAGGCCGTCGCTGCTGGTTTCGCGTTGTAACAAACTAGCATTGACCAAATGCTGTAAAACTCGTTCGATCCGGCTTGGTTCGTCGTTGGGCCACAAAGCTTGGGCCGCCTCACGGGTGAAACTGCCGGCAAATAAGCCAAGCCCTTGAAAAATCGTTTGTTCATAGCTGCCAAGCAGTTCGTAGCTCCAATCGATTGCTCCGCGCAGCGAATGTTGGCGCTGTGTTCGATCCGGGCTGTTATGATAGAGAAAATCGAGCCGCTGGTTGAGTCGTTGCAACATCACCTTGGGCGGATAAAATTTGCTATGAACTGCTGCCAGCTCAATTGCCAAGGCCAGTCCATCAAGCCGCACACAAATTTCGGCCACGTTAGCAGCATTTTCAGCAGTCAAGCGAAATTGGCTATCCACCGCTTGCGCCCGCTGCACAAAGAGTTGAATCGCCGGACTGGCGGCAATTTGCTCAAGCGGTGGACTTTGTTGCAGGTCGGGCAAGCCGAGCGGGGGCAGGACAAACTCGTATTCACCATACACCCCCAAAACAATCCGACTGGTAACCACAATTTTCAAATTTGGGCAATGCTGGAGCAACTGGCTGACTTGCGGCGCTGCACCCAACACCTGCTCAAAATTATCCAGAATTAAGAGCATAGTTTGATTGCTAATCCAATCTTGCAAGCGTTCGAGCGACTGATCATCGCCATGGTCGCGTAAGCCAGCAGCGCGAGCCAAGGTTGCCGCTACCATATTGGGATCGTTGATGGTGTCGAGCGCCACAAATACCACTGGCATATGTTGCGTTTGATGCAATTGCTGGGCAATATAGCTGGCCATGCTGGTTTTGCCTGAGCCACCCATCCCTGTGATCGTGATTAATCGGGCTTCGGATTTGCTCAGTAGTTCTTGTAAGGCGGTTAATTCATGCTGGCGGCCAATCAGCGCGGCGATCGGGTAGGGCAGGCGCAAATGGGCAAGGCTCGTTGGGTTGGCTTGTGGCGCTTGAGTAGGCGCTTCAATTCGCATAAAACGATAGCCAATTCCCGATTCTGAGTGAATTAACTGTGGATTGGTTGGGTCGTCTTCGAGTTTGGCGCGTAAACGCCGAATATAGGCATGCAGATAGGCCCGATCTTCGCTATAGCTTTTGCCCCAAACCTGTTGTAATAGCATGCGATGAGTCAAAACTTGGCCATGATATTGAATAAATAATTTGAGCAAGGCCCATTCAGTTTTGGTAAGATGGACTAATTCGCCATATTTGCGTACTTGCTGGTCTTGCCAGTTGATCAGCAACGCGCCACATTCGGTATACTGCGGCTGTTGTTGCTGAGTCGCTTGTTGGCTGCGTCGCAACAAGGCTCGAACGCGGGCCAAAAATTCGCTTTCGTGAAACGGCGTAATCACATAATCATCAATCCCTTGATCGAGCGCGATGCCTCGCATATAAGCATCGCTGCTGGCTCCTACCATCAGCAACGGCAAATTTGAATGCTCGCGTAAATTACGACAAAACTCCAGCGCATCTTGGTCGGGAATCCACTGATCGATGACCACCAAATCAAGCGCCTCTTGCTCAACGAGGAGCAAGGCTTCCTGAATACTATCGCTGCGTAATACCTGAAAACTAGCGGTTTTCAAGACCCGCACAATTAAGGCTTGCAAGGCTCGATCTGGTTGAATCACTAAGATTGTAGGCTGTTGCGTCATGGAACCTCCTAGTGGATCACTGGTAGAGCTTTAAGATATTTTTTAGAAACATAACAATATTTTTAGAATTTTTTAAGAAGGGTTGCATATAGTATACCTACGAATCGCGCTTTTCGACAATCAAGCTTGAAACAATCCCATTCCCGATCTTTTTTAGTGGCATTCACAAGGAAGGATAGCAATTATGCACAAGCGGTGGGCATTTTGGTTCAGCGGCCTAACCATGGCTTTGGTCATGTTGGCAAGTTTTGGCCCTGCGGCGCAGGGTGTTGCAGCCCGCACTTGGGCAACCGTCAGCAACGGTGATTCTGGCGATAACGTCTATACCGTGCAAGCCATGTTGAAGCAACGCGGCTATAGCTTGACGGTCGATGGCGATTTTGGTTCAGGCACGTTGTCAGCAGTCAAAAGTTTCCAATCGAGCAAAGGCTTGAGCGCTGATGGCGTGGTTGGCCCCAACACGTGGGAGCAATTGGTTATCACCGTGCGCCAAGGCGATAACAACATTGTCGTCAATGCCTTGCAACGCCAATTGAAAAAGCATGGCCATTCGTTGACGGTTGATGGCGATTTTGGCGCAGGCACGTTGTCAGCAGTCAAGAGCTTTCAATCGAGCAAAGGTTTGGGAGCCGATGGCATCGTTGGTGCCGATACTTGGGCTGCTTTGACTGGCAATCCAAGTGGTGGTGGCTCCAGCCGCGCCGATTTGGCTCGCACCATCCGCGATAGCAGCCGCATCGCCCTCGCCACCATCCACACCTCAGGCGTTTCCGATAGCGCAACCGCTCGCCAAAACATTGTTGACACCGCTAATGGTGGCGCTGCTCGCCGGAGCAGCTACGGCAATGCCCCAGGTGGTTCGGTTTACCTCAGCACCTCATTATTGAATGGGATGATCACCCTCTCACAATCGTGGAGCTATTCGGTCAGCGAAATCGCTGGTGGCTCCCACAGCGCCAACTCACGTCACTATGCTGGCGTTGCCGTCGATGTCAATGTGATCAACGGCTCACACGTTAGCTCCTCACACCCCAACCAACAATCATTCCGCAACAAATGCGCCAACCTCGGCGCGACCGAAGTGCTTGGGCCTGGCGATTCTGGCCATAGCACTCACATCCACTGCGCTTGGCCCCGCCCATAATCGCTTTTGCCTACAAGCCTCACGTTTCCAACGTGGGGCTTGTTTTTTGAACAAAGGAAATATCCGCAATGAAGAAACTTTCGCGCCGTACATTTGGCAAACTATCGTTGGGCGTGGCAATGAGCGTGGTGGTTGGTGGCACTGAATTACGCCTCTTGCGGCCTGCCCATGCCGCTGTTGCAACACCCGCGATTGATTCAACTACTGCTTGGGGTGCTGCCGCTGCCAAAGAGCCAATCAATGTGCTCAATCAAAAGCCAATCGGCATTGTCGTGCATCACACGACGAATCCTAACACCAACGATTTTACCCGCAATAAGGCTTGGCAAGTAGCCCGTCAAATCCAACAAAGCCACTTCAATCGCGGCTGGATCGATACAGGCCAGCAATTTACGATCAGCCGTGGTGGCTGGATTATGGAAGGTCGCCATCAAAGCTTGAGCATTTTGCAGGGTGGCACGAAGCATGTTCAAGGCGCACACGTCGATGGCCATAATGACACCCATATTGGCATCGAATGCGAAGGCTTGTATATGAATGTTACGCCTAGCCTGCCCTTGTGGAATAAACTGGTGGCATTGATTGCCTATATTTGCCAGCAATATGGCCTAACCGCCAACGCTATTGTCGGCCATCGCGATTTGGATAACACCAGTTGCCCTGGCGATACGCTCTATAGTTTGCTGCCACAGTTACGCACTGCTGTTGATACCACGCTTAGTGGTGGCGCAGTTGGTCGTATGTGGCCAATTTTGCGGCGTAACACCCCCGCAACTGGCCTCGCCAAAACCATGCAATATCTTTTGCGGGCACGCGGCGCGACGATTACCGCCGATGGAGCCTTTGGCCCAGGCACCGAAACTGCCGTCAAGAGTTTCCAAACTGCCAATGGCCTAACCTCAGATGGCGTGGTTGGGGCCGCAACGTGGGAAAAATTAATTATGACCTTGCGCTCAGGCGATACAGGCGAGGCAGTCAAGGCCTTACAAAATCAACTGACGGTGCAAAATTACCCAACGACAATTGATGGCAGCTTTGGCACAGGCGTAAACACGCTGGTTCGTGCCTTCCAAACCAATCGCCAACTAACAGTTGATGGTGTGGTTGGCTTGAACAGCTGGAACAACTTAGCGATGTAGTGAGGTTGCTTGATGAAAGCTTTAGTTTGGCGAATTGCTAGTTTTACCTTGATTTTTGGAATTACACTTGGTTCAATTGGCTCGGCGCAGGCATTTTCAGCGGCATTTTTCCATACCATTAGCAAAGGCAATCGTGGCACTGATGTCAAAGCTATGCAATATTTGCTCAATATTAGTGCCGATGGTGTGTTTGGCTCAGGCACAGAAAGCTCAGTCAAGAGTTTTCAATCAAGTCGCGGCCTTGGGGCTGATGGGATTGTTGGGCCAAATACATGGGGCGAGTTGATTGTAACTGTGCGCCGCGGCGATAATGGTAACGCGGTCAAGGCTATTCAAACCTTGTTGAATGCCAAACGCAACGCTGGCCTAACCGTCGATGGTGCATTTGGGGCTGGTACTGAGATCGCTGTCAAGAGTTTTCAGAGCCATGCTGGCCTCAGTGCCGATGGTGTAGTTGGCCCAACCACTTGGAAGAACTTAATTTGGCATTATGAATATACCGATTTCAGTGCCAATATCTGCGATCAAGACCCCGATAGCAACGGCAACGCCAACTGGGGTGTTGCCTCAACTGTGGCCCAAATTGAAGCAGCCGCTAGTGATTTTGTTGGTTATGGCAAGGGTAAAGTGCCGCTTGGCGATATTAGTTTTGAGCATGGCGGCGATATTCCTGGCCATGCCTCGCACGAAACTGGCCTTGATGTTGATCTTTGGCCAATTCGCACCGATGGCAAGCAATGCACTGGTAGTCGAATTACTTGGCAATCGAGCACCTACGATCGCGCTGCTACCCGTAATTTGGTCAAAGCCATTCGTGCTGCTGCACCTAACCAAATTACTGTGATCTACTTCAATGATCCGGTGTTGATTAGCGAAGGTTTGACCACTTCCTATCCCAATCACGATAATCATTTACACATTCGCTTTAAATAAAGATTGATTGTTGTGCGATAATCCGTCAGGCCTGCTGCTGCGAAGTGGCTAGCCTGACGGATTCTGGCTATTTAAGAGGAATGTTGCCCCATGCGTTGGATCGTATTTCTTGGAATGATCGCGAGTTTAATCGGTTGTGGCTCAGTGCAACCCACCGCTGTGCCAACTGCTGTGCCAACTTTTGGCTCACAAGGTTGGCGTTTGAGTTATGTGCAACAACCATTAACATCTGCCCATTTGATCATCAGTGGTGTTGCCGGATTTCGCACAATTGGCGCGGCAGTCAATGGCCCTGCTTGCTTCAACCAAGGTCGTTTGGTCTATACAACGGCGACCAGCACAACCAAGCGTTTGGTCGCAAGTAATTTAGCCGATTTACAAACCCAAATTTTGGTTGATGATCCTGAGGCGGTGTTGAGCCAAGCCACCTGTCATCCTACCAATGATCAACTGCTTTATTTGCGTTCGCCATTGGCCTTGATTGATGACGAGCCTGCGCCGCCCAGCATCTGGCAAATCAGCGCCAACTTGCGCCAGCCCCAAAGCTTGGATGCCGATCAAACGCCCGCTTTGAATCAACAATGGTCGCCTGATGGGAATTGGTTGATCTATGAATTGGCTGATCGGCCTCAATTAGTGTTACAAGATGTTACTGGGGTAACCCGTGAATTAACCCTGACCGGCACATTTACATGGCAGCCTGATAGCCAGGCCTTAATTATTGCCCAACTCACTGAGCCAGAAACAGGACGTTTTGGTCGTTTGGTGCGTTATGATCTGGCGACCAAGCAATTAAATGTTGTGCTCGAAAGCCCTGATGCCGATGTGTACTATCCACGGCTGGCTCCTGATGGTCAGCAATTAGCCTATATTCGCCGCCCGTTGGGCGCTGAATTAGGCGAAGTTTGGCTATTAAAGCTCAATAATTCCATTCAACCGATTCAACTTACCAACGATCCGCAATACGATAATTTTGATCCCCAGTGGTCGCCAGATAGTCAGCAATTGGTTTGGAGTAGACTTGACCCACAGCAATCGCGCTATTCAATTTGGCAACAAAACCCTGCTGCCCCCAATGCCAGCCAATTTGCTGATGATGCGATTTGGCCACGCTGGTTGCCCTAAAACACAATGCAGCAGGCCAAACCTGCTGCATTGGTGATCGTGTGTTATCGTGTAATTATTGTTTGACGATGCGGTTTTCGATGTTGGCGCTGATTGGCTGAGCCAATTTTTCGATGTAGCGCACTAAGCCATCGAGGTCGGTTGGGCCAACTTCGCGATTCTTGCCTTGCTTGAGCACAACAAAGCCATCGCCACCATCCGCCAAGAAGCTATTGACGGTGATGGTGTAGCTGGCAGCTTTATCCAAAAGTTGGCCACTGCCATCACGGACTTCAAGCACTTTTTGACCAACCGCGTTGGCATCAGTCCAGGTGTAGCTCAAGCCTGAAATTTGCAGGATGCGAGCGCGAACTGTCCCATCGCTTTGGGTTTGCCATTGTTGGTTGAGCAAGGTGTAGATATCAGCCCCAGTTACCGTCATCTTGACCAAATCGTTGCTGAATGGCTGGATTGAATACAACTCGCCCCAGGTAATTTCGCCAGCATCGAGTGGTGCGCGAATGCCACCTGGGTTCATAAAGGCAAATTGGGTGCTCATGGTGTTGCGTTGAGCATCGGCAATTAAGTTACCTAAGGCCGATTCGCCTGCATCGTTAGCAGTGTTGGTGATTGCGATGGCTGAAGTACCAACCTTGCGATTGACTTGCGGTGCTACTTGGTCTTCGTATTTCTTGACCATTGCCGCAACATCAGCATCAGGGGTCATACCTTCGTGGAAGGTCGTAACGATTGTTGCTTTTTTGGCGACAATATCGCGTTTAGCGCGGTCGATCGTCAAATCGATATCGGCAAATGCGGTGCTATACGAAAGCGCTTGGGTGATCAACTTGCCATCGACTTCGCCACTAATCGCCGTGTGCGAGTGAGCACTAACGATCACATCGACATCATCGTTGATTCCATTAGCAATGGTGCTAATCGGCCCTGAAATTGCGCCAGTTGTAGCGTTTTGCGTGCCACCTTCGTGGGCCAAAACGACGATTGCATGTACGCCTTGACCGTTCAATTCGGTTACTGCTTGGTTAATTGCGGTAACTTCATCGATAAATTCAAGATTGGTCACGCCTGATGGAATCACGATTTCAGGGGTATTTTTTAGGACTACGCCGATAAAGCCGATGCGTGCACCATCGATGTTCATCACATGATAGGCTGGTAAAATCGTTTTGTTGGTGCGTTTGTCGATCACGTTGGCCACAACATAGGGATAGTTTGCACCCTCCCAGCAGCCAGCGGTTGGGTGACAACCACCATCGATCAAGCGCATCATTTCATCGAAGCCTTCATCGAATTCGTGGTTGCCGATTGTGCCAACATTAACTCCCAACATATTGAGGAATTCCATGGTTGGCTGATCTTGCAACAAGGCTGAGCTTGGTGGGCTTGCGCCGACCATATCGCCAGCTTGTACGGTCAACGAGTAGCGAGCTTTGGCACGAGCTTGTTTGATGTAGCTGCTCAAGTAGGCAGCGCCACCAACATCCTTGTTGCTCACCTTGCGGCCCGTTGAAATTTGACCGTGGAAGTCGTTGATTGCCAACATTTTGAGCTGCATTGGCACCAAGGTCACGCCAAGGCGAGTTAGCAAGATTTGGTTCTTGCCAGCTTTGGTGTGCCATTCCATGCGAGCACGCTCAAAGTGTTGGGTCAACACTTTATCGCCATCGATGTTAATTTCTTCTTGCGGATCAGAGAGTGGCAAGCCCCACAAGGCCAATGATTCGCCGTAGGTAATGCCATTTTCGCCCAAATCCAAACCTTGCGAGTTCCAATATTTCAAGAACTCACCACAAACGCTGTGGCCAGTTTCGCTGAACAATTGGCAGCCCGTCGCTTGGGGAGCGGTGGGGAAATCGCGCCATACGCGGTTTTCGCGCAACAGCACTTCATCATTAATCCGGCCAAGCAAAATCGTAAATGGAGCTGGTTTCTCGGGGTGATATTCAAGCCGTTGGCGCTCGAAATATTGCACCAAGAATTTACCTTCAGGAGTGGCTTCTTCATAGGCTGCGGTTTGGGGATAGCCAAAAACGGGCAGCCCACCGTTCTTTTCCCAGTAATCGCGGAACTCGGGAGCAATACATTCAACAACGCCGGGCTGGTTGAAACACAGCTTTTCGGCGGCCTTCGTTGGTGCAGCTTGGCCAAGCGAGCCGACCAACAGCGTGAAGCCAAGTAGAATGCCCACTTTGCTTTTCACGTTATGCCACATTGCAAAATCCATGAATTGTTTCTCCTGGACACACAGATCAACTAGTATTATACGGCATAAAATAATATTTTTGGTTAAATTTAGTTCAAATTTTGGTTGTATTTTATTCACAACCCTAAAATTATCTAAATAGATCACAAAAATAGTATGGATTTGATTTCTATAATTTATTGGCTAGAATACTTAAGAATAAACTAACTAAATATCCAGATTACGCACCTTCCCAAATTTGTTCACCATTCATAATTCGGCGTAGTTGTTCAGGGAAGCGTTGGAAGTGCAATGGTTTGGCCAGAAAGCCATCGAAGCCAGCCGCGCGAATTTTAGCAACTTCTTGCGGCCCCGTCTGAGCACTGACCGCGATCACCAAGGCGTTACAGAGCTTGGGATGCACACGAATTTTGGGCAATAGCACATAGCCATTTTCGCGTGGCAAGTTAATATCCAACAAAATTAAATTAATTGCGGGTACAGCATCGTTTTCGAGGAAGGCAAACAGTTGGCGACCTGAAGGCCGTACATTACAATAACGCACTTCTGGCATAACATTCAGCAATTCAGTTAATACCAGCATGTTATCAATATTATCTTCGACGATTAATACAAACGCTTTGGTCATTTTTTGAATCAGCGACATACCATTAACT
This sequence comes from Chloroflexota bacterium, assembly GCA_020161265.1. Taxonomy (NCBI): domain Bacteria; kingdom Bacillati; phylum Chloroflexota; species Chloroflexota bacterium. Next base: position 534,180 of record JAIUOC010000001.1, on the reverse strand, counting down.
CCTTCGTGAGTAATTAATTCGTTTGATCGTTTGAAGTATGTAAATCGTTGTCGCTGATCTGGGGCATGGAACGGTTGAAATGAGCACAACAATTAGAATTTGTTGGGTTTAGCCACGTTTACGCGCGACAATCAGGACATAGCGCACAAACTCGGCGTAAATTTTCTCGACCATCGGCCATGTTTGTTCGATCATTCCGAGCATTTCTGGTGGATAAATTGCCGCTAGTTCAGCCCGTTTTTGCTCAATGCCAAGTTTGGTATGAGCCAGGGTTTTCTCGATGCCAGCGGTCAAATCGATCAACTCAAGCTGCTCGAAGCCGGTTTGCTCAAAGAGATCGAGATAGCCTTGTTTGGTGGTGAGGGTATTAATTTGGAATGCTGGGAAAAAGACCTGCTGCTGCTCAGGGCTGAGCGACTTGACTTCAACAATATCGGTTAGCACAAAATAACTACCAGCCTGCAAAACGCGATTGGCTTCTTGCATCACGGTAAGGCGGCTTGGCATATGAAAAATTGATTCAAAAGCCCATGCAGCATTGAAAAAATCGGCTTCAAACGGCAATTCCATGGCATTGCCCCAATTGATGTGCACAAGCTCCTGCATTTGCATGGCTTGGATAGTGGCTTGCGCTTCGGCAACTTGGCCGTGCGCCACAGTTAATCCATGGACATGACATTGTTTGGCGCTGGCCATGCGAATCGCCGGCAAACCTGTGCCACAGCCAAGATCAAGCATGTGTTGGCCTGGTTTGATTGGCGTTTTCGCAATCATCAAATTGGTCAAATGTTCTTGGGCTTCGGGGAGCGACATATCTTCCAAGCCTGCTGGCCAATAGCCGCCATGAACACTATCGCCCCAAATTAATTTATAGAACGGCCCCATCGCGTCGTAGTAGGCTTCAACATCGCTGATGCTTGGTGAGTTGGGTGCTGGAATATCGGTTGATAGGACTGTCATACACAATTCTCCTAAAACGCTGCTACAACTCTGATTCAATGCTGGTTGATTGTGGATACCAAAACGGCCCAAGTTGTTGACCAAGCCCTAAGATTGGGCCACGCTCCCAGTGCTGGCGAAATGCGAGGGCGGCTTGCGTGCGTTCGGTTTTATCGGCCTGCCAAGTTTTGCGCAAGAAGGCAAAATCGTACAAAATCTGGCGAAACTCCTCCTCGCTGAGCGTATAGCCAGGCTTTTGCGTCCAATAACATTGCAACTCGCCAACCAACAACGGCGGCAAGAGATCATGATTAACTTGGGGTTTGCCAAACGAAACGAATAGCTCTGCTGGTGGAATCGGCTCGCCATAGATTGCCTCAATCGCTTGGCTCCGAGTTTTGAAGGCAGTTTGTTGGGCTGCTTGGAAGATGATTTGCCATGGATCTTCCGAATCACGCACGACAAACCACCAAAGCGTTGGTTGATCGGGATGATCATAGGGTTGCTGCAAGCGTTGAGCAGCATCGGCCAAAATAGGCGAATATTGGGTATCTAAGAGGCGTACTCGCCAATTATGTTCCTGATAGTATTCCAACATTGCCTGACTTGCTGCGCCCCAAGCAACCCATTGTTCGATATGCTCACGATAATTTGGCGTAGTTTCTTGAAATTGGTTGGGCAAAAGCATGGGTAAGAAAAGATGCTTAATGCCATGATTAAAAAAAAGCTCAAGGCATTTGAGTAATTGTTGATGCGACCAACGTGCATATTCTTCACCAGCAGCCGACATATTGGCTAAAGCTGCTTTGCGTCGGCTACCACCACTCGAAAAAACCATGGTTGCTGGCGCAACTTGGCGAATTGTCGTAAGTGGGGCATGAAGAAATTCTGCTAACGTGGGCGTGGGCCTCATAATTTTAATTCTCCTAGGGTGACTGCTAACATGGCGCTTAATTCATAGGCGCGATCAATCCGTTGGGGGCAATAAATTTCTTTATTGAGCCAACATTGATACTCTTTCATCCGAAACGGACGATAATGAATACAGAGCCAATTATAACCACGTTGGAGCATGTGAATGTCGTCGTCAGCTAAGAGTCCAGCTTCACGTAAGTTTTGCAGTGCCAATACCGCATAAGCCGTTTCGACCGTGGTTGATCGATTGATGATGCCCCAGCCTCCATCAGGATGTTGATGGACTTGTAAAGCAGCGACAGCTTCTTTCATTGCAGTTTTGTAGGGCGAGTTTTTGAGCGCAATCAGTACATGGCAGGTAGTGTAGAGCCAGGAAGTATTCCATTTATCGCCGCTCCAACTTCCATCAAGTTTCTGAGCATCGATAAAAATCTTCCACCAGCGTGAAATATCGACTCCTGCTAAATCAAGCGCATGCACCGCGCGGGCTGTCAACGAAATTGAGGGCTGTAACTCGCCATGATATGCCACGAAATAGGGTTCTCGCTCAAATTGGGTTAATATTGCCAGATCAACCGGATAGCCAGCGGCGATCAATACTGCCACGGCGGCGGCGGTATCATCGCCATCGGGCATAAAATCGTCACTGAAGCCGATGCCTTGTGGCTTGAGGGCTTGATGTAGATCAGCAATTTGCGGTTTGAGCACATCCTGAATACTGGGAAAATCGAGAATGCCGCCAGTGACCAAGGCATATAAACTGAACGATTGTTCGAAGCGTGGGATTGGCCACGCGGTTGGCATAATGCACGGAGCACTTTCTGAGGTGGCCAGCGATGCTTGGCGCAGGTAGTTTTCAGCCCCAGCGATTTCGTTGCGTAGATTGGGATTGTGATTGGCAGCAAATAACCAAGCAGCGGTGGCGGCGGGACTATGGCCAATGCCACCTGAGCCATCGATCAATGCTGGATCGGCATGACTAGCCCAAGCTTCCCATGAATAGACTGGGGCTGTGCCTGCGCGGGGCTTTTTTTGTTGAATCAATGAGCGTTTATGTTCGCCGAGTGCGATCAACTCGCGATAGGGCGCCAGGGGAATATTGAGGCGGAGCTTAATTGGCACATCGTCGATATCATCTTGATGCTCTTCGCGATAGGCTTCTTCAAGCATGTACGGTAGCAGGAGTTCCATGCCAACTGGTAGGTTATCGGGCAGCGGTTTTTCCCAATATTCAAGTTGGCGGCGCAGAAAACGTTTGGCCTCAAGCAATCCATCGAAGGTTGACCGCCGCTGACAGTGGCGACGCAGGGCTAAAATGGCCGCGAGGGTTGGCACTGCTCGACTGAGCGGCATCGATGGATTACCCCAGCCGCCATCTGACTGTTGTTGGCTAATCAGCCAATTGACCGCTGGCCAAACATGATCTTCGCTGGGAGTTGGATAAAGCCGCAACGCTTGGGATGTGTCATAGACTGATGGACTCATCAGTCCACCATTTTGGCCAAGGTCGCGAATCAAGGCCCGCAGATCATCAATTAAGATATCAACAATTAAGCTCATAGACAACGGGTCGAGATCCTACACAAGGTCGTAATCTAAACCCTGCTCCTTTCTGGATAGCGATCACACCAGCGCCTAGGACAAGACGCTGGTGTGATCACAGGGGCTTAGTAGGGTTCCCAGACTGATTCACCATTTAAGATCCGCGTAATTTGAGCGGGGAAGCGATTGCGATTAATCGGCTTGCCAATCAGGCCATTGAAGCCAAGTTCACGGGCTTTGGCCACATCTTGTGGCATCACATTCGCGGTTACCGCAATCACTTGGGTATTTTTAAGTTGTGGGACATTGAGCATATTTTTAAAGACAGTAAAACCATCTTCATAAGGCAACTGAATATCGAGCAGCACTAAATCGGGGTATAACCGTGGATTTGCCTCAAGCAGCTTGAAAAATTGGCGGCCAGAGGCGCGTCCGTTATAGTATTTGACGCGCAAATCTTCGCGGAGCAGAATCTCCAAAACGAACAAATTGTCGGGGTTATCCTCAACAATAATCACAGATGCGTCGCTCGGTACAACGGGAACAAAATATTCATTACTTGCCACGGGCATACTCTACTCCTTGGTTAAAGATCTCATTAATGCGTCTAAGAAATTCTTCCTCACTAAGTTGGCGTTTAGCAATGACCCCTTGGGCGCGAGTGCGCAGCCAATCATGTTCCTGTTGATCAAGATCCTTGGCGCTGACAATAATCACGGGAATATCGGCATAATTAGGGCTATGCCGCAGATTTTCGAGCACTTCAAAGCCATCCATTTGTGGCATCATGAGATCAAGAATGACCAGATCGGGTTTTGATTGTTCGATCATGGCAAGCGCTTCAATCCCATCGGCTGCTTCGCTGATGGCATAATCACGTGCTGCGAGAATATGCTGAATGACTTGACGAGCATCAGGGTTATCATCAACGACCAAGATCTCGGCAGTTGGTTCGACACATTCTTGAACAACAGCCAGCAATACCTCCTCACGTACAGGTTTAACAATATGTTTCCGTGCCCCCAGTACCAACCCAATTGTCCCCTGATCGACAACTGAGCAAACCACGATTGGAATATGGGCAATCGTTGGATCATTCTTGATCTGGGCCAGCAACTCCCAGCCATCAAGATTGGGCATTTGCACATCGGTAATAATCAAGCGTGGTTCAACTTGTTTGATCGTGCTGATTGCCAAGCGACTATCAAGCACGCTATGCACGCGATACCCTCCTGATTCTAGCATGACGCGGAAGGTCTCATGGGCATCAGGATTATCATCAATCACCACAATCTCAATGGTTGTTGGGTTGCTTGGTTCTGCCTCAAGTTCGGCCAAACTTGGTGGTGCAGTTAGATCGATCGTGGTAGTTTCGGGTAATTTATTAGTAATTGGCAAACTAAAGAAGAAGGTTGAACCTTTGCCAGGCGTGCTTTCGAGCCACATATTGCCGCCGTGCATCTCCACCAATAATTTACTAATCGGCAAGCCTAAGCCAGTGCCTTGATATTGGTGGGTAACTTCATTTTGCACTTGTTGAAATTCTTCGAAAATTTGTTGCTGATGCTCAGGAGCGATCCCAATTCCACTATCTTGGACTGAAATTTGCACAGTTTCAGCATCGGGTTGACTGATCGCCACATTAATTTGGCCTTGCTCAGTGAATTTGACGGCGTTTGAGAGCAAATTGAGCAATACTTGGCGAATTCGCACTTTATCAATTACCATCGTTGGTAGTTCTTCGGGCATATCGAGTTCAAGTTCAAGCCCTTTATCGCGGGTTAGCCCGCTGGCAGTAGCCATGACCCCAGTGATAATTGGCTCAAGTTGCGTTTTCTCATACATCAACTCCATGCGCCCAGCCTCAATTTTCGAGAGGTCGAGAATGTCGTTGATCAACCCAAGCAAATGATCAGCGTTATAAAGCACCCGTTCTTGCAGCTCACGTTGGCGCTCAGAGAATTCACCATACCGATCAAGAAAGGCGGTGAAGTTGATAATTGCATTGAGTGGCGTGCGCAGCTCATGGCTCATATTGGCCAAGAAGCGCGACTTGAGCTGATTGGCTTCCTCGGCAGCAGTTTTGGCGGCAGCTAGTTCGATATTGGTTTTTTCGAGCCGACCTTCACGCTCTTCGACCGCGTGCAAGGCATCTTGCAAAGCGGCGGTTCGCTGATCGACTAAAATTTCAAGTTTATCGCGAATCTGTTGGAGTTCGGATTCACGTTGCAAAGCGCGGCTGAGGGCATCATTTAACGAGGCGCTAAAACGATGAAAGAAGAAACCTACAATCAACACACTAAATATAAACGTGCTAATGGTTGGTGGCAAAAGATCGCCGAGGCGCGGATAAGCCCCAACAAATTGCAGATTAAATAACTGTAATCCGCCAAGAATGGCAATTACGATAATACTTGCACCAGCAATTGTTTTAATACCCTTGCGGCCAGTTAACAAACCCGATAGCGTGATTGGCATCATGAAAGCCGAAAGAATCCAAGCACTATTGCGTAAACCTTCAAGTAAAAGAATAATCGACAAACCAACGACTAGACCACTTGATGCCAGTGTAACTGAGCGCCGAAAATGGCCTTGACGCAAGTTGATGACAGCGATTACAAAGAAAATTAAAATCAACATACTTGTTAGACTGGCACGAAATGCACTGCCAACAGTACTTGACACAATAAATGCAGTGGGAACTGTGAAGAAACAAATGATGCTTAATCCAATCAGCATGATTTGAAGGAGGACAGCTTGTTCACGTTGCACGGGATCGGAGATTTTAATTGTATTAAGCCAGCGCTGGATTGAGGCTTGCATGCTTGCTCCTTCAGCATAGCGCCTGCTATGCCCTACCAAAGATTAACGACTCTTCCATCAGCAACCACAATAATCTGCTTGAATTGATGCGCGGAGCAAAGAGCGGAATTGATGGCATTCAAGCAGTGGTAGGCCCGATCTGGTGTGGAATTAGTTTACACTTCACATATGTCAATATACCGATAGGCCTATAGGTTTATGTGTGGAAAGTGTACCATAGACGGCCTATAGTTGTATAGTATTTAAGTTGGATATTTGGCCCGCATTTCACCCTGACCATTACCACCATTTCCATGTGACAAATTTCGCAATTCTTGGTATGATACGGGCTACACTGATCCTAACTACTTGATAGTCAGGACTAGAACGGTTGTTGCACAATTATCCTTGTGAATGTTATACCATAGCATGGGTAAGTCATTCTAGAAGTGCTAGTACTGAGTTCCTATACACTCTAGGTCAGAAACCAAGTGGTACTATTGGTACTATCGAAATGGTTTCTAATTACCTAGTGGTATGGCGGTTAATCTGTGTATAATCTTCCCCACAACCCACAGATAAACCAATCTTATCTGAACAACCATCACCAAATTCACGTGGCACAACCTGCCACAACAATTGACAGCGTATCCCCCCAAAGGGTAAGCGCGTCGGGCTAAAAGTTCTAACAGACAACCCTGTACAAGGCTAATAGCCTCGTTGTTTGCAGCGAACCTTGGCTGGTGATTGTGGGTGATATACCGCTGATTACTGCCAGCAGCAACGCTATGGTATGGCTAAGCGTGGTAGGTGCTATCGGAGGCGGGATTTCTATCGGCCCGTGTTTATATGACATAAACACACCCAAATTCTTACCTCAGACCCTGACCGTCTGATGTTTGGAGTTACCATGTTGTATTGTTTCTTTCCAGATCGGAATCGTTCATCAGTCCGCGTTGGTATGATTGCCCAAACAATTGCTCTTTTGGTTTCATTCTTGCCTGCAATGCCTCGAATTCAACAGCGTAGCTGGAGTTCTAGATACCTTTTGGCTTGGTCACCGAACGATGAGCATACTTCTTGCTTAGGCTTGCGCTAATAGCAAACCCCAACGCTCATCATTATTCGCCCTTGCTCTTTTAACCACGACGTTAAATGAAGGTAGACTGCTATGACAACCCAGCGCGATGTTTTGGTTTTGGACGTACAAAACCACCCTGTTCAAACGCCCGTTTCGTCGGCCTATCGCAGCAACATGCAATTTGCCCGCTTGCGTCACCACGATTTTTGTGATGCACAATTGGCAGATACCCAATTCAACTTGGCTGATTTAGTGCGTGCCCAATTAAGTGGCGCTAATCTTCAACGCGCTAATTTTCATCGCGCTCGACTCAATCGAGTTGCTGCTGTCGCTGCAGATTTCCGTGATGCAAATCTGAATCAAGCTCAATGCGATGGTGCTGATTTTACCAATGCTGATCTCTCAGGGGCCAACCTGAGCCAAGCTCAATTTTGTGGCGCAATCTTGGTCGATGCTAGTTTGTTTGGCGTTCGCTCCAATCAATCGACTCACCCAGCCCGCCAACAATTGAATTTCACTGGCGCTGATTTGCGCGGTGCTGATCTGCGCGATGCTGATCTGCGCAACGCTACCCTGACTGACGCTCAACTCCAAGGTGCTCGCTACAACGCTGGAACCTTGTGGCCATTGGGTTGGAATAGTGCTGACCATGGTTTGATTTTCGATGACCATCTGCTCGCTCGTGAGGTTGCTTGCTAGGTACTATTGTTCTTGTACTGGCATTCTGGTAATCAACGCCCATTTCAGTCGCTGAAACGGGCGTTGATTATTTTAGTTATTGGTGCATCTGCTCAGCCTGCCGCAGCAGGGTAACAAATTCAACGGCACTTTGATTATTGGGCAAATCTAGCGCCGCTTCTTCCGCCAGATCAAGCACATCAAGGATATCAGTGCCGTTATTCCAACGTGAATGGCGTAAGAGTTCAGCGTATTCGGCGACGCTCGTTGCCAAGTGCATTCGCGCACTAGCGCGATCAAAGCTGCGATGAATTTGCGCTGTTGAAATATTCAGGCTTTCCTCAACTGGCGCGTTGGTATCCATGCTGATATACCGAATATTAACTTGGGCGATTGGGCCTTGGGCCTCAGGATGGCGCTTAATTTCATACAGCGCTGTCACACTATGGCCCGCACCAACTTCGCCACCATCAACACTGTCGTTGCGGAAGTCGCTATCGGCTACTGCACGATTTTCATAGCCAATCAAGCGATATCGTTTCACCACATTGGGATCAAAATTAACTTGGATTTTGGCTTCGCGCCCGATGGTTTGTAGTGAGCCAGTCAATTGCTCACCAAACAGGCGTTGGGCTTCATCGGCTGAATCGAAATAGGCATAATTGCCATCGCCTTTATCGGCCAGTTGCTCCAACAAAATGTCGTTGTAGTTGCCCATGCCCACGCCATAGGTCGAAAGCTGAACGCCTGCATCAAGATATTGTTGGAAGGTCGCGAGCAGTTGGCTTGGTTCGGTCATGCCGCTATTGGCTACACCATCTGAGCAGAGCAAAATCCGATTGATGCCTTCAGGTTTGTAGGCTTGCCAGGCTAATTCAAAGCCTTTATAGAGTCCTGCTTCGGCGTTGGTGCTGCCAGCTGGCTCAAGTGAGTTGATTGCGGTGATGATATCCATCTGATTTGCACCCGAAGTTGGGTTTAATACCACCCGCATTCCATCGTTGAAGGCCACAATTGCCAAACTATCGTCAGGCTCAAGTTGCCCCGCCAAATAAATCAGGGCATTTTTGACCATTTCCAAGCGATTATCTTGCGCCATCGATCCCGATGTATCGATCACAAAGGTAAGGGCGGCAGGTTTGCGATCAGCGACTTCGATACTTCGAGCTTGGATTCCAATTTGCACTAGCTCGTAGTTGGGGCCGCCAAATGGCGATGGTGCTACTTCGCTGTAGATTGCAAAATCGCCATCCTCGGGCTGGGGATACTCATAATCAAAGGCGTTCAAATATTCTTCGACTCGCACTGAATCGGCTGGCGGCAAGAGGCCTTGGTTGATGCTACTGCGCATCAGGCTGTACGAGGCACTATCAATATCCATCGCAAAGGTCGATAAGGGGTCGGTTTCTGTTCGCACGAATGGATTTGTGCCATAATTTTTAAAATACATCGAATCAAAGATTTCTTGATCTTGTTCGTAGGCGTAATTTGGATTTGGATCGATCGGTTGGGTTGGCAGCTCCCACGTATCAACCAAAGGCTGACCAACCGCAGGATTTGGCACTGGCTGACCGGCATTTGCTGCTTGAGTTGGCGCTGGCTGTGGCGCTGGCGCTGCGCTCGTTGCTTCGGCAGTCGGCCATTGTGGTGCTGGCTCTGGCTCATCAGCATTGATCGGTGGCCGTGGCTGCGGCGCTGGCCGTTGTGGCTGCGGATTGATGGTCGGTAAGCTCGCTTCTCCCCCACAAGCGCTGATGATCAATGCGATCAGCACAATGCTGCTTCGTTTTAGTCGCATAACATCCTCTTTTTGGTTAAATTGATAAGGCATTGTGGACCACACCGATCAAACGTTGTTGGCTCCTCTTTGGTTCCCTTGTGTATCTGTAGGTTTCTACTCTGCTCTTCGAACTTCGATTTGCGAATTGACCGCATTGGCAATTGGTGCTCCTTTGGGTGATCCAGCTTTAGCATACCTGCCTGAAATGGCGAAAAAAGGGATTTTTGCTGGTAAATCACTGCCATTTACTGTACAAATTGGGCTTAATCTGCTATTTAGCAGGCTAATTGAACATGATGTTTGGTTTGAAAGGGGTTGTCGATGCAGCTTTCAATGGTCGCGCCTGAATTACAACGCTATGTCCGCCGGATTCCACCTTTGCCGTTGGGCAGCGCTTGGGGGCGGCGTTTTGTACGTTGGTTAGGCAGTCGCATTCCGGCCAATCAGTTTGATGGAGTGACGATTGAACAACGCAACGATTTAAATCCCCCAGTACGCATTTATCGCCCCGCTGTTTGTCGCTCAACGGCTGCATTGTTTTGGATTCACGGCGGCGGGATGATTATTGGCCAGGCTGCGCAAGATGATCAATGGTGTGCCACGACGGCGCAACGCTTAGGGATTGTGGTGGTTTCGGTGGAATATCGATTGGCTCCCGAACACCCATTTCCTGCCCCGCTTGATGATTGTTTGGCTGGTTGGCAGTGGCTTCAGCAGCAGGCCGCGACGCTAGCGATTGACCCAGTGCGGGTGGTGCTTGGTGGCGAAAGTGCTGGCGGTGGTTTGTCAGCAAGTTTGGCGCAACGCTTGGTTGATCTGGGCACGACTCAGCCGCTGGCTCAATTGCTGTTTTGTCCAATGCTTGATGACCGCACGACGACCAAGGTTGAATTGAGCAAAATTGACCATTTTGTTTGGAATAATCGCAAAAATTTAATCGGTTGGCAGGCCTATTTGGCGACCAAACCCGGCATTGATGCAATTCCAGCCTATGCAGTGCCTGCGCGACGCGAAAACCTGCAAGGCTTGCCACCAACGTGGATCGGTGTTGGCGATATTGATTTGTTTTACCAAGAAGATCGTTTGTATGCTGAGCGTTTACAAACGGCTGGAGTTGACGTAACGTTTGAGATTACAACTGGTGGGCCGCATGGTTTTCAGAATTGGGCCTTTGCTAGTGCAATTTCCCAAGCGTTTATTGACAAAGCCCATGTATGGATGCAAACACAGATTGCACACTGAGCCAATTTGCTCATTAACGATAACGATGTGAGGGATTAATGACGACCTGCTATCTTATTTTTAATACCACCAAAGCAGAATATATTGCCTTTACGCGACTCCCGGTCTGTACAAAACAGGAAATTATTAACTATCCAATTGCTACAGCGATGATTGCCTTTTATCTCCTGCACAATAGTGGAGACACAATTATTGCCTTATCGGAATACGATGAAGCAACATTTCCTGACCGATTCAATACCTATCGAGAAGTAACTGATGTAACCCTTGATCGCATGATTGAACATGGTATTGCATTCGACGTTAATCGTGAGTATTTATTTGAGAATGATCCGACAATCTATACGCGACACATGGAACTCCAAGAAATTACATGGACTTATCGAGAGTAGTGGTTACATAAACTCAGGGTTCATGGTTAAATTGCTAACTTTTTAATGAATTCTAAAGTTTTAGTATTGACTTGCGGCTTTTTTTAGCTAAGATGCTTGATTAATTGCAATTTAATTTTTGAGACCGATCCCAAATACCTATTTATCAAAGGGGGTTTTATTCGTTCATTGAGCTTACCAAGGGTTAATTTATTGATATTTCTGGAACCGATTCCATAACTAATTAATTATTACTTAAAGGTCAAGCCCATGTTGCTTGTCGTTGTTGCCAGTGCTTGCCTGCTGCTTTAAACCAAACATCGTAACCAAAAATAGGGTGCAAAGGAGACCCCATCTATGCGAATGCTAAAGATGGCCGCAGCAGTAGTGGTGCTGTTTGCAGGCGTAATTCAAGCGATGGTGGCCGTGCCGCAATCGCGGGCGGCAAGTAGTCAGCCATATAATTGGTCGAATGTCGAGATTGTTGGCGGTGGTTTTGTCCCAGGGATTATTTACAATCCAACTGAACGCGATTTGGTGTATGCCCGCACCGATATTGGTGGTGCATACCGCTGGAACCCCACAACCAAGCGTTGGATTCCCCTAACCGACTGGATTGGTGCAACCGATTGGAACTGGACTGGGATCGATAGCCTCGCGACCGACCCAGTTGATCCCAACCGCCTCTATTTGGCCGCTGGCACTTACACTAACGATTGGACTTCGGCCAACGGCGCGATTTTGCGCTCGACCAACAAAGGCAATTCGTGGGCCCGCACCGACCTGCCATTTAAACTTGGCGGTAATATGCCAGGCCGCTCGATGGGCGAACGTTTGGCGATTGACCCCAACAAAAATAGCGTGCTTTACCTCGGTACACGCGGCCAAGGCCTCTGGCGCAGCACCGATTATGGTGCAACCTGGGCGCAAGTTACTAGTTTTCCGGCGATTGGCAACTATACCGATCCCTATTTCAATGACCGTATTGGGGTAGTGTGGGTAACGTTTGATCCACGAACTGGCAGTAGTGGCAGCGCTTCGCAAACGATTTATGTTGGGGTTGCCGATACGACCACCAGTATTTATCGCAGCACCGACGGCGGGGCAACTTGGGCGGCATTACCCGGCCAACCAACCGCAGGCTATTTGCCACATCATGCTACTTTGGCCTCAAACGGCATGCTCTACATCACCTACAGCGATACACCTGGCCCCTATGATGGTGGCAAGGGTGATGTTTGGAAATATAACACCGCCACCCAAGCTTGGACGAACATTAGCCCAATTCCTTCGAGCAGCGCCGACGATTATTTTGGCTATGGCGGCTTGGCGGTTGATGCGCAAAATCCCAATACCTTGTTGGTAACCAGCCTCAATTCATGGTGGCCTGATGCCTTGATTTATCGCAGCACCGATGGCGGCGCGACATGGAGCGGTATTTGGGAATGGGCCAACTATCCCGAACGCACCTTCCGCTATACTCAAGATATTAGCAGTTCGCCATGGCTTGACTTTGGTGGTAATGCAACCGCACCTGAAGTTGCACCTAAATTGGGCTGGATGATCGGCGATATCGAGATTGATCCATTCAACTCAGATCGCATGCTCTATGGCACTGGCGCAACGATTTATGGCACCGATAATTTGACTGCTTGGGATACTGGCGGCAAAGTTGCCCTCGATGTGCGGGCCCATGGCCTTGAAGAAACCGCAGTTCTCGAATTGGTTAGCCCACCAGAAGGTGTGCACTTGGTAAGTGCCTTGGGTGATATTGCTGGCTTCTACCATACCGATCTGACTAAGGCTCCACCGTGGTCGGCTAGCCTCAAATTTGGCTCATCGACCAGCATCGATTTTGCTGGAACCCGCCCGAATGTGATGGCTCGCACAGGCTATGTTGGCGAAGGCAGCACGGTCAAACGGGTGGCGTGTTCATGGGATGGTGGCCAAAATTGGTCGCACGCCAGCAGTGAACCTACTGGCTCAGTTGGCGGCGGCAAAATCGCCATGGCTGCTGATGCTTCGATGATTGTTTGGAGCGGTACGACTGCCCCAGTCAGTTACTCGATGGGCTGTGGCAATAGTTGGTCGGCGAGTGCTGGTATTCCGGCTGGAGCAGTCGTAATTGCTGATCGAGTAAAATCGACGACGTTCTACGGCATCGCCAATGGTACGCTCTATCGTAGCACCGATGCTGCTCGCAACTTTACCGCTGTTGCAACGGGCTTGCCCACCAAGAGCGCCAAAATCGAGGCCGTTTTGGGCATCGAAGGCGATTTGTGGTTGGCTGGCGGCCAAGATGGCTTGTTCCATTCAACCGATGGTGGCACAACATTCAGCAAAATTGCTGGAGTGCAGGTTGCCAATGTGGTTGGTTTTGGTAAGGCAGCACCTGGCCAAAGCTATCAAGCAATCTACATTACCGGAGCCATTGATGGCGTAGAAGGCTTCTTCCGCTCAGATGATGGCGGCATAACCTGGGTGCGCATCAACGACGATCAACATCAATATGGCTCGACCAACGAAACTATTACTGGCGACCCACGGATTTATGGGCGGGTTTATATTGGAACGAATGGTCGTGGGATTATTTATGGTGATATTGCTGGCTCAACTCCCACCAATACACCAGTTCCAGCTACGGCTACGCCAACCCGTTCAACCGCAATTCCCTATACGCCAACTGCGACCTCAACTCGTGTACCAACCGCTACGCCAACGAGTTTGCCGCCGACTGCGACCTCGACTCGCGTGCCAACGGCGACTCCGCTGACTTCAACTGCGATTCCCTACACGCCAACGCCAACCTCAACCCGTGTACCAACGGCAACCCCAATTACGCCAACCAGTTTGCCCTACACCCCAACGTCAACTCCAGCGCCTGGTGGCTGCCGGATTAACTATGTGGTTAATCAGTGGAATACCGCGTTTACGGGCGGTGTGACGATTACCAATTTGGGAGCGCCGATTAGTGGTGGTTGGACGTTGACCTGGAATTTTGCCAATGGTCAAACGGTGACGAGCAGTTGGAATACTGTGCTGACCCAAACTGGTTCAGCTGTGACTGCCAAGCATAGCGCCGATTGGAATGCCAATATTCCGACTAATGGCACGCAGAGCTTTGGCTTTATTGCTAGTCATAATGGCACAAATGCTGTGCCAACCAACTTTGTTTTGAATGGCGTTGCTTGTAGCGTTGCGCCATAACCAAATCGCCAAGCGAGCCTGTTTCTAGGCGGCAGGCTCGCTTATGTTGGATTCAAGGCCACAAGTGAGGTTGCTTCTAGGCGGCAAGCTTACTTGTGGCTTTGTTGGAGCAAATCGTGAATTTTATTGGCCAAGTCGGTAATTTCAAATGGTTTGCTGAGCAATTCCATATAGGCTTCTAGCTCGCCGCTACGCACTGCCGCCCGATCGGTGTAGCCACTGACCAGCAAAATTGGCAAGGTTGGATAGCGCTGGCGGATATGCAGCGCTAGATCGTAGCCATCAGTCTTAGGCAAACCAATATCGCTAATTACCAAATCAATCGGCGCAGCCTGCTCGAAGAAGGCTAAGGCACTGCTGGCATCCTCGGCCTCAAGCGTGTGGTAACCCAACTCGCCAAGCACATCGATCAACACCATACGCACCGCCTCATCATCTTCAACCACTAAAATGGTAGCTCCCTCGATGCTGCGAGCTTGGGCCGATTCGGCGGCAAAGCCATGCTCAAGCCCACTTTGGTCACGCGGCAAATAGAGCTTGACGCTGGTGCCTTGTTCGAGTTGGCTCTCAATTTGAATATGCCCGCCAATTTGTTTGATAAAGCCATAAATCATCGATAAACCCAACCCTGTGCCTTGCCCCAAGGGTTTGGTGGTAAAAAATGGATCGAAAGCGCGTTCGATTACCTCACTACTCATACCAGTGCCGCTATCGATGACTTCGATTAATACATATTCATGCGGATCAAGTTGCAGTTGCTGGGCTTGTTGCGCGTTGATATTGCTGGTGCTAATGGTCAGAATTCCGCCGTAGGGCATGGCATCACGGGCGTTGATCGCCAAGTTGAGCAAGGCGTTTTCAAGCTGATTGGCATCGGTGCGCACCCGCCAAACGTCATCACTGAGGTTGGTTGCCACCTGAATTTGCTCGCCAAGGCTGCGTTGGAGCAAATCGTCGAGCGATTGGATCAGGCTATTGATGTTGATTGGTTGCACATCCAGCGCTTGCTGGCGCGAGAATGCTAATAGACGTTGGGTTAATGCAGCGGCACGTTTGGCCGATTTAATTGCACTGTTGATGTAGCGCTCAATTGTATCGAAACGGCCTACGTTGATGCGGCGTTGCAGCAAATCCAGTCCACCCAAAATGCTAGTTAAAATGTTGTTAAAATCGTGGGCGATGCCGCCTGTGAGTTGACCGATTGCCTCCATTTTTTGCGATTGCCGCAATTGGGTTTGCATACGTTCGATTTCAGCTTGGCGCTGTTTTTCGTTGCTAATATCACGGGCAACGCAATAGAGATAGCCATTATCTAGCACTGCCGTCCACGAAAGCCAATGATATTCGCCGTCACGACTGCGAAAACGATTTTCAAAATAGCTAGTGGGAATGCCATTGGCTAGCTTGGCAACCTCTTGGCGTGTGCGTTCATGGTCGTCGGGGTGTTCAAGCCATTCGCTGGTGCGCCCAAGAATATCGCTATCATTCCAGCCGAGTGTGCGTTGCCAAGCAGGATTGATCGCGAGCCAATTGCCCGTTGGGTCAGCAATGCCTAACAGATCTTGACTGACCAGCCAAATTCGGTCGCGCTCACGAGTGCGTTGGGCGACCAAGCCTTCTAAATCGTTGTTGAGCGCTTGGAGTTGTTTTTCGGTGCGTTTTTCGCGGTCGATATCGATGATTGTGATCAAACCACCAGTAATCGTGTTATCAAGATCGCGGACTGGGCCGCCGATAACCTTGATCCAAGCCCGTGTGCCATCGCCCCGCTGGTAGTGGAAATCGCGCTCGGAAACTTGCCCAGTTTTGACAGCAATCGCCAGTGGATATTCTTCGATTGGCACAAGTTGATTGTGTTCATCGTAAGCGATCCATTCGCCGTAGGCCTCGGTCGCAGGCGATGGCAGCACCGGATGGCGCAAAATCTGCTCGACATGGGCATTGCCATCGGTGATCCGTCCAGTCGGAGTTTCGGCAAAAACCAAGCCGACGGGCAAGGTATCAAAAATTGCGCGTAAACGAGCCTCACTATGCTCTAAGGCATCTTCGCGGCGTTTACGCTCGGTAATATCGATTAATACGCCAGGAAAACGTTGCGGCTGATTGTGCTCAAAAATGCAAAAGCCATTGGCCTCGACCCAGCGATAATCGCCGTCGCGGTGGAGCACGCGATATTCAGCGCGATATGACTGACCGCTGTGAATTGCCGATTGAATTAATTGGGCAATGGTCGCTTGATCATCGGGATGAATCGCCTCAAGCATGGTTTCGACGCTCACGCCTTGGCTGGCGAGGGTTGGGTCAAGCGCAAAATATTCGGCAAAGCGCGGATCGACGATACAGCGATCAGCCACAATATCCCAATCCCATGTGCCGATCAGTAAGCCAGCATCCAAGGCTAATTGGAAGCGTTCTTCGGCGCGATGGCGTTGTTGTTCAGCTAAAACTTGGGCAGTTATTTCGACCACCAGCGCCATGACCCCGAGAATTTCACCGTTTTGGTCAAAAATCGGGCTATAACTAAGATCAAACCAGACTTGTTCGTTACGGCCATTGCGTTGCAACATAAAGTTGCGTTTTTGGTAAGTAAGGCTTTTGCCCGCAAAGACCTGATCGAGGATCGATTGATTGAAATCGGCGGCTTCGGGCCAAGCGGCGGTAACGGGCTGACCAAATACTGTAGGGTGACGTGAGCCAGCAATGACCGCATAACCAGCGTTGTAGATCATAATGCCTTGCCGACCCCATAGCGTTGCGATCGCTACCGGAACTGCCAGCATCATATCAACGATACTGCGCATGGCAATTGGCCAAGTATCCATCACCCCAAGCGGCGTTGAGCTCCAATCGAACTCATTCAGCAGCTTGGTTATCGTAGCTTGATCGATGCGTGGCTCGGCGGGTCGTAGCGAATTCGGCATGGCGTTCTGATCCTTGTCTGGCCTTAAAAAGTGTGCTGCTATTGTATCAAAAACGTTGCCACCGATTCTGATTTTACGAATCTGAATTTACTTAAGAAACTCTAAAGATTTGCTATTGACAAAATTGGTTAAAAGCTTTAACATTCGTCCAACAGTCTTGGGATCGCTCTCAAACAACGCCATCGCCTCCCCTCTCAAGACCTGTTTTACCCACATTAAGCTATCTAAATGAGACCGGTTCCAAAGGAGGGCAGCCACTTCATAGGCAGTTTCCACGTTGAACGACAATGAATTGTTTGTGTACATAAAACCATGCGCGTTTTAATCGATGAAGAGTACACATACTACGCAAGGAGGCGAATTCGATGGCTCGGATCTTTAATTCCCGTGGATTAATTCTTGTTCTTTTGACCGCCGTGGTTGGCAGTGGCCTAGGCCAATTGAATGCTAAACCAACCGCCGCAGCTACTAGCTGCGAAGTCGTCTATAACATTGCTAACGATTGGGGTAGCGGTTTTATTGGCGATGTGACGCTTAAAAACACTGGTTCAGCCGTTTCAAGCTGGACGCTCGGCTGGTCGTTTGCTGGCAACCAAAACATCTCAAATCTTTGGGGTGGGGTTGTCTCGCAAAGCGGCGCGAATGTGAGCGTTAGCAATGCAGGCTGGAATGGCAACATCGGCACTGGCGGCACGGTAAACTTCGGTTTCCAAGCTGGCTATAGTGGCGCAAATGCTAAGCCAACCGTCTTTACCCTCAATGGTGTAACTTGTGGCGGCACGGTTGTTCCAACTACAGTTCCAACCAACACCACAGTTCCAACCACACCACCAACCAATACACCGGTTCCAAGCGCAACCACGCGCCCAACGAACACAACGATTCCAACTACTCCACCAACGAGCACAACTGGCCCAACGAATGTTCCAACGAACACGCCAGTTCCAAGTGCAACCACGCGCCCAACCAACACGACAGTTCCGACTACTCCACCAACCAGCACGACTGGCCCAACCAATACGCCAGCACCAACAACTGTCCCAGGTGTCCATGTTGCTAACCCATTTGTGGGGGCACAAGGCTACATCAACAGTGAATATGCTGCGCGGGTGAACGCCGAAGCCAATGCCACTGGTGGCACGCTTGGTTCACAAATGCGTCAAGTGGCCTCGTATCCAACTGCTGTGTGGCTCGACCGGATTGCCGCAATCGCTGGCAGCAGCGACGCGATGGGCTTACGCGCTCACCTTGATGCCGCACTGGTGCAACAACAAACCAGTGGTCAACAAGTGGCAATCTCAATTGTCGTGTATGACTTGCCCAACCGCGACTGTGCCGCGTTGGCTTCGAACGGCGAGTTGAAAATCTCGGAAAATGGCTTAGCCCGCTACCGCACGGAGTATATCGACCCAATCGCAACGATTTTGGGCGATAGCAAGTATGCCTCATTGCGGATTGTGGTGGTCTTGGAACCGGATTCACTTTCGAATTTGGTGACCAATGCCAGCATTCCCGCTTGTGCTGAAGCGATTTCGAGCGGAGCCTACGTCCAAGGTGTCCAATATGCCATCAACAAACTGAATGTGACCAGCAACGTCTACATCTACATGGACATTGCCCACTCAGGCTGGTTGGGCTGGGACAGCAACTTCACACCAGCGATTCAGCTGTACACCCAAACGGTGCGTGGCACGACCAAAGGCTTGAACGGGATCGATGGCTTTATCTCGAATACCGCCAACTACACACCATTGAACGAAGTGTTCTTGCCAAACTCCGGCTTGACCTTAGGTGGTGGCAACCCAATTCGCTCGTCGTTGTTCTACGAATGGAACCCGTACTTCGACGAAACCGATTATGTGTTGGCGATGCGCAATGCCTTCATCACCGCCGGATTCCCAAGCGGTATCGGGATGTTGATTGATACCAGCCGCAACGGTTGGGGTGGCACGGCTCGGCCAACGATGGTGAGCAGCTCGAATTCATTGGAAATCTATGTCAACGATTCGAAGCTGGATCGTCGCCCGCATCGTGGTGGCTGGTGTAACCAGTCGGGTGCAGGGATTGGCGAACGGCCAACAGCAGCACCAGTGAGCGGGATTGATGCCTATGTGTGGGTCAAACCTCCAGGCGAATCAGACGGTGTGGCGACGGCAGGGGTGATTGACCCAACCGACCCCGCCAAGCAGTTTGACGCAATGTGTGACCCGAACGCGCAAAACCGCTACAACACGGCGTATCCAACCAATGCCTTGGCGGGAGCACCGCACGCAGGTCGCTGGTTCCCATCGCAATTTGCAATGTTGGTTCGCAACGCCTATCCACCAATTTCACAATCGACCAACCCAACAACTACTCCGGTGGCAACGACGGTTCCACCAACCAGCACGCCAGTTGGCACATCAGCGCCAACCAGCACACCAGCACCAACCAGCACTCCAGCACCAACGAGTGTTCCAGGTGTCCATGTTGCCAACCCATTTGTGGGCGCACAAGGCTACATCAACAGTGAATATGCTGCCCGCGTGAACGCCGAAGCCAATGCCACTGGTGGCACGCTTGGTTCACAAATGCGCAAGGTTGCTTCATACCCAACCGCTGTGTGGCTCGACCGGATTGCCGCAATCGCTGGCAGCAGCGACGCGATGGGCTTACGCGCTCACCTTGATGCTGCGTTAGTGCAACAACAAACCAGCGGTCAACAAGTGGCAATCTCAATTGTGGTCTACGACTTGCCCAACCGTGACTGTGCCGCCTTGGCCTCGAACGGCGAGTTGAAAATCTCCGAAAATGGCTTGAATCGCTATAAAACCGAGTATATCGACCCGATTGCCGCCATCGTGGGCGAGAGCCAATATGCTTCGTTGCGGATTGTGGTGATTTTGGAACCGGATTCACTCTCGAACTTGGTAACCAATGCCAGCATTCCGGCTTGTGCTGAAGCGATTTCGAGCGGAGCCTATGTCCAAGGTGTTCAATATGCCATCAACAAACTGAATGTGACCAGCAACGTCTACATCTACATGGACATTGCCCACTCAGGGTGGTTGGGCTGGGACAGCAACTTCACGCCAGCGATTCAGCTGTACACCCAAACGGTGCGCGGCACGACCAAAGGCTTGAACGGGATCGATGGCTTTATCTCGAACACGGCCAACTACACACCATTGAACGAAGTGTTCTTGCCAAACTCCGGCTTGACCTTGGGTGGTGGCAACCCGATTCGCTCGTCGTTGTTCTACGAATGGAACCCCTACTTCGACGAAACCGATTATGTGTTGGCGATGCGCAATGCCTTTATCACCGCCGGATTCCCAAGCGGTATCGGGATGTTGATTGATACCAGCCGCAACGGTTGGGGTGGCACGGCTCGGCCAACGATGGTGAGCAGTTCGAATTCATTGGAAATCTATGTCAACGATTCGAAGCTGGATCGTCGCCCGCATCGTGGTGGCTGGTGTAACCAGTCGGGTGCAGGGATTGGCGAACGGCCAACGGCAGCCCCCGTGAGCGGGATTGATGCCTATGTGTGGGTCAAACCTCCAGGCGAATCAGACGGTGTGGCGACGGCAGGGGTGATTGACCCAACCGACCCCGCCAAGCAGTTTGACGCAATGTGTGACCCGAACGCGCAAAACCGCTACAACACGGCCTACCCAACCAATGCCTTGGCGGGAGCACCGCACGCAGGCCGCTGGTTCCCATCACAATTTGCCATGTTGGTTCGCAACGCCTATCCTGCAATTGCACCGTAGGTTAGTTCCAACGCTGGACTAGCCACGATAGGCAAGCGAATACTCGTTCAAGGCTCAACGATTGTTAAGATCGTTGAGCCTTGAGTTTTAAGCGGTTTCGGTTGGGCGCTCAGGTTGTTTGGCTGGCTGGATTTGGCGTTTTGGCAGCCAACGCCGTAGCACAGGTAGCCGCAGCAGGAGTAACAAGCCAATCGCAGCACCATAGGCCAACGGTTCGCGAACATCAGCTTTAACTAACCAGACATAATGTAAGATGGCTAGGCCAGCAATTACATATACCAAGCGATGCAACAGTCGCCAGCGCTTTCCGAGCCGTCGCATCCAG
This sequence comes from Chloroflexota bacterium, assembly GCA_020161265.1. NCBI lineage: Bacteria > Bacillati > Chloroflexota > Chloroflexota bacterium. The sequence continues at coordinate 512,622 of JAIUOC010000001.1, read as the reverse complement.
CCCTTGGTTGAAGTAATTGCTAGAGGAATTAGCAACAGCCAGGCAACCAGGCCGACGATCATATAGCGTTTTTCGCCAATGGCCTCACTGATAAACTCCCAATCGAAGCCATAATCCCAGCCCACGAAAATCAAGAGGTGCAGGCAAACATAGAAAAAGGCATATAAACCCAAAGGGCGGCGCAGCACCGTTACTTGTTTAAATGGTGTAAAGATTTTGATTGGTGTACACGCTAGCGATAAGACCAAGATGACCAAGGCCGTTTTGCCAGTGCGCAGGGTCGCCGCCTGAATTGGATTAACTGTCAGTTGATCGGTTAAATAATCGAAGAGCAATAACCCAAACGGCACAAGACATGCCACATGGACTAAATAGCGCAGCCAATGACGTTTGAGTTGACTCACCATGTAGCCTACCTTTAATTAATGATATTGCTATGATTTACCAGTTGTTGCTCAAAGCTGCTTCGCTTCAACCATCGAGCATGCACCCCTCGCCCGTTTTGGGCTAGTGCGAGATTAATAGTTAGCTTTCAAATCAAGATCTTTGTAGAGCGCAGCAACTTCATCGGCATAACCATTGAAGGCCAAGGTTCGCCGCCGACCAGCCTCACCGATCCGTCGTTCGGTGGCTTGCGACCAGCGTGGATGCGGCACATCGGGATTAACATTGGCATAAAATCCATATTCATCAGGTGCTGCGTTCATCCATAAACTGGTTGGTTGCTCAGCCACAAGCTCAATTTTAACGATCGATTTGATGCTTTTGAAGCCATATTTCCATGGTACTGCCAGCCGCAAGGGTGCACCATTTTGGGGCAAAATTGGCTTGCCATACACGCCAGTTGCCATCAAGGTTAAATCGTGCATGGCTTCATCGAGCCGCAAGCCCTCGACATAGGGCCATGTGTAATAGCTGCTGCTTTGGCCTGGCATTTCTTCGGGGCGCATTACCGTTTCAAAGCGCACATATTTGGCGGCGCTAGTTGGTTCAACCTGTTTCAACAAGCCAGCGAGGCTAAAACCCGTCCATGGAATGACCATCGACCAGCCTTCGACACAGCGCAATCGATATACCCGTTCTTCTTGGGTAAATTGCTTGAGCAAATCTTCGATTGCAAAGGTTTGGGGTTTGTTGACCAAGCCGCCAACTTCGACCGTCCACGGGTTGGTCGTAAAATTCTTCGAAGCATCGGCGACGGCTTCTTTGTTGGTGGTAAATTCATAAAAATTGTTGTAATTGATGATCGATTCATAGGGTGTTTGTACATCAACGCCCGCTGGCAGGTCGCTGGTTTCACTGGTTTCGCTACCACAGGCGGCTAGAACAGCGGCACTACCAACCAAGGCCGCCGCCCCCTTGATAAATTGGCGGCGTGAGTAGAACAACGCTTCGGGTGTTATCTCCGAGGAAGGAATCTTTTTCATGCTCAGCATCCTTATTAATTAACAACTACTAACCCAACCTACGTCTGGCTAGCCCAAATAGATCCAAGTTGCTGTTGTTAGTATAGCGCTGAGATATTAATAGAGTATTACAACGGGCTTACAGCTTGCGATCAATAACAATCTGTAAAACAGAATTTGGTGGCGATACAAATCCAATCGCCACCTTTAATCACGTTATTCTGCTACGACACCTTTGATTGCATTAGCATGGGCTTCGATGCTAATGTGACCATCGGCGGCAATTGGTAAACTCGCTTGCAGTTGTGCTTGAACTGTTTGTTGTTGGGTGGTCGTCATCGCCCGAATTTGCGGGCCTACACTGGGTGCGCCAGTGACAGTTTCCCAGTAATCGGCAAAATCTACAAAATTGCGCCGTACTTTAATTACCGCAGTTTCAACCTTGGTCAGGCCTGCTTGTAGCCAAAGTTCGTGCATAACGGACAGTTGCGAGGCCTCAACGCTCGGCGGACGTGGGACGCTAATGCCTGCATCGATCAAGGCTTGTTGTAACAAGAAGTAGGGAAATCCACCGCCGAACATATCCCAAGCATAGGCTGAAACGCTGCCGCCTGGAGCAACTACCCGCACCATTTCGGCCACGCCCTGAGCTGGCTCAGGCACAAAGAAAATAACCAACGGCATGACTGCCGCATGCACACTATTATCCGCCAGCGGCAAGGCCATAGCATCAGCTTCATGCAGTTCAGCAGGGTAATTGGCTAAACGTTGCCGAGCAAAAGTAATTTGAGCCGCCGATGGATCGACCCCGGTGATCATGCTTGGCTGATGGCGTTCAACCACCATTTCGGTGAACGCTCCGTTGCCACAACCAACATCAAGCCAATTTAAACCAGTTTTGGGGGCAAGCCAATCAAGGAATTTAGCACCAACCAGCTGACTCCAGATGCCCATATAGCGCTCATAGGTTGCGCCATCTTCAAAGCGAATTTGGGTATTTGCCATTATATTGAGATCCTTCCACACAATAAATCTGTGCTGGCACTATAGTAGAAGCCCTAGGTTTTTTCAACTTTCAGTAGAGGGGGCAGGGTTCAGGGGTTCGGGTTCGGGGCATTGGAATAAGCAGCCTTTGCGCTCTTCGCGTTCTTCGTGGTTTCAGCTTTCGTGTCCTGCGTGTCCTGCGATCGAACATATAATCAAATAAATCTGTGCTATGATCTGGCGCGATTGATTGAATAGAAGAGAGGATACTACCAATGCACAATCAGGTTTTGCAGGAAGCTGCTAACCAGCGTGAAAGTGCTCGTTTGTTGCAACTGCGGCTCACAGGCTTCGTTGGCCGTGAAGCCGAACAAGCGGCGATTCGCGAATTAATTGATCAAACCCATGCAACGGGTGGTTATGTGTTGGTAACGGGCGAGGCTGGTGCGGGCAAAAGCAGCCTGATCGCTCAATTAATCGTGAGCGCTGGGCTGGCCCAAACGCCCCAGCATTTTATTGCGCTGACCCCAGGTCGTGCCTATCAACTCGACGTGCTGCGCAGTATCGTTGCCCAACTCATGCTCAAACACGATCTGACGGATCGCTATTTTCCTGCCGATAGCTACCCCGCTTTACGCCTTGAATTTGGCCAGTTGTTACAAACGCTCTCAGCGCGTGGCATCAGCGAAACGATCTATCTCGATGGCTTAGATCAATTACAGCCTGAGGTGGATGGAACCCGCGATCTCAGCTTTTTGCCCTTGCAATTGCCGCCTGGCATCGTGATGGTGCTTGGCTCGCGACCTAAAGAGACGATCGCTAGTTTAGCGCTTGAACACGGGGTCGTTTATCAGGTGCCACCATTGCGCGAACAGGATGCGATTGGGCGTTGGCAGCAGGTGCAGCCGATGCTGGAGCCAGCGCGATTGCACGGTTTAGCACAATCAGTCAAAGGCAATGCCTTGTTGGTCGAGCTGGCGGCTACTGTGCTGCGCCACACTTCGACTAATGAATTGCCTGCATTACTCAACCACGCCAGCGCTGACGCGACCAATCTCTTTCGACTAAGCCTTGGGCGGATCGAACAAGCAGCGCCGCACCACTGGCAACCGCTGATTCGCTCGTTGTTGGCGGTGTTGGTGGTGACCCAAGAACCGCTTGAGCCAACGGTGTTGGCGGCGATTCTTGAACAACCGGTTGAGGCGATTGCCGAAGTGCTGCCCCTGATGGGCGATTGGGTGAGTGTTGCCGCTGATCAGCGTGTGGCCTTGCGCCATTTGTTGTTTCACGATTTTTTGCAGCACTACGAGTTTGCGGCGGCAGAACGTCGTGTGTGGCATGGACGGATGGCGCAGTGGTGCGGAGCCGCGCTTGACCAGATTTGGCAGGATAGTGCAGAACCGGTCGAACAGGCACGGCGCTGGTATGCGCGGCAGCATTACATTACCCATTTGGCTTATGCGGAACAGTGGGGAGCCTTGTGGCAGGTGATCGATGTCGGCGAGTATGGTGAGCACAAAGTGCGGTTTGAGCCAAGCACCCGCTTGTATGGTTTGGATTTGGATCGTGCCCGCGAGAGCGTGATTGCTGCTGGCCAGAGCATCGAACAACAGCTTGAACTCTTGCCGCGCTTGTGGCGCTATAGCCTGTTGCGCACCAGCCTCACGGCCCATGCTGATCGTTGGCGTGACTACCATTTTGTCATGTTGGCGATGCTTGGGCGGGTATCTGAGGCGCTAGCCCAGCTTGATATTTGTTCGAATCAAGTATCCCAAGTGCGAGTTTGGTCGCAACTATTGCCCTATCTAGAATCTGATGTACGCTGGCGAATCTTCCAGCGCATGGAGCAAACAGCCCGTAGCATCTCCGATTCGCGTCATCGCGATTATGCGTTGTATCTCGTTGCGGTCGCCTATGCCGACTATGACTTGCTGAAAATGGCCTATCCAATTGCGATTAGCCTTGGTGATAGTCGTGATGAAACGCTGGCACATTTGATTGACGTGGCGATCAAACAGCATGATTTAGCCTATGCTCAAGCCATAATCGGGTATGTTCAAGCACCAGCAGCACGGATTAAGCATGCCTTGAATGTAACCAATGCCTTGATTGAAGACGCAGAATTTGATGCAGCCAGACACGTATTGGCCGGCATTATGCCCTTGGCCCAAGCGGAGCATATTGTTGAAATTAATAGTTTGATTGCCCTGCTCGAATGGCGACTGGGTAATCAGCAACAAGCCCTAGCATTGCTGGATGAAGCCCAAACCATGAGCGCACACTTAAACCCCGATCTGCGATCCAGTGCGTGGTTGGCGGTGATTAAGAGCTATGTGCAACAGGGCGATTTGACCAAGGCCACAAGTTTGCATCGAAAAATTCAATCAGTACAAGTCTGGTGTGATCTGATCATGTTTTATCGTGATCGCGCTGAAGTAGCAATAGCGACTGAGTTGGCTATTGCTATGACCACTCCATATTTTCGTGATTCGGCTTGTTTTGCACTGGTTGAGTGGTATTGTACTCATGCTGAATTTGCAGATGCCCAACGCCTGATTGAATTAATCGGTTCCGATTGGGACAAAGTTAAAGCGTATTGTTTGCTAGCAAGCAGTTATGCTCAAAATTTGCAATTTGAACAAATGCTGGCAGTAATGCAGCTGGCACACAATACCGTCCCGCGTGAGCGGGAACATTCGATTCCAAGTTTGTTAGTCATTGCCGATACCTATGCTCGCCACAATTTGCATGAGCAAGCCCGTAGTGTGTTTGAACAAGTATTAGCACTCTTTTTGAGCGGCCAAAGGTATAATCGGGATGAACATAACCTACACTTTGTGCAAAGTACCCAGCGCTATGGCTATCTCGATCTTTGCGAGCCATTGATTCAACGCTTATTTACGCTAGGAGAGTATGGGTTTGATAATGATCTCGTTGAGCAGATTGCGAAAGTTTATGCTGAACAAGGCGAACTTGCCCAAGCAGCCCAGATTATTCAATCAATTGATCAAGATTATCAGTTTATCCAAGCAGCTCAAGGGCTGGTGTTGAGCACAACCAACCAGCAGCAATCTGCTGCTAGCGAATCGTTATTGCTTGCGGCGCGGCAACGGGTTGCCCAAATTAACCCCGATGGCCTGTCTGCACTAAAAACCCTTTGCGAGCTAGCTGATACAGCGTTGCAGCTTGGATTAACCGCCATCGCCCAAACTTTGCTGAGCGACGTTGATCAAGCTCTACTACACAAGCCACATCTCCTAAACCATCCCTTGCTCCAATATGAAGCGTGGCTGCTCAAAAGCTATCAAGCCCAACATAAACTTGCCAGTCTAGTAGAGCTTGCGCGGTTAATCGACGATCCGCAAGCCCATGATCAGCTGATTGCGGCAATTCTTGAAGCCTATCTTCAGGCTGATGATGTTAGGCAAGCCTATCAGCTGCTTCGATTATTTAATGATTTTGCGGATGTCTATGCTAAAAGTGCTTGTAAACTGGCGATCAAAGCCAGCCAACTCGGGCTAACTGAGCTGGCAACCCAAGTGCATCCTGAAGCAATCTCAGCCTGTGAGACCGTTCGAGAGTCGCATCGTCGCTTTGAGTATCTCAGAGATCTTGCGGTTGCCCAAATTAACTATGGTGATGCAGGATGTTTAGCCCGCTTGTTACAGATTTTTCGCGAGCAGGAAGCAGTATTCGGCCAGATCGATTGGTATATTGAAGCGCTTTGCGCAATTGCGGTGGCCTTTGCCGAACAATGCGATGCTGTAGCGTTTGCTGATTGGCTAAACTATGCACATAAGCGGGCTACGGCGTTTCCCACTGGCTACCAAGCGCTTGCTGAAACGTATTTTGGCTATGCTCCAGATTCGGCTATCGAGGCATTTTTGGATTCTGTTGAGCAGCTGGTTCAAATAAGCCTAGATCAGGGCTATGCAGATACTGCTCTTGAGGCGTTGGCTAAAATATATACAAGCTATGCAGCCCATGGTCATGCCGAGTTTTTGGTCAAAGCCCATCAAGCCGCAATTAGTATTCCTGATCGTGACTATCAATATGCTGCACTTGTAACCGTTGCCCAAGCGTATCTGAAGATCAAAGCCATGCCAGAGCTACAAGTGATTATTAGTGAGCTGAGCCAACTTGGCTTTGATTTTTGGATATTTCAGGATCTTACTGCAAGTTGTATTGAAGAAGGCGAGCTTTATTTGGCATACCAGTTGATTCTGTTCGATGAGCGTCATCCAGTCAAAGATGAGGTCATTTGTAACTTGATTGCCCGCTTAATCCAAGCCGATCAGCCGATAATTGCCTATCAGTTAACAAGCGAGATCTACGAGGCTGATAATCGAGCTGGCAGTTTGCAACAAATCATTCATTATTACCTTGAGCGTCAGCAAATCACTGCTGTTATCAAGATTATTCAAACCACATGGCGTGATTGCCAAAGGAGTTACGAATTGTGGCAGTTGGGGCCAATCATTGTGCCGTTGATTCCCCACTACCCGTGGCTTGGCACTGCCTTGCTCGATAGCGTGCCCTGGCTTGAACAGCAATTAGCTCGCTTGAATTAAATGAGGACTTCTATGCAACCCGATTATTATCTGCGTCGCCCACCATTGCCAAGTGAACCAGCCTTAATCGCTCAATTTGAGGCGTTGTGGGCTGAAATTGAGCGTTCGAAGACACTTCTTGATCTGACTGGGATGCTGGCTGGGCCGCGTTGGCCATTTTTGGTGTATTTGGCTGAATATAAACCAGTGCTCTTTCATGGCTCGGGCAATCCAAGTTTGAGCAAGCTTGTGCCACGGCAGGCCAACGATATTGTTGAATTTGGCAATCAGCGGGCGGTTTACGCTGCCTCTGATGGGATTTGGCCAATTTTTTATGCGATTCTGGAGCGTGAGCCGCAGGAAGTTTCGTTGTTGAATGCCTGTTTTCGTCAGGTTAAGCCTGATGGTAGTTTCGCTGATCCCCATTACTTTTTCTCGATTGACGATCAGGCTTATCTAAGCCAGCCATGGCGTACTGGCACGATTTACCTTCTGCCCCGCGAAGGCTTTGTTGCCAAGCCAACCAGCTACAAACGTGGCATGACCCTGCAAATTATGGAGTGGGCCAGTCTGCATGAGGTTGCCCCAATCGCTCGCCTCACGGTTTGCCCACAAGATTTTCCTTTTTTGAACCAGGTGCGTAGCCATAATCTAGCCCGGTTGATCGAACAAGCCAATGCCGATCCTGAAGGCTTTCCATGGCTTGAGTAAAGGTGCTGGTTTATTTGACATAATTTCACTAAACTCGACTGAGCAGCCGAATTTCACGCTCGCGCCGCAACGACCAGGCGCGGTTGCTCGCACAATCAACAATAATTAAATCGTTGGGCCTGCCGATGGCATAGTTGCTGCCATCAGGGCTAAACGCCACATTTTCGCGCGGTGTTGGCTGATAGTTCAAGGTTTCATGCACCTCCCACGTAGCAGCATCAAGCAGGCTGATGCTATTTGCGTGCCAGAGGATCGTGCCATTGGCTAAGGTTGCTGCCTGTCGAAAATAAAGTTGCGAGCTAACCCGTTGTGGTCCAACCCAACGTTGTTCGCGCAGCACTTCAAGCGTCGTGCCATCCAATTGTACTAACCCATAGGCATGGCTTTGGCCTGGGGCTAACTCAACGTCGCGATACCATGCAACTGCTAACAGGCTACCATCAGCTTGCCACCACGCCTGTTGAATTAGTCCGCGCTCAAGGGTTTTGGCGACGCTCGGTTGGAAACTGGCACTCACCAAATCGTAATGCCACAGCTCGATTGCGCTTGAATCGTGCTTGGCGGCAGCCCGCGAAACCTGTGGTCGGGCACAAAAGCTGGCCCCTCGCTCAACATTCCAGCAAACCACATGATCATTAACGTTGCGCAGCTCGCCGATTTCAAGCCGAATTTCTTCATTGGTGCTGAGTTGGTAGGCTTCAAGCATTTGCTTATAGTGTGGTCGGCGTTCAACTGCCACACCCCGTAGCACCAGCAGTTGCCGAGGATCAAAGGCTGTATCCTTCACGAAGATCATCCGTTGGGTATCTTGCCAAAACATAATATCATTGGTTAAATCCCAAATCGCATCATCGGCTATGAGCATTTCCTCGCCCAACCAGCCGATCAGGGTATAGCTCTCGCGTTTTGGCGATGTAAGGGTCAAGCGCCATTGCTGGCCTTGGCGTTGAAAAATATGAATTTGCCGACCAAATTGAGCCGCAAGCTGTTCACCACTTGGTGAAAAGCGACAGCCGCGACAATCCCAAGCCTCAAGCGTGGCAATCGCGGCTCTGGGTGCAATCTGGCTCGCTAAACCACTGGCAATTTCACGCCGAACCTGAGCCTCAAGCCATTCGCCACATTCAGAGCAGGCGAATTTCTCAGCAACTTCAACAAAGGTATGATCAGGATTGGCCGAACCAACTGGCTGCGCTTCGATCAGTTTGGGCATAAACGTTGCACCACATTCTGGGCAGGTACTACTCAACGTGCTCATCGTTGGCTCCTTGCAGCTATAAACCTAGCTACACTGCTAGATTAATTTGGTTATAACACTAAATCGATTTCAAAACTAGTAGGCCTGATTCGTTAAGCACATGCAGGATGGATTATTCCGTTTGGTAATTAACAAGGAGGCTAGGATGGCGTTTGGCGATCTGCGGCGGCAACCGAATTTGGTGCTGATTATCTCCGACCAGCAAAGTGGTAATCCGCATTGGCCTGATGGTTGGGCCGATGCCCAGCTGCCAGCAATGCGGCAATTAAAGCAAACGGGTGTAACGTTTACCAATGGTCATACCAATGCATGCACTTGCTCGCCAAGTCGAGCCACCTTGTTTACAGGGCTTTACCCCGCCCATCATGGTGTAACCGAAGTGCTCGAATTCGATAATATGAACGATTTACGCGAGAAAACCGCAACCGGAGTTAAGGAGCGGCGACAGCAAGGGTTGCGCAGTAATCTGCAAAATCTGGCTAAAATGTTGCGCACGGCAGGCTATCAGGTTGCCTACAAAGGCAAATGGCATCTGACCAAACCAGCTCAATTTAGCACCTCACTGAATCAGAAATATTGGACAGAGGCTGATCGCGAACATCTGGCCAAGTATTGGGGCTTCGATGCTTGGGGCATGCCCGATGCTGGCGATAATTTGGCGATTGCGAATATGGGCGGTGGCGATACTAATAACGATGGGCGTTTTGTGAGTGGTCATGGCAAAGCTGCCAAATATGGCGAGTTGCCCAGCGCTTTTTTAGAATCTGAAAGCATTTTGAACTGGATTGAACACTACGATTCCGAACAACCATTTTGTTTGATTGTGTCGCTGGTTAATCCCCACGATGTCTTGGCTTTTCCTGGCACTGGCACGGCAGCGGTGACGATTGATGGGCAACAAGTGCCATTATTTGAGGCAGCGGGCTACAATCGTGCCGCCTTTGCTGATTTGCCGATTGGTTTACCAGCAACTGTGAATGAATCGTTGAGTACCAAGCCCAAAGCTCAGACCGCTTTTCGTCGTTTGAGCAACGCGGGTAATGGGGTGATTGGCCCCAATGATCACGAGGCTCAACTTGGCTATTGCCGCTTTTATGCTTATCTTTGTCGCCATGTCGATCATCAAATTTTACGCGTGCTGGATGCGCTCAAACACAAAGGTTTGTACGACGATACCGTGATTGTCCGCGTCAGTGATCATGGTGATATGGCGATGGCCCATGGACGGCAACGCCAAAAAATGTACAATGTCTATCAAGAAACCTTAAATATCCCCTTTGTTATCAGCAATCCCAAGCTTTTCCCTCAGCCCGTGCAAACCAATGCCTTAGCTAGTTTGATCGATTTAATGCCAACGATCGCGACGATTGCCAATGTACCCGAACGCGAACGCTGGCAGTTTCAAGGCAATGATCTTACACCGATTTTGCATAATCAGCAGCGCGAAGTACAAGATCATCTGCATTTCACCTACGATGATTTGTATATGTATGTGCCTGGGGCTAACCATATTCGTTGTGTGGTTGAGCAATCGTGGAAATATGCGGTGTACTATGATCCATTTTCGGGGGCGCAACCAGAGTATGAGCTTTACGATTTAGCCGCTGATCGCGAGGAACGGCATAATTTGGCCTACCCCAGTGTGTTTGCCAAATTGCCACCAACCCGCCAAGCCGAGGTACAAGCGCAACGCGATCGGTTGCATGAAAAACTAACCCACGTGATGACGCAGCATGGCACAACCCCCGATATGATTATTTGGCCCAAACATTCTGGGCTTTCGCCCTTTGCCTCAACCGATCTCCCCAAACACCCCGACGACCCAAGTTGAAAAGAAACAGCCTCGCGTCAAAGCAGACGCGAGGCTGTCATCACGCTTTCAATGAAGCTTATTGTACCGCAGCATAAACGTTAATTCGGCCACACGACCAATAGGTGCCAGTGCCCGCGATTGGATCAGCGGTGGCGCAAATACGATCGCGAATTTGGGCGTTGGTGCGGTTTTGTGAGGCCAATAAGCCTGCCAAGCCTGAAACATGGGCGGTTGCAGTCGATGTACCGCTGATGGTGCTATAACCGCCATTCAGCCATGTTGAATAGATGCTTGCACCTGGTGCGGCCACTTTGACCCATGTGCCATAGCCCGATGAAGGCGTTTTAATATCGGTTTTGCCGCTAGCCGCCACGGGGAAACAGTTGGGATAGGCCGCTGGATAGGTTGGCGTACCTGAGTTGCTGCCACCAACTGCGCAGGTCAGGAATGCACCTTTATTCCAAGCATAATTAACTGCGTTTTGCAAAGTGGTTGAGGCGCTGCCACCCAAGCCTAAGTTGATGACTTTGGCTCCGTTGTTGGCGGCAAAGGTAATTCCCTGCGCCACGGCAGCCAACGTGCCACTGCCATTATTATTAAATACCCGAATTGGCATCAAGCGGCAATTGGGGCATAAGCCCGCGCCACCAGTGCTATTGTTGGTTTCGGCAGCGGCAGTGCCAGCCAAGTGCGTGCCATGACCGTTGCCATCCATGGCGTTGGTGTCGTTATCAACAAAATCGTAGCCAGCCACAATTTTAGCATCAAGATCAGGGTGGTTGGTTTGGATGCCCGTGTCTACAATCGCGATGATCACGCTGGGGCTGCCTTGGGTAATGTTCCAGCCATCATAGGCTTTGATTACTCCCCAAGCCCATTGCTGACCCAAACCTGGGTCATTCGGCGTATACAGCGGAGCGTAAATGTAGTTTGGCTCGATATATTCGATCGCTGGATTATTTTTTAGCTCGGCCAGCACGCGTTCAGTTTGCGCTGGAGTAGCGTTTTGTTTGAGCGCAGCAACTTCAATTAACTCGAGATCAAGGCTATCGAGGTGTTGGAGTTGATCGACTCCGAGGTTTTTGAGGGTATTGTTGCGAGCAGATTTACTCAGCCCAGACTTGAATTTGATCAAATATTGGCCTGCAACCGCAGGTGCTTCGGCCTCAGCCAACTGTTCAGGTGTTTTTTCTTTCAAACGAGTCTGCCCAGCAGTGTCCGTAGGGCTAGCCAAACTAAGCAAACAGCCGACAACCAACGTACTTAGCCATAGACGCTTCAAGCGAGCCTCCTCAACAAATGGTTGCAACAAACAGTTATCCAGTACGCTTCCAACATGGCGGTCGTACCTCCACCTGAGCAACAATGTTGACCACAACGCGGTAAGGCCGTGAGAATTGCAGCTTGCCTCCTTAATTAAATAATCAATCGATGGCTCTATACTAGCCGATTTTACTTAATTTGTAAAAAAATTTAATAATTAGCCACATTTTAGCCCAATAATTGATACTTTGCTCTGGATAATGCTGGCAACAACTGACAAGTTTTGTCATAGCTTGCGGCTGGTTTATGGCTATAGTAGCGCTGTAGCTGAAACACATTGCAATCAAGGAGCGAAATCAATGCCAAGCCGTTATAATCGTTTAGCATGTGGATTATTGTTGGGTTTTGTGCTCAGTGCCTGTGGTGGGAGCGAGCCGCAGCAATCAAATCCAACGCCTGTCGCGCAAATTGAGCCAACCGCTGTGCCTGAAACAGCCAATTCAGCGCCAGCCACTGGCAACCAAGCCAACGACTTAATCGATCAACTGACTGATCCGCAAAAAACGGCTGAAAAACTCAAAACCTTGCAAAGCTATCGTTTGCGCAGCATCACTAAAATTAGCACCAAAAACGCCGAATCATCAAATGAATCGATCAGCGAAACCTTGGAAGAACGCATAAATCAGCCTTTGGCGGTGCATCTCGAAGTAAAAACCAATACGCCTGATCCAACTAATAGCACTTGGCTGATCGATGGTTCGGTTTATCAAGTGCAGGATACTGGCACCGAGCAAATTTGTAATGCCACAGTGCTCGATGCTCAAATGATGGAGCAGACCTTCGATATGGCGCGTTCATTCAATGGTGGGATGTTGAACGCCTTGGCGGCTTCGTTCGAGCCAACGTTAGTTGCCGAGGCTGAGAGCATCAACGGCATGACGGCAGCCCACTACCAGGTTGAGAGCGATGCAGCTGGCATGATCATCAAAGGCGATTTTTGGATTACGCCTGAAGGTATTTTGATCAAATCAAGTTCGAGTATGGATCTCTCGTCTGAAGGCAACAGCATGATCACTGAAACCACGATCGAACTTGATCAAATTAATCAAATTGGCCCTTTTGCTGTGCCTGCAAGCTGCACCCAAGTGGCCGATACGTTGATGGGTAGCTTGCCAAAACTGGAGGATGCCCAAAATTTGCTGATGGACGAGAGCCTGATGAGCTATAGCACAAGTATGCCCATCGCCGATGTCGTCGCTTTCTATAAAACTGAGCTTGCTAGCCAAGGCTACACGGTGAGCAGCATCTACGAAAATGCCGAAGGGACAATGCTGCAAGCAGTGAACGATAGTCATACCTTTAATCTGACGATTGGGGCGGCCATGAATGGTTTAACAGGAGTGCTGATTCAAACGCAATAATCTGGCTTGATTTACCTGTCTTTGCCCCCTTGCTTGGCTAGAGCAAGGGGGTTTTTAAATGCGGCGTTCGCTAACGTTCCCGCTCTAGCCTGCGCTCCTGTTTTTCCAGCCAGCTTAACATTGCTTGGTTTGTTTCTGCTGGCTTTTCTTGCTGAATCCAATGACCACAATCCAGATTGACTACTTCTACATTGGGCACGAACGTTGCCAACGTGGCAGATTTTTGAACTGAATCACGGTCGCCGTAAATCATGAGGGTCGGCTGATGGATAATTGGGTTGACTGCTGCCAACAAGTGCCAGTTGCGGTCAAGATTTCGATACCAATTGAGGCCACCCGTAAAGCCAGACGATTCGAATGCTGAGACAAAAACGGCTAGCTCGCTCTCGCTCATAATTGGTTCGCCGAGTGGTTTTTCGGCTCTGGCAAGATTGATCAATGGCATACCTGGTTGTGGCTCAGTCGGTGGAATGTTCTTTCGATACAGGTTGCGCAGAAATTGAAACCGATTGGCTTCGAAGATCGCATCGGCAACACCTGGTTGGCGATTGAAGTGAACAAAATAGGAATCGCTACCAATCATCGCTTCCATGAACTCGATCCACGGTTTTTCTCCACGTTCAATGTAGGGCACGCTCAGGTTAATCAGCTGATTGACTCGTGTGGGATGCAACAAGGTCAAGCCCCAAACCACCATTGCTCCCCAATCATGGCCAACAAAGGTAGCATCGGCATATCCATAATGATCGAGCAGGGCGATCAGATCGCCTGACAAATGTTCAATATCGTAGGCGGTTACAGCGGTCGGGCGTGATGAGTTGCCATAACCGCGTTGGTTTGGCACGATAACATGGTAGCCTGCTGTGGCAAGCGCGGTCATTTGATAGCGCCAGGAAAAGGCATGTTCGGGCCAACCATGACACAGAACAATCGGTTTTCCGCCTTGGCGTTGGCCTGCTTCAAACACTTCGAGTTCAACACCGTTGACGGAAATGAGGGTTGGCTTGGGAAAATCGGTTGGATTAACCATTACATTTGCTCCTTAGCTTTTGTTCCTAAGAAAAATCGGCACAGCTGATGTCTTGTCATTCGTTTGGTATGGTTGGCAGAAATCAAACCCTGCTATGCCTGATATCGGGAGTATAATCAGTAAAAGGTGACAGGTTGATGTCATCGTTATGAAATCGTGGAGCAAAAGAGGGTAATGATGGACAAAGTGGAGCGCCTGATTTCAATTATCATGATCTTGCTAAAAAAAGAGCTTGTTTCAGCAAAGGAATTTTCACGGCTCTTCGATGTTTCCAAAAGAACTATTCTGCGCGATATGGAAACCTTGAGTTTAGCAAATATCCCAATCTACGCGGTTCAGGGGGTCAAAGGCGGCTATGGCATCATGGAAGAATACAAAGTTGATAAACGGCTCTTAACTAGCGCTGATTTGCATAATATATTGACTGCACTTGGCGGCTTGGAACAAATCTTCCTGACTGAAGAAGTTGCAAGAACGATTAAAAAAATCGAGGCAATGGTTGGGCAATTAGCGCTCAATCGAACGATTCACCTGTCGTTTTATACTTGGGAAGGTCGGTCTGAGCTGCTTGAAACCTTAAAGATATGTCAAGAATCGATTTTAAAGCAAAGACTGGTCTCGTTTGATTATATTGATAAAGACGGGGCTATAACCCAGCGCATGGTCGAGGCCTACGCGCTCCATTTTAGCGAATCGAGTTGGTATTTGCGGGGCTTTTGTTTAGATCGCCAGGCATACCGCAGTTTCAAATTAGCGCGGATCGATCAGATTGTGCTGGGAGCACGGGTGTTTCAGCCTCGCGATGATTGGCCAGAGCAGGGCTATGAAGCGAGTTATCTCCCACAATTTATCACAATTAAGGCATGGATAGCGCCGAGCATCAAAGATCAAATTATCGAACGCTATGGGCGAAGCAAACTTGAAGACCATGGTTCGGCATTTTTATTAGCAACCATGGATGTTCCTTACGATCGGCGGGGATTTCAATTTTTAGCAAGTTTCGGCACTCAGCTCAAAGTTATCGAACCGCAAGCCTATGTTGAAGAGTTTCGACAATATCTATCACAAATGCTCGATCATTATTCCGCATAGGGTCTTAGCCCAGTTGCATTACTGATTGGCTAACTGCTATCCATGCTTAGTTCAAATCTAAAAGCCATTTGCATCGCCACAAATACTCGATCAGCCATCTGGTGCTCCACCAAAAAGAGGGTTAACGCAGTCCTAAAGTAACGGAGTAGGTGAGAATTTTCCACCTACCCCGTAAAAAACAATCCGCCAGATTTAAAGGCTTCTAGAGCATACTCAGCTATGAGCGTTATTCACTAAATGGCAGTGTTAGCATCGATTGCTGACCATCAGCCGTAGTAGCACTCGTCCGCACAAGTGATGCACCATTGCCAATTGCGTTCCACAGCTCGACTTTCAGCTTACCATTGGTCAGATTGGCAAAACTCCCAGTTGCTGAGCGCAACCCACGCGTATGATTGTATAGTTCCCAGCCAGTCACCGGATCAGTTGCGAAGTAGTTGTAGGTTTCGATCCGATCCCATGTGCCATCGCCGGTAAAATCGTAGGAAATTCGCACTTGGCTGGCGTTGCCTACGCCGATGCCTGCATCAAGGTAGAGATTAAATTGAGTGGTTTTGGCAGGATCATAGGTTGCCGTCAGATCATTAATTTGATAGGTGATAGCATTGGTTGGCAGCCCATCCCAGTTTCCATTTTGGGCACTCGCGAGCGAATCACTATCTGCCGCATTGCCTGGAGTCACACTCAACATTCCGTCAGCGGTTTGGCTAGCACCATCAAGCAGATACAACTGCGCACGAAATGAATTAGCCTGAGTAGTGAATGTAACAGTTGCGCTAGGCTCTGATTGATTGCCAGCAGCATCAAAGGCTGTGACGACCAATGTATAGCTAGTATCGGCATTCAAGCCAGTGAGGTTACAACTCAGCGCATCAACAAGGTTACACCCGCTGGCCGCTTGATCTGCCCCATTCAGATAGACTGAATAACCAACAACCCCCAGATTATCAGTCGCTGCATTCCAGCTAACCGTAGCCGTGGTAGCGCCTATGTTGGCAATTGCAACATTTGTTGGCGCTGTTGGCTGAATCGAATCCAATTCGGCAGTAGTAAACGTGATGCTTGTGCTAGCCTCTGATTGATTGCCAGCAGCATCAAAGGCCGTGACCACCAAGCTATAACTAGTATTGGCACTCAAGCCAGTGATAGTACAGCCGAGGCCTGTGACCATCTGACAATTGGCCACGGCAACCTGACTACCATTGAGGTAGGCGGAATAACCGACGACCCCAACATTATCGCTTGCGGCTTGCCAAGTAAAGGCTGCTGAGTTAGCAGTCGTCACGCCGCGCAGAAGATTGGTTGGCGCAGTGGGAGCCTCGCTATCAACACTTGTTGTCAAGAATGGCAAAACCAAAGTTGATTGCTGACCATCGGCGCTACTGGCACTCGTGCGAATCAACGATGGGTTATTGCCGATTGTATTCCAAAGTTCAAGTTTGACCTTGCCATTGGTCAAATTAGCAAAGCTGCCTGTTACCGAGCGTAATCCACGCGTATGGTTATAGCGTTCCCAACTATTCACCGGATCAGTTGCAAAATAGTTGTAGGTTTCGATCCGATCCCACGTGCCATCGCTAGTAAAATCGTAGGCAATGCGTGCTTGCGTACCATTGCCAACCGCCGTGCCTGCATCAATAAACAGCTCAAACTCGGTGGTTTTGCTGCTATCGTAGCTAGCCGTGAGATTTTCGACCTCATAGCTGATGGTTTGCGTCGCCTGGCCATCGATGTTAGTTACACTCGCCGCCGGAATCGAATCGCTGGCGGCTGCATTGCCACTGGTTGTGCTGAGTTGGCTCGGCATGGTTTGTGTAGCGCCATCAAGCAGATACCAAGGATTGCCAAATGTTGGTAATGGGTTGGTACGAACAACCAAGGCATTGCTGGCAGCAGAAACATTGCCTGCCGCATCAAATGCTTTCAGGGTGATGCTGTATTGGGTATTAGGCGTAAGTCCAGTCAGGCTACACATGGTTGTTGTTATAGCATTGCAACTGGCTACCGCAATTGGGTTCGTGCCAAGATAGGCATTGTAGCCAACCACACCAACATTATCGCTTGAAGCCGCCCAACTTATATCAACCGTCGTGGTGGTTTTAGCGAGAACCTGAAGATTTAACGGTGGCGTTGGCGCTTGCGTATCAGCTAAGGTTGTCACAAGGATGCTAGCACTAGCAAGCGAAGCATTGCCCACAGCATCAAAGGCTTTGACCGTAATGCTATATTCAGTATTGGGTGTAAGTCCGGTCAGGTTACATACAGTTGTGATTACGCCATTGCAGCTGGCAACTGCAATTGGGTTCGTGCCAAGATAGGCATTGTAGCCAACTACGCCGATATTATCACTCGAAGCCGTCCAACTAAGCAGGATACTCGCAGCAGTTACATTGGTAGCATTAAGATTGGTCGGGGCCGTCGGGGCAATCCGATCAATATCAGGTGTAGTTATATTAATCGCATTACTTGCAAGCGAAACATTGCCTGCCGCATCAAAGGCTTTGACCCTAATGCTGTGGGTAGTTAGGGGATTCAGGCTGGTCAACGTGCATTGAGTTGTACGAACGGCTCGACATTCGGTTGCGGGAGTAGCAGTATTATTGAGATACACTGCATAGCCTTCAACCCCAATATTGTCATTCGCTGCGTTCCATGCAAGCTGTGCCGTTGTCGCTGTGATTAACGAAGCTGTTAGATTAGTAGGCGCAGTGGGTGCTTGATCATCACCAACCAAGCCAAGTGGATTGAAGGCGGCATCGGCAAAAATCAACCAGGCGGCACTCGATACCGCATTCGCCGTGCTCATCGTCCAATAGCCGTTGTTTGTTCCTTGCAACGAATAGGGTATGCCCCCATTGGCCTTTTGCCCCTTCACCAGCTGTTGCAGAAAATACTGCGCGTCGCTGGTGCGGCCCACCGCCTGCAAGGCTACAATCAATTGGCCCGTGCCCTCAAACCAGATATCATTGCGGTCGCTGTTGAAATCCACCGCATCGATCCCGCCCAAGGTCACCCGATGCGTGCCCAATGCATACTCCAAGGCCATGATATACTCGTCGCCCAGCGCGGCCACGCCCCAGGTGTTCACATCCAACGGGTCGCGCTGATCATCGCGGCCACCCAGCCAGCGACCTTTGGCAGCCTCCCACACCACCGTTTCAAGAAACTGCTTTACCTGTCCGGTGCGCGGTTGATCGCCATAAAAATAGCGGGCTGCCGCATACAGGTCGATTGCATGCTCAGTCGATCCCCAGCTGTGGAACCGATAGCCTTGTTGGGTCGCCTCAAACCCACCATTCACCCCACCATCATCCTGCTGAAAGCCAAAGCCAAAGTTCACTGCTCGCAACGCCATCTCGCGATAGGTCACCAGATCGCCGGTTGCGGCTTCATAACTCGCCACCGCCAAGGCAACCCACACCGCTGGCCCGACATCGCGATGCCATTCCATGACTTGGTTGGGATTGCTACAAGCATAGATATTGTGCCAACTGCCATCGCCCCATTGCGAACCACGTAAGGCGGTCAATACGGCCCGAGCGCGATCATAATCGGCTTTCACCACAAAGGCGATCGCTGCGACCGCTTGGTCGTACACCACACACAAATCGTCGGCAGCTCCACCTTGCTCGAAGCTATCAACTAAGCCATTCGCCAACTGCTGTGAGCGCAACCAACTATAAGCCTTATCTGAGGCACTTACGGGCGGCTCCACCACCACCGGATCAGGCGTTGGCGCAACACTCGTGATCGTGGCTGTGCCTAAGCCAAGCGGGTTGAAGGCAGCATCGGCAAAAATCAACCAAGCGGCACTCGACACCGCATTCGCCGTGCTCATCGTCCAATAGCCGTTGTTCGTGCCTTGCAACGAATAGGGGATGCCACCATTGGCCTTTTGACCTTTTGCCATTTGGTGCAGAAAATACTGCGCATCGCTGGTGCGGCCCACCGCCTGCAAGGCTACAATCAATTGGCCCGTGCCCTCAAACCAAATATCATTGCGATCACTGTTGAAATCCACCGCATCGATACCATCCAAGGTCACCCGATGCGTGCCCAAGGCATACTCCAAGGCCATGATATACTCGTCGCCCAGTGCGGCCACGCCCCAGGTGTTGACATCCAATGGGTCACGCTGATCCGCGCGGCCACCCAGCCAGCGGCCTTTGGCGGCTTCCCACACGACTGTTTCGAGAAATTGCTTTACCTGTCCAGTGCGCGGTTGATCGCCATAAAAATAGCGGGCTGCCGCATACAGGTCAATTGCATGCTCAGTCGATCCCCAACTGTGGGACCGATAGCCTTGTTGGGTCGCCTCAAACCCCCCATTCACCCCACCATCATCCTGCTGAAAACCAAAGCCAAAGTTCACTGCTCGCAACGCCATCTCGCGATAGGTCACCAGATCGCCAGTTGCAGCTTCATAACTTGCCACCGCCAAGGCAACCCATACCGCTGGCCCGACATCGCGATGCCATTCCATGACTTGGTTGGGATTACTACAAGCATAGATATTGTGCCAACTGCCATCGCCCCATTGCGAACCACGCAAGGCCGTCAATACGGCCCGAGCACGATCGTAATCGGCTTTGACCACAAAGGCGATCGCCGCCACCGCTTGGTCGTACACCACACACAAATCATCGGCAGCCCCACCTTGCTCGAAGCTATCAACTAAGCCATTTGGCAATTGCTGTGAGCGCAACCAGCCATAGGCCTTATCTGAGGCACTGACGGGCGGCTCCACCACCACTGGATCAGGCGTTGGCGCAACACTCGTGATCGTGGCTGTGCCTAAACCGAGCGGGTTGAACGCGGCATCAGCAAAAATCAACCAGGCGGCACTCGACACCGCATTCGCCGTACTCATCGTCCAATAGCCGTTGTTCGTGCCTTGCAACGAATAGGGAATACCACCATTCGCCGTTTGGCCTTTCGTCATCTGTTGCAGAAAATACTGCGCGTCGCTGGTGCGGCCCACGGACTGCAAGGCTACAATCAATTGGCCCGTGCCCTCAAACCAAATATCGTTGCGGTCGCTGTTGAAATCTACCGCATCGATCCCGCCCAAGGTCACCCGATGCGTGCCCAATGCATAGTCCAAGGCTACCGCATAGTCATCGCCCAGTGCGGCCACGCCCCAGGTGTTGACATCCAATGGATCACGCTGATCGGCGCGGCCACCCAGCCAGCGACCATCGACTGCATCCCACACGACTGTTTCGAGAAATTGCTTCACCTGTCCGGTGCGCGGTTGATCGCCATAAAAATAGCGGGCTGCCGCATACAGGTCGATTGCATGCTCGGTCGATCCCCAACTGTGGAACCGATAGCCTTGTTGCGTCGCCTCAAAGCCACCATTCACCCCACCATCATCCTGTTGAAAGCCAAAGCCAAAGTTCACTGCTTGCAACGCCATCTCGCGATAGGTTACCAGATCGCCGGTTGCGGTTTCATAACTCGCCACCGCCAAGGCCACCCACACCGCTGGCCCGACATCGCGATGCCATTCCATGACTTGGTTGGGATTGCTACAGGCATAAATGTTGTGCCAACTGCCATCATCCGATTGCAAGCCACGCAAAGCGGTCAAAACGGCCCGAGCGCGATCGTAATCGGCTTTCACTACAAAGGCGATCGCTGCGACCGCTTGGTCGTACACCACACACAAATCGTCGGCAGCTCCACCTTGCTCGAAGCTATCGACCAAACCATTTGGCAATTGCTGCGCTTGCAACCAACCATAGGCCTTATCCGAAGCCGTTGGAGTAGTTTGAGCAGCCGTTGGTTGAATTGTAAATGCAAAAAGACCGAGGATAAAACTTGTGAGGATGAGCAGCGTGATCGTTCGAAATATACGATGCCGAGAGAGCGTTGCTGAGTCCATCATTGGTCTCCTTTTTATTCAGAACATCCTGAATCTGGTTTTGTCGTTGGTAAAAGGGCCAGCTAAATACGGATCATGATGGTTGGTGATAAAGAGGTGAGGTTTTTGAAATCGCTTTCAGAAAATTAGCATAATTTTAATAAAAAGTCAAGGATTTGATCGATAAATTTGGCTATTCCATTCATTTTATAAAGTATTATGAAAATTTATTTCAAAATATATACATTTTATGAAAATAATTTTCAAATCATAGTCATAATAGGGCAAATTTTGGGGCACGAGCAGCAGCGTGCCGACCGCAATATAAGCGTCAATTAGCGATTAAACCAAAGCCAACCATCCGTTTGTGCCACAAGCGGAATAAGCCCATGCTTTGCATTCAAACGGGAATATGGTATTGTTGATGCTCATTATGAAACGATTGATAGCTTGGAAGCGCTAGTTTGGTTAAGCATTATGACTGGAAGTAAACGGATCACCATCCATGATATTGCACGTAAAGCTGGGGTATCACCCAGTACTGTCTCGCGGGTCTTGAACAGCACCACGCCTGTAGCCGAGGCCAAACGCCAAGCTGTAACGATTGCGATTCAACAATTGGATTATCGTCCAAATCTGATTGCCCAAGGCTTGGCCCGTGGCACATCCACAATTATTGGTGTGCTGACCCAAGATATTGGTAGCCCGTTTTATGGCGAGTTACTGCGCGGCATCGAATATGGATTTCGTGGCAGTCGCTATCACCCGATTTTTGCCGATGGCAACTGGCAACAAGCTGAGGAATATAACGCATTAAACATTCTGCGCTCACGCCAACCTGAGGCATTAATTATTTTAGGTGGTTTAATGCCCGATGCTGAAATGTTGGCCGCAGCCCAAGAATTTCCCTTGATCATTATTGGGCGAAGTGTGCCAAGTTTGGAAGAATATTGTGTTTTGGTTGATAATTTCCAAGGAGCCTATCGCGCAACCCAATATTTAATTGAAATGGGCCATCAACGCATTGCCCATATTACTGGGATTCGCAGCCATCAAGATACGCTTGATCGCCAGGCAGGCTATGAACAAGCCCTGCGCGATGCCAACTTGCCAATTAATTCCGACCTGATTGTTGAGGGAACGTTTCAAGAACAATCGGGCTTGCTGGCCGTCGAAACCTTATTAATGCGGGCGAACCCATTTACTGCCCTCTTTGCAGCCAATGACCAAATGGCCTATGGTGCTCGCTTAGCGCTCTATCGGCGCGGAATTCGTGTACCTGAGGATGTTTCGCTGATTGGCTTTGATGATTTGCCAAGCTCAGCCTATACCACTCCTCCATTAACTACTGTTCGCCAACCAACCTTCGAAATGGGCATGAGTGCCGCCAAAGCAACGCTTAATTTAATCGATCAACGGCCATGGCCATTGCCTCAGCTAACTCCCGATTTGGTGATTCGTGAGTCAACTGGCTTTGCACGGCGTTAGCAGTGATCAGCTCTGCAAAAATGCTCAGCCAAAAACGCTCTTCTAAACAAATGATGTGATCACGATTTAATCAACAATCGTCCTTGATGGAGACCAATTCTATGCAACCAACTGAGCCTGCCAGCGTCGAACCCATTCGCCTCTATGGTCATGCGAGTTGCCCTGCGGTTCCGCCAGTGCGCGGGCTGCTCAATCGAGCGAACATACCCTATGTCTATCTCAATATTCACGATGATCCCGCAGCCGCAGCGGTTGTGCAGCAGATCAACCATGGCAACGCGAGCGTGCCAACGCTAGTATTTCCGGATGCCAGCACCCTGACCGAACCGACCACGAAGCAACTAGTCGAACGGCTGGCACAGGTTGGGTATCATGTGCCATGGTATGCACAGCTGATTGGCCATAGCTGGAAACTGTTGATTGGGGCAGGGATTATTCTAGCGATCGTGCGCAGCTTGGGCTGGATTTAAGCCAGGCTTACCCTATGGAATCAAGATCACCCAAGCTGCTACTCAACATACCAACTCATGGTGAGTGCATCCATCGCCCACGGCTCGTCAGGAAATAACAGCTGCCATGCATGGAGCAGAAAGCCATAGCGATCGGTGGGATAGCGGCTAAATTCAATCAGTTGTTCCCAGACCTGAAGAAAGTCATAATCCATACGGGCATCATAGGTATTGAGACAGTAGCGCAGTGATTCTTTCATCCAATATTGGGCGCGGACATCCGCCGGATTCGTGGCAGGATCAAATTCTGGTTGAAGATAATGGCGAATAAACAGCGCTTGATTCACGCGATCATCAAGATACAGTGAGCGATTGAGTTGCGGGAATGAATGTGTCCATGTCCGAATCATCAAGCAATAAAAGACCCAATCCCGATCAACCTTAATCGGTCGCATAGACATCATCCTTCGTGCTGCTTGTTCCGAGGTAAACTAGCGCAGTATTGCAGTTAATTCATAACTAGGGGAGCTTGTACTTGTTGAAATAGCCCAATAAACGCCAACAAGGTATAGCCCATCATTCGTTATCGTGTTGGCAGTAATCGAAAATGTGATGCTATCATCAGCTTGATTAGGATTGACTGAGCGACCAACCTCATCATACAAACCAGTCCGCGGATTAAATTTATAGAGATACAGATCAAGATCATGGTGCCCGATACCACCCCACTGGCTTGTGGTATTTTTGAGTCGTAGCTGAAGACTCCCCCCTTGTGATTGGCTGATCTGATAGTAATCTAAAGATCGCTCTCTTTCGCCAATAAAATCATTGGCGCAAACTCCGCCCGATGGTGCGAGATGTCCGCTTCTTGCAGGGTTATTGTTGGCTGGTTCTCCAACATCTTGGCAGCTTTGTAAATGAGCAAAAGCGGAGTAGAACTGCTTTTTGGTTACAATAGTTACTGTTGCGCGATTACCGCGTGGTTCTATTGTTCCATTGGAAACGATAACATCAACATAAAACACTTCATTTCTTTCCGCTAGTAGGTCGGGAATCGTGTGTAATTTGATATAGAGAACATCCGTTCCTGTGATATACCCCGTGATTGCATATGCATGCGATTGATTCGTCTGCGGTAGTATAATTTCACTATCAAAATCAACATTAATTTGTGCAGGATTAACTGGATTTTGTGCGGTATATAACTGAATATCGACTTTAATTCCGCTCGTTGTTTGGATAGGTCTATCAGTACGTAAGGCCAACCATACATCGTCTCCCTCTACAACGGCCACATCGATTGCATCCCACGTAACAAGTGGTAATACATTGGCATCAGCCGGTTTTTTTCGGTCGGAGTTTGGTTGCGCCGTTGTTGTAATATCTGATTGAGGCGTTTCAAGAGAACGATAGGGGAGAGAGCCACCAAAGACTAACAGAACGACCATCATAACCTTGTACATTCGATCCATTCCGTAACTTCCTATCTGGCTCATACTAGCCCATTGCGTGGCAACCCACACAGCGAAAATTATTCAGGTTTGTAGCTCAGCAAATGGTTGATTATACGATTGCTGCGTGGTTGGGCTATAAGGAGGATTGAGGTTAATCTCCATAAATACCCTATTGATGTCTGCCTACACACCCTCGAATTAGTATAATAAACCTGTCAATCCCCACATTTGGTAGCATAGTCTTTCGGCGAAAAGGGCATGCTCAGTGATCACCATGAGCATGCTGGATGGAGCTAGAGCGGGTTATCTTCGCTTGACAAACCACGATGCTTGATCTAGATTATGCTTTGTAAGCGTTTACACAATTTTTGCCCTTAATTATAACCTCAATCAGTCGTTTTGTGCCAAATTTGCTCTAAAAACGTGAAAATTTAGGTAAATTTTCTGCAAGCGCTTACAGAAAATATGATCAGTGAACGATCAACTCCGTAGTACAAGGAGGTACCATCGATGTACGACGCACAGCCTGCCCACAAATTTACTTTTGGCCTTTGGACGGTCGGCAATGTTGGCCGTGATCCTTTTGGTGAGCCAGTTCGTAAGCCGCTGACTCCCCCTGAGATTGTGCATTTGCTGGCAGAGGTTGGTGCTTGGGGCGTAAACTTTCACGATAACGATTTGATTCCAATTGATGCAACCCCCAGCGAACGCGACTCAATTATCAAAGCCTTTCGAGCGGCTTTAGCTGAAACCGGTCTCGTTGTGCCAATGGCAACCACCAATTTATTCAGTCATCCAGCTTTTAAAGATGGTGCGTTTACCAGCAATGATCCGGCGGTACGCGCCTATGCGCTGCAAAAAACCATGGCCTCGATGGATTTGGGCGCTGAATTTGGGGCCACGACCTATGTATTTTGGGGTGGTCGCGAAGGCAGCGAGAGCGATGCCGCCAAAAATCCGCTGGAAGGCTTGAAGTGGTTCCGCGAGGCACTCAACTTTTTGTGTGAATATAGCTTGGCGCAGGGCTATAATTATCGTTTTGCCTTGGAAGCGAAGCCCAACGAACCACGCGGCGACATCTTTTTGCCCACCACCGGAGCCATGCTCGGCTTTATCGAAACCCTCGATCACTCAGCCATGGTTGGGGTTAACCCCGAAGTAGCCCACGAAACCATGGCGGGCTTGAATTTTGCCCATGCGGTGGCCCAGGCGCTTGATGCTGGCAAACTCTTCCACATCGACCTCAACGACCAAGCCAGTGGTCGCTATGATCAAGATTTTCGCTTTGCAGCGCATAACTACAAGCAAAATTTCTTCTTGGTCAAACTGCTCGAAGATGTTGGCTATGATGGCCCGCGCCACTTCGATGCTCATGCCTACCGCTCAGAAGATTTGCAAGGGGTCAAAGATTTTGCCCGTGGCTGTATTCGTAGCTATTTGATCTTGGCTGAAAAAGCCCGTCGTTTCAACGCTGATACTGAAATTCAAGGCTTGTTGGCCGAATTGAAAACAGTTGAGCCAGCGGTGGCCGCCTTGGCTGGCAGCTATTCAGCAGAACGAGTTGCCGCACTCAAGGCCTATGAATTTGATCGGGCGGCGCTGGGTGCGCGCGGTTTGGGCTACGAAAAGCTCGATCAATTGACATTTGAATTATTGATGGGTGTTCGTTAAGCTTTTAACCACGAAGAACACGAAGGCCACAAAGTTGCCTCGGTTGGTTTCTTTGTGGTTTATTTTATTGGAGCACCATCATGGCATATGTACTTGGTTATGATATTTCGACGACGGCGACCAAGGCACTGTTGATCGATCAGCAAGGAACGGTGGTGGCGATTGGTCAGGCGAGCTACGATTATGCTACGCCATACCCATTGTGGAGCGAGCAATCGCCGCATTTATGGTGGCAGGCTTGCCGCGAAAGCACTCAGGAAGTGTTGGCAAACGCTGGCGTGGCCGCCACCGAGATTGTGGCAATTGGCTTGGCTGGTCAGATGCATGGCTTAGTTTTGCTTGATCAAGCGGGTGACGTGTTGCGCCCAGCCTTGCTTTGGAACGATCAGCGGACTGCTGAGCAATGCCAGCAAATTACCGCCCGCCTTGGTGAACAACGCCTGATCGAATTAACGGGTAATCGGGCATTAACCGGCTTTACTGCGCCGAAAATTTTGTGGGTTCAACAGCACGAGCCAGAAATTTATGCCCAAATTGCCCATATTCTGCTGCCCAAAGATTATGTGCGCTATTGTCTGACTGGCGAATTTGCCAGCGATGTTTCCGATAGCGCTGGCACGCTGTTGTTGGATGTACGCAGCCGTCAATGGTCGGCGGAAGTGGCTCAAGCACTTGAGATCGATCTGGCATGGCTACCACAATTATTTGAAGGTCCAGCGATCACAGGCCAATTGCATGCTGAAGCCGCAGCGGCTTTGGGCTTGGTAGCGGGCATTTCGGTGGTTGGCGGTGGCGGTGATCAAGCGGCCAATGCGGTTGGCACAGGTGTGGTTGAGGCTGGTAGCATTGCCCTGAGCCTTGGCACATCGGGCGTGGTTTTTGGGGCGACGGCTAGCCCAATCATCGAGCCACAAGGCCGCTTGCATGCTTTTTGTCATGCTGTGCCTGGGCGTTGGCATTTGATGGGCGTGATGTTGAGTGCGGCGGGTAGTTTGCGCTGGTATCACGATACCTTTGCCCCACAACTGAGCTACGACCAATTGCTGGAGCCTGCCGAGAATGTGGCGGTTGGCAGTGCTGGCTTATTTTTTGCACCTTATCTGACTGGCGAACGCACGCCGCACCCTGATCCCTTGGCTCGTGGCGGTTTTATTGGCCTGACTGTGCGGCATACGCAGGCCCATCTTACCCGCTCGGTGCTCGAAGGCGTGGCCTTTGGTTTACGTGATAGCCTTGAATTGATGACCCAAGCTGGAATCGGTACCATTGGCGCAATTCGAGCTTCAGGTGGTGGCACACGCAATCATTTATGGCGGCAAATTTTGGCCGATGTCTTGGGAGCACCATTGGTTGGTGTGAGCACAACCGAGGGTGCGGCCTACGGCGCGGCATTGCTGGCAGCGGTTGGGGCTGGTTGGTATCGTGATGTTGATCAAGCGGTTGCGGCGACTGTGCGCTTGAGTGATCCCACTGAGCCAAGTGCTGATCAAGCACGCTATGCCGAATTATATGCAACTTATCGCGCAATTTACCCAGCGTTGCAACCATTGTATCCAGCGTTGGCAGCAGCTGAGGCCTAACTTTAACTAAAACCGGATGCGCTGCCTGAAACTCAGGCAGCGCGGGGAGCGAATGTGAGGTTGGCCAAGCACCAGCCTCAAACTTTTCTACTTAGCGATTAATCCGTTTGATCAATAAACCCATGCCAAACGCAACGCTCAGGCCACCTGCGGCAACCCCCATATACCACCAATTATTTGTAGATGGCGGAATAGGTTGAACGGTGATGCGATAAACTTCGCCCTCAATTGTGCCAAACGGCATTGGTTTGATTGAAATCTCCCATTCTCCTGCGCTTGGTAATTGCAATGTAGCTTGGAAATGACCAACATCGCCAACTTGTTGACCCCAAACTTGCTGAAACTCTTTGCTCGTTGCATGCTCTGCGGTCAGCAAGGGCTGAATCGGCTGGTCGCCGATGCCATTGGTTGGTTTATTGCCATGTTGTAACACGCTAAATTCGAGTTGAAAAGGCTGGCCTGCCACAATCGTATCTGGCAATTTGGTGATTGGGGTGGTGGCCCAACCGCCAGCCTTGCTGATGCTGATTAATCCAAATTGCAACCCGACGAGACATACGAACATCAATAAACGACGCATAATTATTCTCCTTGGCTAAACGATTCGGCTAAATCGCGCATTGTGGCTAAGTCGCTAGTGCTTTCGAGGCGATAAGTACGATTGTGATCGGCCCAAATCAGGCTAGCAGTGTTGCTCAAGTTACTGGTTTTGTAGATCTGAGCTGTGCTCGGATCGAAAAAGATCAATTCGCGTTGGCCTTGCAGCCAAATCGCTGCCTGCTCATGGACTTGGGTATGGCTAACGTTAGCGAGCGAGGCAATCGTTTTGCTGGCCCATGCCTGTGAATCCAGCAGATCAAGCGTGATCGTTTGGCCTTGGCTGAACCAAATTAAGCGCTGAACATGCGGATATGGCTCCAATTGCAACATCTGATCGGGCGGGCCGAGCAATGGGCTGCTTGGTAATGTGCTTGGCTTGATTGGCGGGCTGGCGGTTCGGGCTGGGGTTGGCAAGGGCACGTTGGTGGTTGGCGAATCTACGCCAATCAAAATTGTGCCAACTTGCAGCCAACGCCCAACTTGTGCCCGCACCGCCGGAATACTGAGACTTAACATAATGCCTAGGGCTGCTGCCCAACCTAACCGTTTGGGCCAAACCGCTCGCCGTATCTGCTTAATTTGTAAATTGGGTGTTGGCGGATAGGGAAAGGCCTGAGCTTGTTCGCGCAAGGTTTCTGCTGGATATGGCTCTGGTGGTTGGTTCATGCGCAACGCTCCGTCCGCAACTCAGGAAATTCACCATCAACAACGCCGCGTAGCCGCACTAAAGCTCGGTGTAAGCGCGATTTGACTGTGCCTTGGGCAATCCCAAGCGCTTGGGCGGTTTCTTGCTCGCTTAATTCCAAAAAATAGCGTAAGTAAATCACCTCTTGTTCACGTTGGGCTAGCCGACTGATCGCCTGCCAAAGTTGGGTTGCTTCCCAGGCTGGGCCGCTGGTTTCGCTGAATTCGCTGAATTCTGGCTGCTGGGTGGCGAACCGTTGCAACGCTCGCAGATAGCGGCGCAGCGAACGCCGATAATTGCGGGCCAAATTGGCGGTAATTTGCAACAGCCATGGCTTTAAAGGTCGCGCTTGATCAAATTGATGCTGCATGCGGAGTGCTCGCATAAGCGTTTCCTGCGCTAAATCTTCAGCAATCATCGCATCGCCCACCATAAGATAGGCCAAGCGAAAGATCGCCGTTTGATGGGCGAGAATTTGGGTTGCCCATGCTTGGGCGAGATTAGCTTGCGGCGCTTGCTCCACGGCAGCTCCTGATTGAGTGGCTTCACTAGGTTCTACACCGTTCCGATCACATTGGTTCCATGTCATATTTCATAATCTTTAGATCGCAGTATGAACGTGTTGGCAATCCGTGGCAGTGGTACAATCGGGAGAAGTTGTTTTTTTATGGGGATTTTTCGGCATGCTCAATCTCAAGCAGCTCAAGCTGGTTTTGCTCGATATGGATGGGGTGCTGCATCGCGGCGGGGAGATTTTACCAGGTGCGGCGGAGTTAACCACTGTGCTTGATCGCTTAGGCTTAGGCTATGCCTGTTTGACCAATAATTCATCGCAATTGCCTGCCACCTTCGCCCGTCATCTGCAAGATTTAGGGGTTGCGATTGCGACTGAGCATGTGATTACCTCATCAACTGCCACGGCCACGCTGTTGCGCACGCGCTACCCGCAAGGCACACGCGTGCTGGCGATTGGCATGGATGGGATTCAGTCGTCGTTATTTGCTGATGGCTATTTTGTATCAGCCGAAACCGATGTAGCGGCGGTGGTGGTTGGGGTTGATTTTAACCTGACTTATGCCCGCTTGAAAACTGCAACCTTGGCGTTACGCGCTGGCGCAGCTTTTATTGCCACCAACAGCGACCGCACGTTTCCCGCACCTGAAGGCTTAATTCCTGGGGCTGGCTCGATTGTAGCAGCCTTGGCAGCCGCTAGCGATTGCCCCCCCGAAGTGATTGGCAAGCCTGAACCAGCCATGTTCGAAGCGGCTTTGCAGTTGTTTGGAGTAACTGCCGAACAAACCTTGATGGTCGGCGATCGGTTGGATACCGATATTGCAGGAGCGCAGCGAGTTGGAATTGCCACGGCCTTTGTGGGCAGCGGCGTACATAGCATGCAACAAGCTCAAGCGTGGCAACCAGCAATCGATTTGGTGGCTGATGATTTGGCAGGCATTTTGGCCTTGCTCAGGGCTGGGCGGGAGTAGGCCATGCATTCAATTCCAGTCATTATTGTTTCCTACAATACCCGCGATTTGTTGCGTGAATGTTTGGCCAGCTTGGCCTTGAGTAGCCTGCCAACCCAAGCGATTGTCGTTGATAATGCTTCGCATGATGGCAGCGTTGCCATGGTTCAAACCGAGTTTCCTCAAGCCCATGTGATCGAGGCTGGGGCTAATCTGGGCTTTGCTAAGGCCAATAATCTTGGTATTCGCCAGGCCTTGCTTGGGCAACCACGCTATTTGCTGTTGCTCAACCCCGATGCCCAACTCACCAGCCGAGCCTTGGAAACACTCGTCGCCTTCTTGGAACACCATTCGCGGGTGGGCATGGTTGCACCACGCTTGCTCTATCCTGATGGCTCATTTCAAGCGGCAGCCTTTCGCTTCCCAACCTTGCTGATGAATCTGTTTGATCTGTATCCGCCGCGTGGACGTGGTTTTGGGCGGCTCTATAATCACCCACTCAACGGGCGCTATCCGCAAGATGGCGGCAACGAAGCCTTTGCAATTGACCATCCCTTGGGGGCGGCAATGTTGGTGCGGGCTGAAACCTTGGCCGAAGTTGGGCTTTTGAATGAGGATTTTTGGCTATATGCCGAAGAAGTTGAGCTATGCTGGCGCATTCGCCAAGCAGGCTGGGCGATTTGGCAAGAACCACAGGCAACCGTCATTCATCATGGTGGGGCTAGCTCCAGCCAATTTCGGGTACGCTCGTTTTTAGCTTTGCAACAAGCCCGATCCCAATTTTTTGGCTTGGCCTACAGTCAGCGCTTCAACCGTTGGCATCGACGATTAATGGTTTTTGCGGGCCTGCAACGTAGCTTGGCGGCAGTTTGGCAATGGCAAAAACAGACGATCGATCAGGCTGAATTACGTCGGCGCACTTGGGCTTGGGCTAAAGTTCGCCAACTCATCCAATCTTCCAATCAACCAAAGGATTAAATGTATGCAGCGATTTATGAGTTTATTGTTGATTTGTGTGCTTTTGGCAAGTTGCGGTGGGGCGGTGGTCAGCTATGATCCAAGCCAGCCGATCACTAGTTTTAATCTGTTGCGTGAGCAATTGGCGAAAACTAATGATCAAGCCGAGCAACTCAAATTAATCAACGATTTTAATGCGGTGTTTCCAACCAGCCCCTTGACCCAAGGTGATCAAGCCTTGTTTATGGTCGAAAAAGATGCTCCACGCATGGAATTATCCAGCGATCTGACCAATTGGTTTCAGACAACTTCGATGCAACGGCTTGGCTCAACCAACTGGTGGGGCTTAGTGCAAACGATCAGCTCAACTGCGCGAATTGATTATCGCTTTGGGGTTGGCGGTGGTGGCGGCTTGATGAATGACCCGCGTAATCCAACCTTGGTGCCAAGCAGTATGGGCATGAATTCAGAGTTGCGCATGCCCGAATATCTCACGCCAACCGAAATTATTTCGCGCAGCGACGTACCAAAAGGCACGCTTGAAGATTTGGGCGATTATTACACTGACATCAGCAAAACGACCCATCGTTTGCATGTCTATCTGC
Source organism: Chloroflexota bacterium (assembly GCA_020161265.1). Taxonomy (NCBI): domain Bacteria; kingdom Bacillati; phylum Chloroflexota; species Chloroflexota bacterium. Next base: position 480,276 of record JAIUOC010000001.1, on the reverse strand, counting down.
CAGCCAATTACGATCCAGCAAAGCAATATCCAAGCGTTTATTTTCAAGATGGCGATGATTACCAAAACTATGCCTTTACGCCGACAATTTTAGATAATGCGATTGCTGATCAGATTTTGCCGCCGTTGATTGCGATTTTCGTCAAGCCCAGCCGTGAGCAAGGCCGCCAACGCGATTATGATCTCAACGATGCCTATAGCGAATTTTTCGCCACCGAATTGGTGAGCATGATCGACAGCAAATACAGCACGATTAACGATCCCAAGCAACGGGTGGTGGTTGGCGATTCATATGGTGGCTTGATTTCGCTCTATTTGGCCTTACAATATCCTGAGGTATTTGGCGGTGTGGTCAATCAATCGGGCTTTGTTTCACGCCAAAATGGCCGTCTGCTGACGCTCATGTCAATTCAGCCGCCAGTCAATGCGCGGATTGTGACCGTAGTCGGCACATATGAGACATGCATTGGCGGGCCAGTGACTGGCGATGAGTGCAATTTCCTTGAGGGCAATCGAACCTTGCGCGATATTTTAGTTGGGGCTGGAGTGCAACTCAACTATGCTGAATATCCGCAAGGCCATGCTTGGGCCTTTTGGCGCGACCACATCGATCGAGAGGTTGCATGGGCTTTAGATTGGCAAAAACCCTAAGAGTTTGGTTAGGTTTGTTGGTGCTTGTGCCGTTGTTGCTGCCTCAAAGCACAGCGGCACGGATTATTTTAGCCGAAGATCGGGCCTTTGATCAGCTTTGGCAAAGTACCGATGGTCAGCGTAGCGATGAGCAATCATGGCTGTGGGGCCGCAACGCTTATGGCAAACCCAAGAGCGCTATGCGGAAAGCCCGCGTGAATTACGTTGGGTGCGCTACTATGCCAAAGCTCGCATGGAAATTAGTGATCCCAAGCTTCCAGCCAAATCGCCGTGGTACATTACCAATGGTTTGCTGGTGGTTGAGTTGGTGACTGGGCGCTTGCAAATTGGCAATGCGGCTTGGCGTGAGCAATGCACAGATGGCATTTGCGGCTCGGAGCAAGCAGTGGCGGGCGATGCAGTGGCGGCCAATCGTGCGCCGCGCTACCGTGATTGGGCTGAATTTTTGACCTTGAATGGCCAAACTGGAGCCGATTTGCGTGGCCAGCCCGTAACCAATTGGCTAACTCACGAAGCCGAAGGCTTGCAAGTTTGGTCTGACCCAAGTTTGGCCGAGCGCTACCCCGAAACTAGCGGCAGCCATCGCGATCAAGTGACTGGCCAAACTGTGCCAGCCGTGCTGTGGGAGTATGTACAAACCCAAGCCCGCGAAGCGTTGTATGTCTTTGGTCGACCCATTAGCCCAGCCTTTTGGACCCAAACGTTAGTTGATGGGGTTGAGCGCGAAGTGCTGGTGCAATTGTTTGAGCGCCGCACTTTGACCTACACGCCGAGTAATCCGCTTGGCTGGCAAGTTGAGATGGGTAATGTTGGACAACATGCCTTGGAATGGCGCTATGACTTGCGACCATGGGATTATCAACCGTTGCATGTGACCATGTTGACCTACCACTACATTTCGGTAAATCCCAATCCGGCTGATCGCTTGCGCGAAAGTTTATCGGTCGCACCAGCCGAATTTAAACGCCAACTCGAATATCTGCAAAGCCATAATTTTCATGTGGTAAGTTTGGATCAGGTGTTAGCGGCGCAACGCGGTGAGCTGAGTTTGCCCGAACATCCAGTTGTCATAACGCTTGATGATGGCTATCGCGATTTGTACGAGCAGGCTTTTCCGATTGCCCAAAGCCTGAATTTGCCGATCACTGCTTATATTCCTTCGGCCTTGGTGGGCGAGCCAGCCTATGTTAGTTGGCAGCAATTGCAAGAGCTAAGCCAATCGCCGTTAGTCACAATTGGCTCGCATACCCGCGTGCATGCCGATTTAGGCACGCTTGATCGTGAGTCGCAGTGGATTGAAATTGCTGATAGTAAACGTGAGTTAGAAGCACATTTGGGGATTGCGATTGAGCATTTTTGCTACCCCTATGGCCGCTACAATGCCCTGACCATAGAGCTAGTGCGCGAGGCGGGCTATCGCAGCGCTACGACCACCCGCCAAACTACTGATACGGCTAACGACGATCCCTTGATTTGGAATCGGCTCACCATTTCTGGCCGCGATTCGTTTGAGGATTTTGTGGCCAAACTCGAACGCAGCCAAGATTAATTAGTATTGGCTTGGCGCAGCCATTGACGAGCTACTTGCTCATCGCTGAAGACTTGGACTGCTTGGCTATTCCCAGTTAAGCCAATAATCAAATTGGCAATCACCTGACTTAAGGTTGAATCGACCAACAGCGCTACAATTGTGGCGCTGTTGCGGGTGGCTGGTTGCATATAAAAACGCCGCACCTCACGCGAAATTGGCAAGGCTTCGCGTAAATCGAGCAAGCGTGGCCGCCGAATGCCGTTCGCCAACATATCGACTGCTGCTAGGTTCTCCTCGGCATCCTCAACTGTTTCTTGAATGCCAGGCCGAATTTTGATCACAATGATCCCATCACCCTCAAGAGTGATAATCGAACTGCGAGTTGTGTATGAATGTGGTATAAGCACCATGGTCTTTGTTATCACTGACATAGGCTAACCTATTTTACCCTATCCCACCCTAGCATAGCATATTTGCTGCTCCATTTGGGGGAATTTTATGGGTGATTTGGCAAAGCACACCATTTAAAAAATAGCCCGATTGAGGGACATGAATCAACCTTGCTAACACGCGAATGAATCATTACAGTAAAGCTTTACTGCACTTTTCGCGGTGATGAGGTTTTGTTATGCCATTATTACCATCACAACTCCCCCAATATGCCACGCGCCTGATTGGTCGCACCCGTGCCCGCACGTTGGTAATCGACCTGTTGCTTGATGCTCAAGCGCGGTTGGTAACATTATATGGCCAAAGTGGTGCTGGCAAAACGCGCCTAAGTTTGGAAGTTGCCGAGCAGGTGGGCGAAATTTTTCGTGATGGCCGCTATTTTGTGGCGCTCGCTCCTGTTTCGCAAGCCCAGTTTGTGCTGCCAACAATTGCCGCAACGTTAGGTGTTGAAGAATCTCAGCACGAAGCAATTTTAGATTCGTTAGTGTTGGCCTTGGCCGATAAGCAAATTTTATTAATTCTTGATAATTTTGAGCAAGTTGCTGGAGCCGCCAGCGAACTATTGGAGTTAATCCGACGTGCACCGAACCTGACATGTTTAATCACGAGTCGTCAAGCGCTCGAAGTTGCTGGCGAAACCGCGATTATGGTTCCAGCCTTGCAATATCCTGAGCTTGGCGAGGACTATCAACTTGAAGATTTAGAGCAACATAGCGCAATTGGCTTGTTTGTTGATCGCATGCGCACACGTCAGCCACGGTTTCGCTTGAGCGCTGATAATGCTGGAGCCTTGGTCGATATTTGTCGTTTGGTGCAGGGCTTGCCCTTGGCGATTGAGTTAATCGCGGCCCATAGTGCTTCACTGACCCCCCAAGATTTGCTATTTTTCGTGCGCAATCATCTTTCCATGGCGGCTTTGAATCCGAAACAATCGGCACGGCAAGCGATTATCAAGCCAGTACTGGCCTGGAGCGTGAGCATGCTGCCAGCTGATGCCAAAGATATTTTTGCTCAATTAGGTGTTTTTGCTGGTGGTGCAACCGTCGAAACAATTAAACAGGTTGGTTTGGTTGAAACCATGCCCTTTGAATCTAGCCTGAATGCTTTGATTGATCGCCATTTATTGCAAACTGAACAATTGCCAGGCCAAAAAGCCCGTTTTATTATGATTGATGCGGTGCGTGAATATGCTCTAGAGCAATTGCAAAAAACTGGCCGCCTCTATTATTTGCAAGAACGTCATGCCATCTATTATCAAACCTTGAGCGAAACAGTGCATCAGAATATTCGGGGGGCTGATGGTGCTAAATGGATCGAACAATTGCGTGGTGAGATTCATAATATTCGCCAAGCGATGGTTTGGTCGCTTGAGAGCAGCGATGGCTTAGTTGCCCAGCGAATTGCTGGCAATCTCTATTTTTATTGGTATCGCACGAGTGCCTATCGCGAGGCCGTGGCATGGCTCGAACAAACCTATCACCATTCCAATCGCAGCGATTTAAGTGCAATTGCCCGAATTGCAACAGGTTTAGGTGGTTTATTAATTAGTTTGCTCCGTTTTGCTGAAGCTGAGCGCTATTTAATTGAAGCCCGTAGTTTGTGGCAAGAGCTTGACTTACCCCACGATGAAATTAGCGCGATTGGTAATTTAGCAGTGTTGTATGGCACACTTGGCCGTTTGAGCGATTCACAATTGGCGTTTGAAGCAGCTTTGGCCTTAGCCCGCAAAGTTGGTAATCAACAGCGCGAAATTTTGATGCTGCATAATCTTGGCACAGTAGCCCAAGAACGGAATCAATTAGCGACCGCCCAAGTCTATTTTGAGCAAGCGTTAGCGCTCAAACAACAGATTAATCAAACCTGGGATATGTTTCTAACCCAAATTAATCTAGGCTTAGTAGCAGTTGATCAAGGGCGTTATGTTGAGGCTGAGCAATGGTTTGAGCAAGCGTTTATCAATGCCTATGCAATCAATGATCACGATAGTTTGGCTTATATTCGCTATGCACGCGGGATATCCGCAGCTGAGCAAGCTGATTATGTCCAAGCTGAGTTGCATTTTCGCGAATCAGAGCGAGGGTGGCATGCCGTTGGCAATCTGGAAGGAGTTCAGCGTAGTTGGCTTGAGCAAGCGGCACTTTTAATTGCAACTGCCGATTATGCTCAAGCTGCTGAATATTTGCATAAGGTTGAGCCGATTGAGGCACTAAGCCAAGAATTACAATTGCGCCATATTATTTTGGCAACTCGTTTAGCAATTGCAACCGATGATCAGGCTGCAATGCAAAGCCATGCTCAACGCATGCTGACAACCGCGTTAGCCAGCGAATTACGGCGTTTTGACCTGACGATGTTGCAGCATAGTGCGGCGGTACTAGTCCCAACCCAACCAACGCTAGCGGCGCAGCTTTTAGCCACCGCCGAACAGCTTCGGGTTGAACGTGGCTTGCACCAAAGTGTTGCTGAGCAACAATGGCTGGCCCAAACTAATTTGCTCCAGCTTGTACCAACCACGGCCTTGGATTTAACCGCTGCGTTGCAAGCGGCTCAGGCTAGCTTAGCTGCGCAATAACTCCCACAGCCAATCATTCCAAACCCGCCAATGGCGGGTTTTTGTTTTGTCAATGGAAAAAGAAACTGCTAGTTGACGTAAAATAATGTCTATTTTAATAAATATTTAGATTACTGTGATCTGTAGGATCTAAAATTTTAATGAATTGCTGCATGACAGCATGAAAATAGCCTGAACTGAAAGTCCTAGTACCGCGCTAAAAAAGATGTTGCGATATTCACACATAATAAAAACAAATCTCCACCTTGATTAATGATACGGCTATATTATGATACATAGGTCATTGTTTTTGTAGTACTTGTATCTATTATTGAGGATGCTTTTATGAAGCAACGTGTTGTTTGGTTCGCTGTGTTGCTGGTGGCCGTGCTTGGCGTGCCTTTTAGTGTTTGGGCTGCAACCCCGCGTCAAACTCCGACCAAAGCACCGTTGGCCGTTCAAGCTACTGTGCGCGTCGTGGAATCGGTTCCTGCAGCGGCTCCGGCGGTGGCGGTAACGGCAACTGCGGTTACCTGCGATCCGCTGACCACCCGCTCGTTATATGGCTGGTTCACCTCGAACACGACTGGCTCGGTTTACAATAGCTCATACACATGTGCATTTGAGGTAGGAATTGCCGCATACAGCATGTTTGATGATCGAATTGGCAACCAACAGTTGTTTGACTACACCATGTATACCGTGGCCCCGCGTCAAACGATCAACTTGAATGTAAAAATTCCTGATTGCAAAGCCCAACTGGATATCTTCCGTGGGCCAGTTTTGCACTCGCTGGTTGGTCAGCGCTACGGCGAACGCTTGCTTTCAACGCGCTTCCCCAACACAACCCTTTGTGCTCCACCAGTTGAAGAAGTGTGTAGCCAAGGCCAAATCAGCCGCTTGAGTGGCGTGAGCAACAATCAATTGGTAACTGGAGTTTTGAATATTCAAGCTGAAGTTACTGGCGCTTTGCCCCAAAAAGTTGAATTTGCCTTGACTGGTGCCCAAACCACCAACTATACCGATGTCAACTCGCCCTACTATTTCATGGGCAATAACGGTAGTCAGCCCAATGGTTGGGATTCAAGCACCAAGCCCGAAGGCGATTATCGCTTGAGCGCAACCTATGTTGGTTTGTTTGGTGAATCATTAGCGATTCGCTGTGAGCCTGTGGCTGTCAATTTCAGCATTCGCCGCAGCACGCCAACCACCGAGCCAACCGCAACCAGCACCCCGTTGCCAACCGCGACCAACACGCCAGTGCCAACCGCGACCAACACGCCAACGGCCACTGCAACCAACACGCCAGTGCCAACGGCAACCAACACACCGTTGCCAACCGCGACCAACACGCCAACGGCTACTGCAACCAACACACCGTTGCCAACGGCAACCAATACGCCAGTACCAACCGCGACGAGTACGCCAACGGCTACTGCAACCAACACACCGTTGCCAACCGCAACCAACACGCCAGTGCCAACGGCAACTAGTACTCCAGTACCAACCAGTACTCCCGTTCCTGGTAACCAATGTGTACCACAAGGGTTAGGCACTGCTGGCGATTTCAATGTCTTTACCTTTGGCAACATCACCCAAAGCAACACCGATATTGAAGGTCGGGTCGCTGCTGGTGGCAATATCAACTTCCAAAACTTTGGGGTTGGCGTGCGCTTGACCAACTCGAATGGTACACGCGACGACTTAGTTGCTGGCGGTTCGTTGACCTACACCAACGGTTCGGTTTACAACGGCAATGTGGTTTATGGCACGACTAAATCATTGAATGGCGTTAGCGTCTTGAATGGTACCGTTCGCCAAGGTCAACCAATCAACTTTGCCAACGAGCAAACTTCATTGCGCAACCGCTCGCAAGCTTGGGCGGCATTGAGTGCTAATGGCACGACGGTCTATGAATATGGCGCAGTCAAGTTGACCGGAACCAATACAACCCTGAATATCTTCACGGTTGATGGTGCTCAATTGAATAATGCTAATGGTTTGAACATCAATGTTCCAGCAAGTTCATCAGTCTTGATTAATATCACTGGCACGAACACTCGAATGCAAAATTTCGAAACCTTCTTGATCAACGTTGATCAAACGAAGATTGTCTACAACTTCTATCAAGCCACTAGCTTTAGCCTCTCAGGGATTGGCATCAAGGGTACAATCTTGGCTCCATTTGCTGATGTAAGTTTCAGCAATGGCCAAATCAACGGAACCTTAATTGGTAACTCGTTGATCGGTGGTGGCGAATCACACCACTATCCATTCAATGGTTGTTTGCCCGCAATTCCAGCCAGCAAGTCGGTTGAACGCTAGTTTCTAAAACCAAAAGCAAAGGCCTTGGGAATTTCCCAAGGCCTTTTGTTATTTAGTCGTTCACATCACTGGCGATCGAGCGCATCAGCCGCCAATATTGTTTGATCGCCACCTTGCCATCCGAGGTCAGGCGATAGCTGGTGCGCGGGCGACGTGCCACAAATTCTTTGGTAACTGAGATATAGCCTTCGGCCTCAAGTTTGCTCATGTGCGAGCCAAGATTGCCTTGGGTTAGCTCAAGTTCGTTCATTAGGTACAGAAAATCTGCTTCATCAACGGTAGCAAGATAGCTCATCACTTGTAAGCGAACTGGTTCATGTACAAGCCGATTAAGTTGGGCGATGGTTTTGATGTGCTTATCCATCGGTTCCTCACTGTTTGCTGTAATTATTAGTTTTACAAGGATATAATTCTGCTACACAGAATTTTGGGCTAGGATAGCACTGGCTTTAAGCTATGTCAAGTCGTAGGTGTTGGGGATTGGGTGTTGGGGATTGGGTGTTGAGGGCTGAAACGATGAGCATCATCGCCCACTCGCTTGGCTGGCAAGAAGGCGATGATGCTCACTAGCGGATCAAACGCTGCTTAGGTTAGGGTGTGACCACGCGTACACCGATATGATGATCTTCATAGGTTGGTAAATCTTCGAAGTGGCGATAGGCTGAACGGGCGACAAAGGTGTTACTGCCCCACCAACCACCTTTTTCAACTTTACGCGTACCTTCCGCCGGACCCTGGGGATCATTGCGTACCCGATCTTCATAGTAGCCAATATCTAGCCAATCTTGCACCCACTCCATTGCATTGCCGGCCATATCATGCGCACCAACCCAACTCACGCCAGCAGGATAGCTGCCAACCGCAACTAAGCCGGTACTATCCAGCACATTGGCTTTGGCTGGATCAAAACTATCGCCCCAAGGATAGATGCGCGATTCAGGCCCACGAGCAGCGTACTCCCACTCAGCTTCGGTTGGTAAACGTCCACCGCGCCAATGGCTATAGGCTTCGGCCTCGTACCACGTGATGCAAACCCGTGGAAAGTTTGGCTGTTGGTCTGGACATTCAACCGGAATGTTACGCATTGATTTGCGCCAGCGCCAGCCGTTTGCCGACCAATATTGTTCCTGATCGTAGCCACCTGCAGCAATAAATTTTTGGTAGTCGGCGTTCGAAACCTCGTACTGGTCGATCCAGTAGCCTTGGCTTAGACAGACTTCATGTTGAGGTTGTTCGCTAGCGAGTGCGCCACGTGCCCAAGCAGGCGGCGTTTCGGTCACTGTCGCTGGGTCGGTACCCATCAGAAAGCAGCCAGCCGGAACCCAGACTTGGGCTATACCCGCTGCATCGATGCGAGTTGTGCCAGCCGCCATGGTTGGGGTCGCCGCTGGGGTTGCGGTTTGTTCTATAGTTGGAGCGACAGTTGCTGCAGTTTCATCCGACGACACCGCAGCCGAATTCTCACAAGCAGCTAAAATCAGCAATACCACCAGCGCACATAAGCCACGAATAAGCATCAAGACCTCCCACAATATTCAAGTGATGGGCCTGAGTCTAGTTGGCAGCCGCCACAGCGTAACCACCCAAAAGAGGGATTTAGCTTGCCAGTGGCTATTTTAGTTATCGTGGCTGATCAGATTGAGGCTGCGAGCACGGGCAATTGCTTGGGTACGACTGCTCACCGCTAGCTTGCCATAAATATTTTTCAGATGAGTTTTGATCGTATTGAGTGTGACGACCAATTGATAGGCAATCGCTTGATTAGAAAATCCAGCCGCTAATAAGCGAATGACCTCTAGTTCGCGTTCGCTAAGCGGCTCAATAAAGCTACCAAGGTTTGCACCGAAGATATATGGCTCGCTGGTTATGCTGAGGCCACAGGCTACCAACAAGCGTTGGATATATTGGCGCAGCGTTCCTTGCACCTGAGGCTCGATTCGCACCAATAGATCGGCCAGCAGCGTTCCTTCATCAACAAACAGTCGAATATAGCCTTCTGGTTCAGCCAGCCTTAGGGCTTGCAAAAGTTGGTTACTTGCAGCCGCCCAATCGTTGTTTGCAGCAAGAGCCAGCGCTTGGAGCAAATACACTTCGATCACGCTGGGGAGCCGTCCGGCAGTTTGGCATGCAGGGAGCAGCAGATCGAGCAAGGCACAAGCTTGGCTTACTTGTCCTTGAGCAATCAGCACCCGAGCTAAGGTCAAATCTTCGACATCGTATAAATTAAATTGTGGAAAGGCGTTTGCTTGGCGCTGATATGCTTGCGCCCAACGAATCGCCGCTGCCAAATCGCCTTGGGCAAGCTGAAGCCGAGCCTGCCAGGTTGTTGCCCAGAGCAGGCCGCGTGTCGATTGAGCCAGTTCAACCGCTTGGGCCATGGTTGTGCGGGCCTGCTCACGCTCACCACAGGCTTGCTGAATACGCGCCAGTTCAATTAATCCATTGCGATGAGTTACATCCGCTCCAATCTGTTGGCTATAGCTGTTGCCCTGCTGAATAAACTCGCGGGCTTCGGCGAGGTTGTTCCATTGGCGTAAAATCTGACCTAAATTGACACAAGCGATCGCGCTGACTGAATGCTGATGCTGCTCACGGGATAAATGGAATGTTTGCCGATATAAATCAGCGGCAGCATGCAACTGGCCTTGTAGCCAGCGCAGTGAGGTTGTTTCGATCCACAAGAGCAGCCGTACTGTGCGGGCGTATTGGCGCTCACTCGGATGCACGTCACCTGCGGAAACCCGAAGCTCAAGCAGCTCCTGTTCGCGCAACGCCTGCTGCAAGGCTTGTTCAGCCGCCACGGTATCGCCACTAACCAGATAGCCTGCGCAGAGATTGCGGGTAATCACGCTGCGTAACAGGGCATTATCATTTGCCAAGCTGCTTAGCGCTTGATTGGTCAATGCCAACGCCTGGGCCATATCGCCTTGCCGACGGGCAATGTTTGCTTGGAGTGCCCTGAGGTGGCCGTTTACGCTGGCGGTTTGTTCATCCTCGGCGTTCATATCGGCAAGTAACTTGGTGATTAAACTCAGATAGTGGTTGGTGGCGGCTAGTTGATTTTGAGATACCAAGATCCACGCCGACCAGAGACAGAGTTGAACGTTCTGCTCGATGACCGCCGTAGGTAGTGCTTGCAGCCAAGCTTGGACTAGCGCTGATTGATCGCTCAATAACAAGCGAAAGCCTATTGAAGCGATCAGTGCTCCGGCCCGAACAAAATCGCTAGCAGCTAGCGCATGATTGATTGCCTCGGTGAATAGTTCGGCCTGTTCAAACCAAACACTGGCCCGCCCATGTAGCTGCGCCATCCCATGTTTACCCAGATGTTGCTCGGCACTCTGCAGCAAACTTTCACGAAATAGCTGATGATAGCGATACCAGTGTTGCTTGGGATCAAGCGCTTGCACAAACAAATTCGACCGCTCAAGATTATCCAGTAGCCCGGCTGTGGATGCTGGAAGCGCCGCCAGAACCAGCGGGTCGATGACTGCCTGACACAGTGCTTCGCTCAGCCGATCCAGAATTGCAGTCTGGAGCAGGAATTGTTGGACTGCTAGCGGCTGGTGTTGCAAAATCTCTTGGGTAAAATAGTCGAAAATTGCTCGCTGATTAACAGAAATTGTCGCTAGCAAATCGATTGTGGCCAAAGGATTTTGGCCATGGATCGAAAGTGTCAGCAGTTGCAGGCCTGCGATCCAGCCTTCGGTGCGGGTTTCGAGGTTGGCAAGCGTTTCGTCGGGCAGCTCTAGCTGCATGGTTAGGCCAAGAAATGTACTGATCTCAGCTTTGCTAAAACGTAATGTATCTACCAACAGCTCATGCAAGTGCCCAGCCACCCGCCAGCGGGCAAGTGGTAGCGGTGGCTCGCTACGACTGAGCAGCACAAGCTGAAATTCGGCTGGCGCGTGATCGATCAACCATGCGAGATCACGGTGAATTGTAGGATCGCTGATTGTCTGATAATCGTCCAGCACTAAGGTTAATCGCTGGTTCAGGCTGGTTAAACCATTGATCACGCTGGTCAAAACATGCGATAAAGCAATCGATTGAGTGTGCAGGGCCAGTGCTTCGGCAACGACTTTCGGGGCGACATTGTGGAGTGCGGTTAGCAGATAGCTCCAAAAATGGTTTGGCTGATTATCGTTTGCGTCTAGGCTTAGCCAGGCTAGCGGATGAGGTTGCGTTCTCGCCCAATCAGCAATTAGTGTGGTTTTGCCAAAGCCAGCTGGTGCGCATACCAAGATCAACGGTAGCCGCTGATTGTTGAGGTGCTCAATTAGTTGTGGGCGCAGAACCAAGCCGAGCCGCGAAGCGGGAAGCATAAACTTAGTGCGTAATAATAATCTGATCGAGGTTGATTGATCAGCTAAGTTAGCCGCCGCCTGCAGCAGCCGTTCAAGGCTCAGTTGTTCAACCAGCCCAAGATACACTTTGCGGGTTTTGCCAGCCTTTTTGCTATAAGCGTACCAATATGATCGGGCGCGGCGCTCCTCACGGCGGGCGGTAAATGTTCCTGAAGTTGACATAAAATAGAATGTTGTATGCGTAGGAGCCTTGAGCCAGGCATACCATGCGCTTGATTCAACGGCGACCCGCTGCTGTCGCCCATTGTTCGTATATTCAAGCCATTCAGCATCACAAACAGGGGTGGTTCGATGCGCAGCAGCACGTAATGGCATAGCCTTCCTTCCAAGATGTTGGTTACAAGTTACCCAACATTATACCCACAGCTTGAGTTAAGGATGAGGGATGAGGGATGAAAAAACACTCCCCCAACCCCTGATTCCTGATCCCTCATCGAGCATCACCATCGCCTAAAGCGTCGGCAATCGCGCTAAATTGCTCAAGCGCCGCTTGGAGATCATCCATGATTTCAGCGGCCAACACGTCGGGGCTGGGGAGATTGGCGCTTTGTTCAAGCGATTCGTCGCGTAGCCAGAAAATATCGAGGCTAACTTTATCGCGGGCTAGCAGATCGTGGTAGCTATATTTGCGCCAACGCCCGTTGGGGTTGTGCTCTGACCAGGTTGCTTGGCGCTCACGGCGATTGCTTGGGTTGTAGCATGCGACAAATTCATCAAGATCGGAGCGCATCAATGGTCGTTCTTTGAGCGTAAAGTTTTGGTTGGTTCGCAGGTCGTAAATCCATAGATCGCTGGTCCATGGGCTTTCACGTTGGGGCTTTTTGTCGAAAAATAGGACATTCGCCTTGACTCCTTGGGCATAAAAAATGCCAGTTGGCAGCCGCACCAAGGTATGCACGTCGCATTCTTGCAATAAACGCCGCCGAATCGTTTCGCCCGCCCCACCTTCAAACAAGACGTTATCGGGCAAAACCACAGCCGCTCGGCCATGAATTTCAAGCAAGGTCTTGATGTGCTGGATAAAATTAAGTTGTTTGTTGCTGGTGGTCGCCAGAAAATCGTTGCGGGTAACAATTTGGGTTTCTTTTTTCGATTCGCCCTTGTCGTTCATAATCGTGACGCTGCTCTTTTTGCCAAATGGGGGATTCGACAAAATCATGGAGAAGCGGGCTTGCGGCTCGCTGGCTAAACTATCGCCAACCATAATTGGGCTGCTCTCGCGGCCACTGCCAATGCCATGCAAATAGAGATTCATCAAACACAGCCGCGCCGTGTTATCGACAATCTCCCAGCCTGCAATCACCTCGTTATCAAGTTTTTGTTGATCGAGGCTGTTGAGTTGGTTGTGCTGGCGAATATAGTCGTGGGCTGCTAGCAAAAAGCCGCCAGTGCCACAAGCCGGATCACAAATCGTGTCGTTGATGCTTGGTTGCATCACATCGACAATCGCTTGAATTAACGGGCGTGGGGTGAAATATTGGCCTGCACCCGATTTGGTATCTTGGGCGTTTTTTTCCAACAGGCCTTCGTAAATGTCGCCCTTCACGTCGATATCAAGCCCAATCCAGGTTTCGCTGTCGATCAGGTCGATCAAACGGCGTAATTTGGCTGGGTCTTGAATGCGATTTTGGGCTTTGCGGAAAATTGTCGCCCGTAGCCCAATCCCTTTGCCTAGCTCGCTCAAGAGGTGTCGATATTGAATTTCAAGTTCGTCGCCCGCCAATGGCAACAGGCTAGCCCAGCTATATGCTTCGGGAATCAAGCCAGCAATATCGTAGTAGTGGCGTTGCTCTTGGGCCATTTTCAAGAACAGCAGATAGGTCAATTGCTCGACATAATCACCATATGAAACGCCATCATCACGCAGAACATTACAATAATTCCATAACCGTTGGACAATTGTCGCTGATTGAGTGCTCAAACTGGGATTCCTTCTATTTCAAGCGGGCAACTAAGGCATCGAATGGATCGAGTGCCGCTGCATCGCGCACAACAAATTCGCCATTGATCGTTTCGTATTCGAGATAGCCTTCGTCTTTTTTGCGCTGTTTGTAAAAGCAGACATAGCTATCGATTCGTTGGCCTGCATCGTAGGTCACATGCACATCGAGCACCTGATAAAACGGATAAACGCACAGGTATTGGCCATCGGGGTTGACTAAAACTAGGTGTTTATCATCGATCATGGTCATATCGCTGAGTTCATCGATGCGGCTAACTGGGCCAATGTAGTGCTCGATTTTGCCATAGAGTGTGCCATGGCGCTGGGTGTACGATTCGGCTCGAATCAGCTTGTAGTTTTCGAGAAAGCTCATTTTTTCGAGAATGTCGATTGCCAGCGGCTCGTACTCGGCAATGACTTTTTGGGCTTGCTTGGGGCTGGGCGTAATCTGATGCGAAAACGCGTTGCGAAAATCAGATTGCAGCCGTTTGATATTTTCATGAATTTGCGGCTCAAGCAACTCGGGCATGAACAAATCGCGCCCAGCATTCTGAGCGGCAATTTTCAGCACCGCTTGGACATATTTCATGCGGTTGGCGGTTGAGAAGCCTTTGTAGGCCTCGTTCAGGTCTTTGGAAATTTTATAGTGGTTCTTGGGCAAACGATGAATGGCATCGGCCAAGACAACATGATAGATAAAAAATGCCACCGATTCGAATAAATCGCGCAAACAGAGCATGCGTTTGTAGGGTTCAAAGCGCGATTCAACAAAGCGTTGGTAGGCCACGGCGATCGGGGTTGGGTATTGAGCAACCCGCTCGTCAAGCGACCGCGGCAAGATGCTTTTGCTCATGTGATTTAGCTCAAGCCCAATTGTTTGGCGCTGTTGCTCATCGAGATCAACCAAGCCTTGATTGGCCCATTGTTTGAGCGAGGCTAGCACTTCCTCGATGTTGCGGCTCAAACGGGCGATATCACCCAAGCCGCTGGGTAGAGTTTCGGCAACAACTGGCGGGCTATCTGGCTCGACCGAGGTTTGGGGCAGAAAGATCGTTTGCCGCTGAATCCGCTCGATGCGCTGGGCGGCGCTCGTGGTGTGGGCAACTTCATCGCGTAGGTAATCTTGGCCAACGCTCGATTGTAAAAACTGCTGGAGCACTTGCTGTTGCTGCGGATCATGCGGGCGAACAACCACAATCCGGCCTGTCGCCATGCTGGGCTGTGGTAGATCGCTTGGCACTGTGCCAATTGCAATCCGATCGTCGCTTTGGGGCACGGTATTAATCAATAGATCGTTTGGTTGTAACAGGGCACTTTTGGGCAGCGTTTCAAGTTGGTTATCGCGCAACACTGCCGCCAGCGAGAGTGTGCGAAAACGCTCGTGATCAAGGCTGCCATCTGGGCGCACAGCACTCGGATTAATCACCGTGACACTATCGGCGGCATGGCTGGGCGCGATGTTGGGCAATACCCGCACAAGGCCGGCTTTGACGCTGGCAAGATCGGCCATAGGCATTGATTGAAAGCCTGTGGGCGGGGTTTGGCGAGCTGCCGCAAAACTATCGGCCAGCGAAAGGCTATAGATCACTGGGCCAAATACCGCGCTATTGTGGGTACGCGGCGGAATTTGAATGATGCTGAGCATGCGCTGGGCGCTGAGTTTCGCCAAGGTCGCGGTTTGGGCCTCGCTTGGGCTAACTAGATCGGCGATAACTACGGTTTGGGCGCTGATGCGCTGGATATTGGCGGCCAGTTCACTCATTGGGCTGATAATCAGTTTTTGTTTGCCCTTCCATGTGCCCGCTGCAATGCCCTGCTGCTTGAGTTGATCATGCCAGGTTGCCGCTAGTTTGCTGGTTGCCACAATATAGACAATCGCCGCCACGCTGCTATGCACTAGTTTGGCCAGCAAATGGCTGATAATGCTGGTTTTGCCGGTTTCGCTGGGCATAATCACGCTGCTGCGATTGCTGGGCTGCACCAGTTGATCAAGCATGGCTTGCAATGCCAGCCGTTGGGCGTTGGTCAAGGGCACGGCTTTGGCGCTGACTGGCGCACAGCGCAGGTCGTCATTGATGCCCAAGGCTTGCTGCACTTGGCTGGGGCTGGGTAGTTTTTCGATGGTGGTCAAGTTGCCCGCTTGCCAGCTCATCAGGGTTTGGCCGCGCACAATGCCATAGTTGAGGCTAGGATAGGCGGCAACCAGCGTGTCGATCAGTTGGCTTTGGGTCGCAGGCGTAGGAGGTTGGGCGGGCAAATCAAGCGCCCAAGCCACCGGGTAGCGCTGGCAACCCACGACCAGCCCAGTATCGGGCAGCACGCTGCTTGGCAAGAGATCATCGGGCTGCCAACCTTGTTGGATCAACATTGCTGCCAGCGAGGCAGTGGCGATAGGATCAGTCATAAAACGCTCCAATGCTGCATCAGCTATTCCAGATCCATGCGGGTTTGGTTGCGCTGCTTGAGGCTTTTTGGCGCTGGCGCTCGTTCGGCCTGAATCTGTTCGAGCAGCAGGCTGGCTGGCTCGTCGCGAGGATCTTGGGGCACAAGCTGGCCGCTAAACGCCTGCTTGAGTATGCTTTGGCGTAGGCGCTCGGCCCGTGCAAGGTTGGCCTCAAGCGTGGCTTCAAGCGCTTGAACGACCGATAAACGCCGTTCAACTTCTGCGACAATTCGCGCTTGCTCAGCGAGTGGTGGAAGTGGGATAATAACGTTATTTAATATTTTCAATGTAATACGTGTAATAGCTACGCCCGCCATATCATTTCGTATTCTTTGATAGATAAATGGGGAGCGCAAAATATAAACTATAAATGCATTATTGATATTTTTTGATGTTTTAATTAGTGCTACACTTGATAATAGAGAAAAAGGTTCATCTAAATTATTTATTGTTGCAATACCAGTAGTCGCACCATCTTTTATATATAAAATATCACCATTTTCTGGATTACATCGACTATATATGGAGTTGTGAATAGATTCTGTTACGAATGTGACATCAGATAAGTCTATTCCATACTCCTTTATGTTTTTTGCGGTTATATATTTATAATCTCCTTCAATTGTGTTTATTGGTGAATGATGCGTTCCATCAACAACTTTTGATGAAATCTGTTCTAAACTTGCCCAAACCCAACCCTCAGGTAAATCCGGTAGATTGCTGGTATCAGGCGATTGTGGTGCTTTGTAGTTGCTGGGCATGGGCATTTTGCCCTTGGCATGTTCAGTTGCTTCCCAGCGGGCGTAGCGTTCGGCCAAAATCCGCGTTAGCAATTGGCTGGCTGGCTCGTCGTTGGGGTCTTGAGCGACCAACGTGCCCTCACAAGCGGCCTTTAACACCGCTGCGCGATAGCGTTGTAGGTTGGCTTGGCTGCGTTTCAAGGCTTGCACACCAGCATCAAGCTGGGTAAATAGGGTTTCGAGCGCCTCAACAATTCGCGTTTGCTCAGCGAGTGGGGCAAGTGGAAAGGGCATGGTATTAAGCACTTGCCCACTAATAGAGCTAAATGTGGTTCCTGTGGCTTTTGACTGTAAAAAATCCTCGTTTGCTCGAATAAAATAAAGTCCATAAAGATAAGGGATTGAATTATACATTCTGATTGCAGCCAAACCTCGGCCTATACAGATTTTGGTAGGAGATAAGTTAGTTGGACCAACAGGCGCACGAACAGACACGAGAATATCATGTCTCTCAGCGATTTTGAGTGGCTCAGAGCACCACTTAACAATACTTGGATATAAAGCACCAAAATCAGCTTTGCCTTGAAAAAAGGGTAATCCTATATGTTCAGTATTATATGTTTCTGATGGGGGAGATTGTCCCATATTTATATTTGATACTTCACCCAAAGTAGTCCAAACCCAGCCCTCAGGCAGTGGCGGCAATGTTGCTGTGTGTTGTGACACGAACGAATACTCCTATAATCTCTGGCTTCGCCACCCTAACTCTTGATTAAGGAAGGATATGGGAAGGATGAGGGAGGAGGGATGAAGGATGAACCAACCGATCCCCAACCCCCAACAACCAATCCCCGACCCCAACAACCAATCCCCAACCCCCAACAACCAATCCCCAACCCCCAACAACCAATCCCCAACCCCCAACCCACTACCCAACCAAGGCCCGTTGCACCTCAATCAAGAGCGTTTTCCAACTGCTGCCAAATGCTCGCTCCAAAGCCACGACACCGCCAGCATCGGCAAACGCGCCGTGGCCCAAATCTTTGGCTTGAATTTGCAAACTTAGGCCAATATGATTGGCGATTTGGTCGAGCCACCAGCGTTGTTGCTGGCTGAAGTTGATGCCAGCGGCGGCTTGTTCGGCTAGCCATGTTTGCATGCGTTGAGCAATCAGGCTGGGAAAGGGCACTAAAGCTTGTTCAGGATTGACCACGCTGCCAACCAACGAAATCAAATCGGTCAACGTTGTTTGGGGATTCACCACCGTCGCTTTACCAGTTCGGCGATACGATTCCCATATTTCAAGCGGCAATAGCTGGGCTGTCGCCAAAGCCTCGCTTAATTCTTGTAAATGCTGCAAGCTCAACGAACGCAAGGCATACGGTTGATTGTACAACATTTGCAGGGCGGTGATCGAATTGCGGTTTTGCGCCACAAAATCTTGAAATTGCTGAACTTTTTGCAGCGCATGGTCCTTGGAAATACTGCTAAAACCAGCCTCGCGAACTTGATCACGGCTGAGGTGATCGATCAATTGCTCACGTTGGGCGCGGGCAGCCAGCAAGGCGTTGCGAATGATTGGATCGTACAGGGGTTCGAGTGCTAGGCTGGCTAACTCCTCGGCGACGGCATCCAACTGACCTGGAGTTGGCTCGGCGATTTGAAAACGCTCCTGCGCATTGGCCAGAATCGCATCAGCGGAACAGGCATCCAGCAACGCCGCACTCAATTGCGCCAAGCGCTGGCCAAGCGTGCGCTCAAGTTGATAGCGTTGATTGTCGGTCAGTTGGCGATCAAGGCGGGCGATTCGTCCGGCGACCGTTAACATCACCTCAGGATCACGACTACCGCTAGCGAGCAACTCAAGCAAATCAGCTAGACTTGTGCTCGGCTTCTGCTCTAGCGATTGGGTATCAAATTTATTGCGTTCAATCACGCCAACTGCATCAATAATCACAAAGCGGGTTTTGGCCAGCGCATCGCTGGTCACCTCTTGCAAATCGCTGGCGCTGATCACGCGGGTTCCGCGCCCGATCATTTGCTCAAACAGCACGCGTGATTCGACCGAACGCATAAACAACACCACCTCAAGCGGCTTGATATCGGTGCCAGTAGCGATCATATCGACGGTAACGGCGATCCGTGGGTAATAACTATTGCGAAATTGGCTAATCAACTCCTCGGGCTTGCCCGCCGAGCGATAGGTAATTTTTTGGCAAAAATCATTGCCCTTGGCAAAAACCTCACGGGCGATCCGCACAATATCCTCAGCGTGATTATCACTTTTGGCAAAAATCAAGGTTTTAGGCACGATATTGCCACTGCGCTCTGGAAACATCGTGGTAAACAAGGCATCGCGAAACACCTCAAGCACCGTGCGAATCTGATCGATCGCCACGACATCGCGATCAAGGTCGGCGGCGCTATACTGCACATCCTCATCGAGCTTTTCCCAACGAACTTGGCGCGTTTCGCGGCTGCGATAATCGACATAATGCTCGGCCTCAACCGTGCTGCCTTGGGTCCCGATCAGCGTGCGAATCCGAAAGACATCGCCATCGACATTGACCCCATCGGCGACCGCTTGCTGGCGGGTATATTCCATAACCAAATTCTGATTGAAAAAACCAAAGGTTTGGGCTGAAGGCGTTGCGGTTAAGCCAATCAAGAAGGCATCGAAATACTCCAGCACCTGCCGCCAAACGTTATAAATTGAGCGATGGCATTCATCGGTCACAATCACATCGAACATTTCAATCGGAATCTGCTGGTTGTAGCTCACAAATTGCTCAGTTGTTGGGCCATCCTGCTCAAACAGCGAAGCTTCCTCGGTCTCGGCGTCGGGGTAGGCTTGGTTCATCAACATTGCATACAAGCGCTGAATCGTTGTAATACAGACCTTGGCACTTTTATCGATCTGCGGGCCTTGGAGCAGCTGAACTGGATACAACTCGGTAAATTTGCGGCCATCGTCGGGCGTAGCGTATTGCTGAAACGCATTGAGCGCTTGGCGGCCAAGGTTATTGCGATCGACCAAAAACAACACCCGATCGACCTTGGCAAACTTTACCAGCCGATAAATCTCCGAAACCATCACAAAGGTTTTGCCGCTGCCAGTTGCCATCTGAATCAGCGAACGTGGGCGATTATCGGCCAGCGAAAGTTCTAGCTGGCTAATTGCATCAGCTTGCGGCTTCCACAACTGCCCATTCATGGCGCTGAGCGGATGTTGCGTGACCAGATTGCGCAAGCGTTGGCGTAACGAGGTTGTTGCTTCGGCCCATGTGCGCAAGGTTTGAGGCTGATGAAATCCAAAGACTGGCCGAGCACGCGGCGCAGGATCACGCAGATCGGTGCATTGGGTTTGTTTGCCGTTGCTATCGTAGAGAAAGATCAACCCCCAACTGTCAGCCTGGAGCGTTGCTGGTAAGCGTTGGCTATAGGTCCGCGACTGAATCTCCACCCCGCTTAATGGTGTACCTTCAGGCTTGGCTTCTAAGACCCCAATTGAGCGTTTATCCACAAATAATAAATAATCGGCAAAGCCCTGTACCAAGGGAAATTCACGAACCGCAATGCCTTGACCAGCAGTCAGATTCCGCGTTTGATAATCTTGGACGATCCAACCAGCGGCTTCGAGTTGAGCATCAATATTCTGACGGGCGCGTTGTTCTGGGGTCATGCAACTCCTCCGACAAGACTATTTTGGTCGATTAGGGTGACTCTATCCGCCAATGGGGCATCCACACACTACAATCGTTTGTATTCTACCGCATACGATCATGGGCAAGCAAGTGTGGGGTTACAACAGCATAATTGAGTTAATCGGCCAAACTCCATGCCTGAAATAGCACCGACTATGCTGGAATGCAACAAAAATGCTCTTAAATTGCGCTAGATCTGCAACTTGCGCCCGATTAATCTTGGTATGCTCAACCCATCGTTGTTATTGTAGGAGGTATGTGTATGTACAAGGTCGATTCATTGTCCAAGCCTAGCAAATGGTGGCATACCGTCATCTATGGGTGGTATTTTCCGGCGATTTGTGCCATGGTGTGGTTCACGCAAGCCCTCTGGATGCCATCGAACCTGCCATTTTATGACGATAGGATTGAGCTACATAGGATTGGGCTGTTGCTGCCAGGCTATATCTTGATGGCGACCAGCCTGCTCAATGCACTCCTGTTGATCGTGCTGAATCTCAAAAAACATTGGTGGCTGGCGATCGTCATGCTTGGCGAGTTGCTCGCGATGCTGCCGTTGTATATGCTGATCAAGGCGCTGCTTGGCCTTCAGGATACGCCGCAATGGTCGATCCCAACCATGTCGTCGATCCGCATGTATGACTACGATTTGGCAACAATGCTCACGGGGGTGCTGCTTAGTGCAGGGTTGATCGTGAGTCAGTCGATCATTAACCCAAAAGCCTACCATACTCGGCTCAGGATGCTTGGTGCTTGGCTCGCCCTTGGCTTGGTGATAACAGGCTTGATCGTTTTCCGACAGGGAATCAGGATTATCTATGTGGGGTGAACCCAAAGGCTAATTCCACTTTGCCAAGGTTCAGCAGTTAGGCCGATGGGCAGCGCGGGTTTCCGTTCTACACTACCCAGAACTATCAATATTGTAGGAGGAGATCGATGACCGACAGCATCAAGCAATTACCGTGGGAGCAGCCCGCATGGCTTGAACACTTGAGCGAGTGGATTGAGCAGCAACTCAGTATTCATCAGCTGACGGCGCTTGCCCCGCTGGAACTCGTGCATCAGCGCCCATGGTCGGCCTTTGCCCAAGTTTGTACCAACCATGGCATGGTCTATTGCAAAGCGCCTGCGCCAGCCTTTGCTTATGAAGTTGGCTTGACGCAGGCCTTAGCGCAATGGCATCCGGCTTGTAGCGTGCCGATTTTAGCGATCGAGCCAACCCATGGCTGGATTCTCTCTGCCGATGCAGGCACGACCTTACGGGCACTCGGCCAAAATCTGAGCCAACTTGATCATTGGTATGCTCTGTTGCCAGAGTATAGCGAATTGCAAATTGCCTTGGCCCAGCGGGTTCCAGCCTTATTGGAACTTGGCGTGCCTGATCGACGATTAACGCTATTTCCAAGCCGCTTTAGCGAAATATTGAATGATCATGATCAATTATTGCTTGATCAGGCGGGCGGTCTGAGCAGCGCCGAGCATCAGCAATTGCACAGTTTACAAGCAACGGTTCAAGCGCAGGCGGCACAATTAGCCTCGTATGGCATAGCGGAAACGCTGACCCACGAAGAAATTCATGAGAATAATGTGCTGTATGGGCCGCGCGGCTATACAATTACCGATTGGAGCGATTGCAGCGTAAGTCATCCCTTTTTCTCGCTGCTTGTCACAATGCGAGCCGCTGCCCATTGGCTCAAACTCGACGAGCATGGCGAGGCTATCCAGCGCTTGCGTGATGCCTATTTGGAACCATGGACGCGCTTCGCATCGCGCCAAAACCTTGATCAAGCCGCCAACATCGCCTACCGCCTTGGCATGATCAATCGGGCGCTCTCGTGGCGGCAAGCGCTGAAGGGGCTTGATCGGCAACACACCAAGGATTATCTCGATAGCATTGCAGGTTGGCTGCAAGATTATTTAGCCACCCATACGAATGCTGATTAACCAGCCAATCCATGTCACGATCTATTTTAGGGGTGGAGTTGCATCTGCCCCTAGGGAGTCAATGTTAGCTCAATTCGCACAACTTCTGGAATCGTACCAACCCGAATCGGCGGCCCCCATGTGCCAAAGCCCGATGATACGACCAACTGGCTAGCCCCAGTTTTTAGGGTTCCCCAATGCTGATCGTAGATCTGGTTGGTTAGCAGCGTAAAGGGGAAAATCTGCCCAGCATGGGTATGGCCGGAAACTTGGAGATCAGCCCCAACGGCGACCGAATCCTCAAATCGATTAGGGTTGTGATCCATAACCAACAGCGGTAGGCTCGGATCAGCAGTTTGGATGATCTCGGCAAGCGGTTTGCCCACGACTGCACCTGAGGTTCGTGGCCCGCCAATATCATCGCGCCCTACGAGCACGATCTGTTGATCGACCGTGACCCACTCATCAATCAGGAGCTGAATCCCTGCATTTGCCAGCTCTGAACGAAACACAGCCAACTCCTCGGCGCGTACATCGTGATTGCCCATAATCGCGTAAATTCCAAGCCGCGCCTGAAGTTTGCTCAGCTCTGTTGCCATGGCTTGGTCGCGAAACGGCTGAAGATCATCATCAATAATATCGCCAGCAATCAGCACAAGGTCAGGTTGCAGTCCATTCGCCATTGTTACTAGCTCGCGAATCCGATTTGCCCCATTGGTATAGCCAAGGTGGGTGTCGGATATGAGCACAATTGTGATTGTTTGGGGCGTGCTAACGGGCGCAGCAACTGTTAGCGCGTACTCGGCCACGACTGGCGTGCGTGCTCGCCAGGTGCCATAGCCTAGAATACCAACTAAGAAAGCCATTACGATGGCTCCCGTGACCACTACTAGGCGACGTGGGCGCTGCATGGATGCGGCGGCGATTCCGGTTAAGCGCTGGATCAGGCGCAGCAGATCCACCAATGCCAGCAGCATACCTGCATAGACAAAAATGGCGATCCAATAGCTGCCAAGCGCGGCGACGATCGCCATCATGCTCGCGGGTATACGACCAGCCACGAGGCGAGTCAGTAGCGGCGTACTTGCCAGCAGCCACACCACGACCCAGTAGCCCCAGCGCGGGATACGCTGTGGGATAAGCGCCTGAAGCCATTGCCATGTGCGGCGACCAAGATACCAATTAATGCTGGCATAGAGCAGGAGTATGCTAACGACGATAACGATGCTCATAGAATGTATTCCCCTAATTGCCACATGGTTTGTTTGCAACCTAATGCATGGTCATCCATGCATATGCTAGAACGCGATCGCTGCGGTTCTGGATGGATGGAGCGACGATTCAACCACTTGTCCAAGCGCATGCAGCAGCGTTATACCACGGAATGTCGTTTTTTCAAATTCCCTTTTCATTGGCAAGGCAATTCATGATTGGCAAATCCCCAGCGTTAATTAGCTAGAAGCCGCTTCTAACGATATATCAATTATCTAAACATCTGAATAAACCTCAGCGACGAGCCACGATATATCAAACCAATCAAGCAATCTTGATCATAGCTTTAACTAATTCGATAGCCTGAGAGCATCGAAGCAAACCCGCATGGCCATTTTTATAAGGAGTGTGTGATGAAAAATACTGATGTTTTTAATAACTTCGATTTAATCGTTCCAATTACCCAAAAAACGATTAATGATCAACTTAGCCATTTAGTTCGCCTAGGTGTGATTAATCCTGAACTCGTTATCACGCAAGTTTGGGATGCTGCAAACAAACAAGATATTTATACAATTTTGGCTTCAGCAGCAGATTTACCCAAAAAACCAGATGGTAGCGTTGATTCAAGTAAGCTTGACGGCTATCTTGATGGAATGATGCTGCCACAAATTTCAATTCACGAAAGCGGTACGATTGTCTTATTAGTGCTCAATTTTCTTTCGGGTACGTTTGGCTACTGGGGCGGTTCGCCGCATAATCCAACCTGGCTGACTGTCGATATGAGCAATTGGAAATTTGGCATTAGTGTCAATATGGATCTGGAAAAATTAGCCAAAGATGATCTCAATCAAAAAATTAAAGTTCCCGATAATGTTCAACAACAGCTTAGTGGGTTTATCGATAATATGTTTACGGTAAATCATCTCTTTATGGATTTCGAGTCAACCGATTTAATTAATTTTGATCCAACGGTAACGAGTGTTGGCAACGCTGGCGATGATGTCAAGAAACAATTTGTATTTTTTATGCAAGAATACCTTAAATCCCAAAAAGATGCTGGGAATCCCTATGTGCTTGGCTATACGATGAGTGCCAGCGATCAATCAAACTATGCTAGCTATGGCGGCGTGCCCGACTCGCTACGCCCAGTTGGCGCAACCTATAATTTCTACAATGATGCGACGAATCCTGATCGTAGCACGTTGAATTTTGCCCTAGTAACCAAAGGTGGCCATCAATCAATCTCCACCACGCCAGGCAATTTCGATAGCAACTGGATCAGTCCAAACGAGCAATGTGATGCAAAAATGATCTATTCACATCAAGTATTGCTCGAAGAATATTTCCTCAAGCCAATTTTTCAACAGATCCATGACGGCATTTATAGCCAAATTAAAGATCATCTTTCGGTTGATAGCGGTGCTGATTATGATCATGCCAAATCAACTACTGCCAATGGCTTCAGCTATGCGATTATTAACGATAAAGATGGTGATGATCAGTATGTCAATAATTATTCAGTTCAAATTGTAAATCAAGCTCAAAGTGCTCAGGTTGATCTTAATTTCTCGGGCCAGCTCTATTTTTACAAAGAAAAAAGCAAAGATATGCTTGTATGTACCGCGAAAGGTTGGGCTTGGACTGGCCTTGATTGGAGTGGAACGGTTTCATTAATCACCACCAAAGATTCGAGTGGCAGGCCAAATCTATCAATTACCAAGCAATTTAACATCAGTAATGTTAATAAAGGCCAAGATAAAAATGGTTGTGCTGAAGCTTGGAGTGTGATTGGCGATATTTTGGGATCAATCCTCGATGCATTTTCATTTGGCTTAGATGGAAATTTCTTTGCCAACCTCTTTGCCAATGCCTTTGGCATCCATATCGATAGTATTGGTGATATTGGGGTTGTGCTTGGCGATATTGGCACAACGATCAATACGGCGCTTGTGCTCCCTGCGGGGAATGTATTCTTCATCAGCAACCCAACTGCCGATTCATTAGCCAACTTCTATCTCGAATTACATTACAAAGCTGAACACTAAGCTTTAAATAAAGGAGTTTACTGTATGTCAACCTCTTCTGTTGATTTAATAACCTTACCAACCACAAATTTCGTGACTGATCAGATTAGCTTTCAAGTTTCGGCTGAGTTGATGCAAAATAGCCAACAATCATCGCCAATTTCGCCAACCAATAATTTGGCGGTCGTTCAAGATAGTGCTGGCAAGCCAATGCTATTTTCAATTGGCACTGATCAAATGCTGCATTTGATTAAATACGATGAAACTACACCGACAGGCTGGCAGGTGATTAATCTCAGCACCCAATGGAGTGATTATAACCATGCGGTGGCCTTTGATCTTAGCCAAGATACCCATGGCTTGATTTCGATTACGCTTGCCTTAGCAACAGCTGATCAAAAGAAAACAGCTGTATTCAGCGCAAGCATGCTTTCGAATGATTATACAAAAACTGATTGGACGACCCTAAATCAGCAATGCCAACAAATTACCGGGCTTGATCCAAGCTTTCAGGCTGAATCAATTCGTATGGGCAGTTCAGATGATGGTCATCCACCAATTATTATCATTGTTGGCTCAATTAATAATGCAAAATTCTACTACCAAGTGATTGATGCTAAAACATCGCAAACCTTAGAATTCCCTGAAAATGTCTTGAATAATCCTGGCAGTTTATTAGAAGTTACGACTGGGTATGCAATTGGTCAGCGAGCTTTTTTCTTTTTATACCAAATTGGTGCAACCCAGACCTTAGAAGCAACAACCTTGGCTGATCAATTCCAAGGTTCGCTCCAGTATGATTTTAGCCCAGGCAATGCAGGGATTCCAGCAGAATATACTAATCTGACGTATACCTGTATGACGACGGCCTTAGGTACAAAGACCAGCCCACTCGATATTTCGTCAGATGTTTATATTGGAACAACCGATGGGGTCTATGTTTTTGCCAATTCGCGTTTGGCTGGAATGCAAAAAGTGACTGATGCAATTAAAGATGTGCATCAAATTATTGTAACAACGACTGGCGACACAATCGGCCTATGGGTCATGGCAAGCCCAAGCAAGCTCTATTATATCGCTGGTAACCATGGATCACCGTATACGTTTAATGAACCAATTCTCTTTAGCGATAGCATTGTGCATATTGCGCCAACTCGCAGCGGATTAAGTCATGCCAACGAGCTATTTGTGGTTGATCAAACCCAGCAGGTTATCCACTACTGGCAAGATCCAAATACGACACTTTGGAATCAGCGAACCATCACAATTGCTGATCAAAGTTATCTGCTCAATTTCAATTCCTATACCACCCATATCCATCTACAAGATCAAAATGGCATGGCTTTGGCAAATATTCCATTAGCAATTAGTTGCTCAACGTGGAGTTATGCAACGATCAATGGACGGATTTATAGCCTTGATCAGGATGTGATGGCCCAAGTGCCTACTGATGCGTTAGGCAACTTAACCATTATTCTGCCAGCCAGCGATTTAACCGCCCCAATTATTCATGTTCAAGCAGATTTTATTGATCAAACTCTGAATATTTATCCTCATGGCAAAATTACGAAAGGAATTCAGGCAATTAAATCAGGCGATGATTTGAAAAACGCCAAAACTACCGACGGTTCACCAGTTATTGGTGGTAATTTAGATGATATAACGTTAAATGGTGTTGCGCAAAATATTAGCCAACTACATCAACTTAGCAGCCAAATTACTGGACCAATGGGTAATAATACCTATGTTGTGCTTAGCGCTAAAAATACGAAACAAACCGGAAAACTCGATGTATCGCAATCTGCCGCGAAACAAGTAACTATGCAGGTTAGTCGCAATCGTAGCTTGGCAACCCTAAGCTTGAATTCAGCTGATGATATATTTGATGATATTGGCGATGCTTTTGGTGACATTTGGCACGAAATTGAACATTTTTTCGTGGCTGGCATTGATAAAATTGAGCAAGGCATTACCTATCTGAGCAATGGCGTATCATTCCTGATTAAAGAAGCTGAGCAAGGTTTAAATTTTATTCTTAAAGTTGCCGATAAAGTCTATAACATTGTGCTCGATTCAATCGCCAGTATCTACAAAGTATTGAGTTGGATCTTCCAATTAATTAAGGTTGGGATTGAAACTCTGATTAAATGGCTAGGATTTTTATTTGGCTGGGATGATATTTGGCATACTCACAAAGTTTTAGCCCGAATTATCAGCCAAGGGGTTGATTATGGCATCAATCGGATGGAAAGCGAGATCGACGATTGGACCAATAGTATCAATACAACCTTTGATCAACTTAATCAGCAAATTCATGCAACCTTAGTGCCAAGTTCACTCCAATTAACAACACCAAATGCAATAACCAATAATAAAAACAATGATCAACAAACACAGCTGTTTCAATCGCCAGGTGGCAATTGGTCGGCCTATCAGCTTCAACATAGCGGTATGTTAAATGGATTGGGATCAAATCTCCAACACGACCCATTTCTTCAATTTCTCAATGATGTAGTTATTCCAACTAGTCAACAATTGTATGCTGCGCTTGAAAATGATTTTGATGATCTGAAACAGATTATTACTGGCGGAGTAACAATTGCTGATACGCTTAAATTATTTGCTGATCTTGCAACCACGATTATCGAGCCAATTAAAACCATGGTGATCGGCTTGCTCAAGTTTGTGGTCGATTTAGCCAAAGATATTCAGCATGCACTGGTTGATGATCTGGATATCCCATTGCTGTCGGATCTTTATAAGTGGGTGACTGGGCTATTTGGCGAAGCTGAAGATTTTAGCGTAGTCAATGGAATTTGTTTATTGCTAGCAATCCCGGTAACGATTATTTACAAAGCCAGCGTTGGTTCGGCTCCTTTTACCGATCAATCACGGGTGCTTGATGATCCAAACTTATTTAATACGATTATGGGTCAGCCTAAACAACAACTGATGCTCGGCACGGCCAAAGCGCTCAATGCGTCAACCTCAAAATCGGTTGGGGTGGTCTATTCGCAGGTTGGGGGCTTGTTGGCAGCGATTGTTGGCCCAATGATCACGATTGCAACCCTGTTTAAACTTGCCGCCGATGAACAGCAAGTAACGATTAAATCGCGGGCGGCGCAAGTCAGCATTGTACTAGCCTTAACCAAGGCTTTATTAACCTTTCCAATTCGCAAATCTGAGCAATCGATTGCTGGGTATACGCTAAAAATAAGCTCATGGCTGCTCAGTGTCTGCAATACGGCCCAAAGTGCGATTATTCGTAGCCCACGTATTGGCGGTGGGATCACGATTGGGATTGATAGTGTCATCATCGTTATGGCGCTGATCGCCGACGGGCTGGATCAGGCTGATGGCTGGACATGGACAACCGATATTTTGTCGAATGTTAGCGGCATTGGCGCAGGCGTCGGCCAAGTTGCTAAAGGCACAGAAGTTGGCGACGCAATTGGCATTGTTGGCTGGGCTGGCTCCTATGTGAGTAGTATTGTTGGCTTTTCGGCAGCCGTGATCAAATTGGCCAATGGCAGTGATAACGAAGCCCTCAGTTTGATTAACCTCGGCGGGTTATAGCGCTAACGTCGCTGACGACCTAGATTCCTCCTAAGAGCAACAGGCTATCTTTGCTAGATAGCCTGTTGCTCTGTTTTAAATCGGCGTTGCAAGACCATCCTCCGTAGCGACGTTGCAAACAAGACTTTACTCGATTCAGCGAATTACGATTGACAAACATTGATGAACTGTATATACTCAGTATATGGATATACACAATGAATTTATCATCTCTCGCTCTGATGGGAGACCGATGTATCTCCAAATCATCGAGCAGATTAAGCTGCACATCAGCGTGGGCGATTGGCCACCAGGCATGGAACTTCCCTCCATGCGTGAACTGGCCGTTGGCTTATGTGTCAGTGTGATCACGGTTAAGCGTGCCTATTTTGAGCTTGAACGAGCGGGGATCATTGTGACCCAGCAGGGAAAGGGATCATTCGTTGCTGACATGTCAGCGGCAAGTCCACAGCTCTGGGCACAAGACTTAGCAACCCATCTTGCTCATGTCGTCCGACTCGGGGCACTGCTTGGGCTGACGCGTGAAGACCTCGTTGACCAATTGCGTGCTGCCGCGACCTACTTAGCAAAGGATCAGCTATGACCGATGTGGCCGTTCGATTCTCCAATGTGAGCAAACACTATCCCCACTTTTCGCTTGACCGCGTGAGTTTTACCCTCGCAACCGGCACCATCATGGGTTTTATTGGGGCAAACGGGGTCGGTAAATCAACAACGCTGCGGATTCTTATGGGCTTGATTCATCAGGATGCTGGTGAAGTTCAGGTACTGGGGCAGTCGATGCCCACCCATCAAGTTGCAACCAAATACGATATTGGCTTTGTATCAGACGATATGCGGCTCTATGGCGCAGCGACGATCGGCTGGCATATGGATTTTATTCGCTCAATCTATCCTGCTTGGGACCAAGTGTATGCCGAAAGCTTGCTCAAACGCTTTGATCTTACGGCGCAACACAAAATTAAAGGCCTCTCGCATGGCCAGCGGGTTAAGGCGACACTCCTGCTGGTACTGGCTCGTCATCCCCGACTCTTGGTGCTTGATGAGCCAACCACTGGACTCGACCCGATTGCCCGCCACGAGGTCTTAGGCGCACTGATGGAGGTGCTTGCCGATGCACAACGAACCGTGTTGTTTTCATCGCATAACACCCGCGATATTGAACAAGTCGCCGATCATATAACCTTCATCGACCAAGGACACATTATCGACTCTGATGATAAGGAAATGTACCTTGATCGTTGGCGGCGGCTTCGCGTGGAGGTGCCGTTAGATGTCCAACTACCGACACTGCCTGGAGTCGTTAAGACGGGCGGTAGTGGACGGCTGATGGTTTTGACCGCCAATCAGTATGCTCCGGGCATGGAAACCGCCTACATTCATGCTGGGGCAACAGTCCATGCCATTGATTCGATGACCCTCGAAGAAATTTTTCTGGCCAGTGTGCAAAGCCGACGGGAGGGCAAACACGTATGAACTACGCAGTTATTAAACGCCTGATTTACAAAGATTGGTATCTTAATCGCTTGACGATTTTGGGCTATCTTAGCGCAGGGGTGATCGCCATTGGCCTGATCGCTATGGGGAACGAGCGGGTGCTCTCAGCAGGGAACATCCTCCTGATCACGGTTGTCATTGCGCTCGGCATGCATGTGGTTATGAGTACCGTGATCGGCGAACGCACGACGCAGACATTACCGTTTCTGATCAGCCTGCCGATCTCGATCAAGGATTATACAACCGCGAAAATATTCGCGAATATCCTGATTTTCCTCGGCCCGTGGCTGACCCTGCTAATTGCTACTCTGGCGGTGATTCTCGGACGAGAGGCGCTGCCTGATGGCCTCGTCATCTATACCATCATCATCTTGACCGAGCTATTCGCCAGTTATTGCTTTGTTCTAGCAACTGCCTTGGTCAGCGAATCGCAGGGTTGGACGATTGGCGCGACACTGGTTGGCAATCTGTTCTTTCAAGCCTTTCTCTCCTACGTATCCCAGATTCCTGCCATTCAAGCGACCATGAATGTTGACGCTATTGCTTGGAACCAAACATCCATCCTGTTCCTGCTGGGCGAAGCGCTTGCCATTGTGCTGCTTTTAGGCGGAACCTACGTATTCCAAGCCAGAAAAAGCGATTTTATCTGGTGAGGGAGAAAGCGCACTATTGTCGAAATTCGGGTCAAACCTGCTGATTCGATTACGGTCTTAACCACAGAACAAGTTATGCTATACTGCAATTGTAGCCTCAGTGTAGAGAGGAACAAACCCCTGCATTTCGATTGATGGGAGATTTATGCAGACCACAACATTTTTTCGGCGTGCCGTGCTGGCTAGCATCGGTACAATTGTCGTGAGCAGTTGGTTGGTGGTTAACGCCAATAGTCAAGGCTTGCTTGTTCAAACATTGCCTAATCCAATTGATTTTCATCCAGTGGTGACCTATAGTTCACCAAGCCGCCCATGCGAATTGGGTCGTGGTGATTTCAATGGCGATGGTTTTGTTGATCTGGCGACAGCCAATCAGGCAAGTAGCGAAATTCAAATATTTTTAAATAATGGAGCTGGCGTTTTTCCAACGCGCACCCCTTATAGCGTTGCTACTCCTTGTGGCATCGATGTTGGCGATGTTGATGGTGACAAGGATTTAGATATTGTCGTGACCAAGCAAACTTCTAACCAGCTGGGGGTATTGCTGGGCAACGGCGATGGCACGTTCCAAATTGCCCAATCTTTTAGCACTGGTTCACGCCCGACCGATGTAATCTTGCGTGATCTGAATCAAGATACTGAACTTGATGCGGTTGTAACCAACCAAGATAGTCAAGGGGTTAGTATTTTGTTGGGCAATGGCAATGGAACCTTTGCTAATCAAACGATCTACACGGTTCAGGCTTCGCCAACGCTTGAGGCAGTTGGTGATTTAACTGGCGATGGGTATCCTGATGTGGTTGTGGCCAATGCTGGTAGCGATAGTGTCAGCGTGTTGATTAATAACGCGAACGGCACATTTAGCCCAACAGTTAATTATGGGGTTGGCAATGTTCCCCATAGCGCTGGCATTGGCGATATCGATGGTGATAGCGATAACGATATTATCGCGGTTAACCGTTTAGAACAAAGCATGACCCGCTTGATCAATAATGGGACTGGCAGCTTTACGCCACTTGCTCCAACGATTTTCTTGCAAGGCCCAGGCGATATCGAAATAACCGATCTTGATGCTGATGGCACGCTGGATATTTTGGCAACCAATACGATTAATGATGTTGATCCTGGTACGGTCAGTATTTATTTTGGTTTAGGCAATGCCAATTTTACTAGCCCGCAACTGGTTACCTCAGGTGTGCACCCAACGTCGTTAATCTATGCCGATTTGAATAACGATGGCTTAGTAGATATTGCTACCTCAAACTTTTATGGCAATAGTATCAGCGTTTTGTTACGGCGGGTTCCCGCTGCAACAAGCACACCAACCGTAACCTCGACGGCCACGAGCACACCAACCGCAACACCAACCAATACCCCGACGGCCACGCCAACGATCCAACCAAGCGTGACCCCCGTTGCTGGTAGTTCAACGACCTTTTTGCCGCTGGTAACCGATAGTCGCCCAATCTTCCCAATTGTGATTAATGCGGTGGCTCAACCGTTGATTCCAATCACGCAGCAGGGTCAAATTTATTACACAACGACATTAACAATCAATAGTCCATTGCCGACAACTGGGCGTTTCTATCTTTCATCGCGTACTGATGCCGTGGCAGAAGTTCGGGTTGATGATCAAATGACGGTTTGGGCGGATAATGCAGTATTGTATGAAACGACCTTGACCATCCCCCAAGTTGTTGAAATTCCGCGCAGCGAGTTAGAATCATGGCTTGATCAAGAGCTAACCATCACCTTCCGCGATGTAGCTGGCTCGGTTTATGGCAATAGTGCAGTTTGGTTGATTTGGGTTCCTTAGATTAACCACCTCGCTAAAACAAAGAAGGGCGCTGGTGCGAAACCAGCGCCCTTGTGATTTAAGGGTTTACTCGACAATCAAGGTTTCATAGGCTGAGTAGACGTTACCATCAAAATCTTCAGCGAAGAAGCCAACGAGGTAATTCCCAGCAGGAGCTGGTTCAAGCTCCCAAGTAAAGTTATCATCGCCAAATACAAAGGTTTCGCCTTCGTAATTGACAAATTCACTCTCGCCAGTTTGTTGTGATTCTTCAAGCCAGGTATCGAGCACGACAAATTTATCGCCACGCTTGGGGTTGATTTCGCGCAACGAACCAGTATCTTCCTTGCCAGTATACCCGAGCACCTGCACCAACTCGCCATTGCTAAACAACAACAATGCTCGGCGAGTCTTTTTGCCTTTGGCCGTGGTGTACAAGCCTTCGACCGTGTAGGTGGCATCTTCCGGCGATGCACCATAATCTTCGGGGCTGAACAAGGCTAGGCTTGCAGTGGTTTCGTTGTGCATGGCAAAAACTTGGGTATCCCACTCGAACTCAATATCAATCGTCGAGGCCTCGCCCCAATCGGGATAAAAGACCCCGCCAATTTCGCGGGTTTGTTCAGCATCAAGGTAGTCCATATCCAAAACTTGAATTGAATCGGATTCTTGATCGTAGTAGCCGATGAAAATATAAACAAAGGCAATATTATCGCCAGTGATGCTGCTGGTGAGCACAACAGGCTGATCGAGGCTGGCGGTTGTGCTTGAAAGTTCAATCGCGGCAACCGTAATTGGCTCGGAGCCAGGTGCCTCAACCTCGGTCACATCAATTGGCTCTGGCGTTGGGGTTGGTTGACGTTCGACAGTTGCGGTTGGTTGCTCGATGGTGGTTGGCAATGGCTTTTTGGCGTATTGGAAGGCCAAAAATTCATCCCATAGCGAATCGTTGACGAAATTTACGGCAACCGTGTTATAGGATTTGTAGCCAGCATCGGCACTGGTATACAGTTTGGAATTGGGAAAGTGGATCGAGATGCCCGTTGCCCCAGCCTTTTCATCGCCATGTTTCTCTTCGATCAAACTACGATCGATCGCTGCAATCAGGTCATCAGCGGCTTTGTTGACGCTTGGCACATTGACTTTTTGCTTGAGCAATTGGGCAAAATGCCCAAGATCAATGTAGGGTTTGGGTTGATCGCTATCAAACACGCTCTCAAAGGCTTGGGTATAGCGTCGTGCTGCGGCAATATCTTTGCGCTCAGCCTCGGCCAAAGTAATTACCAAGCGATCAAGTGCATCGATCACCGCAGGCAATTTGCCCAAATCGATTGCTGTCAGGGTGATCGCCTTGCGCTCCTGCTCTAAAACTTCTTCGGCAGAAACATCGCCCTCAAAATCGTAGGTGCGCGAAACGTATTTGGCGCGGGCATCATCATCGAGAATTTGCTGATCTTGCTCGATATAACTATCGACAATTGCCCGCGAAAGCTCAGCGCCATCGATTTCAGGGCTATCGGTTAATCGCCCTAAAATTGCAGCATAAGCCCAGCCCAGCGATGGCTCGACTTCTTGTGAGGCCACAGCATAGCGAGCATATGGGGCGATCGCACTATAGACCTCAACATGGCTCATCAAGCAGGCATCAAAGCCGATTAACTCGAATTCGCCAATATTGGTTTCAGCGATGATATGTTCGAGCGCTTCGCTCATCTCCATCAGAAAGAGCATATCGCCAAAGCTCTCGGCTAGCGGAATATCGTGACGGCCTAGGGTCGAAGGGTCAGGGTCGCTCCAGCCGCCGGGCCAGCCAGCCCCATGATCAGACATAATTAACACATATTTGTCCGAGGGATAGGTTTTGGCGGCCCAGGTAACGAAATCGGTCAAGGTATCGGCATCGGCCATATTAACTTCGCCAAGATCGGCGAGTTCCTTAGAGTTCATTTGCTCAAGGTTGTCGTCTTGTTCGATGTAAAAGCGTTTGGTGCTCGTCCAATCGCCATCGCCATCGAAGCCGCCATCGTAGCGATCGACTTGAGCTACTACCCGCACCCGATCGGTTGAGCCAACCAATTCAGCCTCGTTGATGTCGTTGAGCATATCTTCTTCAAGTATCTCATCGTCGGCATCGGAGTACAGCATAATCAGCCAAGTCTGATCGTCGCGGCCAGCGGGGGTGCGAGTTGGGGCGGCGGGCGTAGCTTGGCCAGCAATCGGAGTGCGTTTTGCCACCGGAGTTGGTTCGGAGAGATCGGCACAAGCGGCTAAGAGCAAGAGTAAAATGAGGCTAAAACGAGTTAAACGCCAACGTCGCGGCGCAATCTGCTGCATACAACACTCCTACAAAGTGCAAAAATCGACTACATTACATAACATGAGGTCAACGATTACTCATCGTCGTTGCCACTAGGACGGCGGCGTTTGCGCAAGGTAATATGTTCATCGGCCTCTTTGGCTGGGCGACGATCACGCGGCTCGTTCGCTTGGTCAAGTTGATCATCTGAGGCATTGGTATGGGCGTTTTTCAACGTTTCTTCGGCAACTTCACGAACTTTTTTGGCAATGTCTTCAGGCTTCATCAAAGCACTCCTTCTAATAAGTGATTGCCTACTACATAGAGCATCGTGGAGCAGATTTATTGCAGTTGGGGTTATGATGAATTATACATCGCTTGTTGCAAAAACGCTGATAACGATTAAAAACTCATACCATCAATAGATCATACGTAGTTAGAGATATTATCTAGATACTTGAATCAATTATTCGGAGCAAATTTGCAAATTCTTAGCCATATTGCCGCGCAGTCATGACGAGTGGGGTCGTGGAATCCAATGATACATTGCCATAGAGGGTGATCAGCAGTTCAGTTTCGACGACTACGAGCACGAACGTGTAGACGAAGGGGGTTGCTGGCAAGCGAATGACGATGGTCAATGTATCAGCATCCGTCCATGCGCCGCTGGCCGCCGTTGGGGTGTGGTCAAACCATTGCTGTTGAAATAGAGCGGTTGCCCCAGCTTGCCATGTGCCAGCGCCCCATGGAATCTGTTCTTGATTAGTTGATGTTTGGGCAATGAGGGTTCCACCAACAGCCGTCGTATGTACCTGAAGGGTCGTGATCCCCAAAGGATTCGGCTCAACCACATAGCGCTGACCTTCAATTGCTGCCATGGCTGACATTTGGGCTGATCCGACTATTGGTGAATACTGGCGATCTGCAAGGTACTGGGTGAGCGCATAATTTGCCGCTGGATCAGCCGCCAGCGGTTGATCGTCTATCGCAGGAAGCAGCAGATCCCAAAGGAGATCGAGTGGGCGTTGCATCTCGAAGACATCAATGCCCCCCGTGATTGCGATCACCATTGCCTGATCGGGCATGACAATGCAATATTGACCAAAAACGCCATCGCCACGGTAGGCTCCATGGCGACAGCGCCAGAATTGATAGCCATAACCTTGATTCCAGTCGGAATCTGGATCGCTGCCATTCGCGATCTGAGTCTGGGTTGCTGCTGTGACCCATGCGGCGGGAAGAAGAGTCGCACCCTGCCATTGCCCATGTTGGAGATAGAGTTGACCGAATCGTGCAATTGCCTCGGTGGTCAGACTCAGGCCAACACCACCCAGCGCAATTCCTTGGGGTGATTGTTGCCAATGGACTGGCTCGATGCCGAGTGGCGCAAATAGGCGTGGCGTAAGATAGGCGGTGAGGGTCAGCCCCGTTATTCGTTGGAGAATAGCCGCCAGCATGTAGGAGGCTCCCGTATTATAGACAAAGTGGGTTCCTGGCATTGTTACAATCGACTCAGCAAGGAAGGCCTGAATCCAATTGCCATCTGCTCGACTAACCATCGCTGGCCATGGATCGGCGGCATGCCCCGTGGCCATGGTCAACAGGTGTTTAACCTGCATTGCAGCCAATCGATCACTGATGATGGCTGGTAGGTCAGCAGGAAAGAAGGAGCTAACAAAGTCGTCAAGCGTCAGCAGCCTGTCGGCGATGGCTAGCCCAATCGCGGTTGCGGTGACACTTTTACTCACTGAGAAGACGAGGTGCGGTTGCTCTGGAGCATAGGGTTGCCACCATGCCTCGGCGATGACATGCCCGTGACGCAGGATCATAACGCTATGGATTTCATGGATTTGAGTATCCAAGGCCGTGATCCAGCGCTGAATGGCGGTTGATGCAATGCCATGAGCTTCTGGCGTTGCCCGTGGCAAGAGCTTGGTAGCGGCTAGCTCCATGGTGGCGATCTCCTGGGTGAGTGGGTATCAGCTGAGTCGATCTGGCCTCATTAGGATTACGCGCTCGGTTCCTTTTGAGCGCGATACCAGGCAACGAGCGCGTTGGCATGACCATGGCCGAGGTTATGATCGGTTTTCAGTGCGGCGACCATTTGCATATGGGTCTTGGCTTGCATTCCATCGAGGATGGTCATCCAATGATCAATCGGATAGCCATAGGTTTTTTCGATCGATGGGAAATACGATGCTGGGCCTTTGGATGATGATTCCTTTGCCATAGCTGTCCTTTCAATTAGTATCTCGTTTGGTTATTGCAGTATAGCACTTGGCGGAATATCCTATCGATACCCATCGTTTGAAGATTGTCCTAGAAAGGTATGTTATGAATCGTGTGGATCGGCTGCTTGCAATCGTGCTTGAGTTACAGGCCCATCAACGGCGACGGGCTGCTGATCTCGCTGCGACCTTTGAAATCAGCGTGCGCACAGTGTATCGCGATATTTTGGCGCTATGTGAGGCGGGCGTGCCGATTATCAGTATGCCAGGCCATGGCTATTCTCTCGTCGAAGGTTATTTTTTACCCCCGCTCCAACTTACGCCTGCCGAAGCCTTGCTGATTGTGCAAGGGCTGAATGCGCTTGGTCACTTGTATGATCCTGCCTATGCCACTGCTGCCCGAACGGCAGCCGCCAAGATGCTGACGATTCTGCCACCACCGTTACGCCTCCATGTAACCACGATGCAGCGGGGTATGGCGATTGTCGCGGCCCGTGATACCGCTATTCAGCAAGGGTATCTGACGGCGCTACGGGAAGCGATTGCCGCCCAACAATCACTACGGATTACCTATCACGGGCGCACCACCCCTTTTGCGGCGGCAGATCGCACGACTCGTATGATTGATCCCTACCAACTAACCTGTGTTCGCACTGTCTGGTATCTTCAAGCCTTTTGTCATCTCCGACGAGCGATCCGCAATTTTCGGGTCGAACGCATAATCGACATCATGGTGCTAGAGCGCACCTTTGAACCGACCAACAAACCATCCATCCCGCAGGATGCTACACAACTCGAGCAGCCAATCAGCGTCCAGATTCTGTTTGCAGCGCATGTTGCTGCATGGGTCATGGAAGATTTACCCTTCTTTGTGGTCAGCACAACCGACCAGTCAGATGGGCTGCTAGCAACGCTGCATGTCCGTGCGATCGATGATGTGGTTCAGTGGGTGTTGAGTTGGGGGCGATTTGCTCGCGTGTTACAACCCATTTCCCTACAAGTGCTGCTGCGTGATCAGGGTGACGCGATCCGCGCTATCTATGATTCGCCCGAAACGCTGCTGCCATAGGGGTGTCACTGTGAGGTGTTAGGCTGATGCTATCTCATTTATTAGAGGAGCATCTTCAATGGTAGAGCTAAACTGGTTTGAAATTCCTGCCACCAACTTCGCCCGTGCAGTCGCCTTTTACAACAGCGTGCTCAATACAACGCTGCGCGAAGAAGTCTTCATGGATATTCCTAATGCGATCTTTATGACCGCCGATGGCCGGGGAATTGGCTCGGTTGTCCAAGCGGCAACGGCGATACCATCGCGTGATGGGGTTTTGATCTATTTGGATGCGACAGGTCGGCTCGATGCTGCGCTGGCACTAGTTACAGATAATGGGGGGCAGGTGGTGATGCCGCGCATGGCAATTGGCCCACAAGGCTGGATGGCGATCATCGCTGATAGTGAGGGAAATCATATCGGGTTGCATGAACGAATGCCAGTTGCTAATCCTGTGTAGGAAACGGCGTATCCGCTGCATACTGCCCATACTGAGGCCATACGAGTAGCTGGCCTTAATCGACGTAAATAGCCCGATGGTTGAGGTCGGAAGGGAATTGCAAGGAGGAATGGACTTAGCAGTCATCCTCCTTGCATTGATTAGACTGCCTCGTTGTGCTCTGGGCCTGCGATCGCCTATGGGTTAAAGAATGACACCAGTTTTTGATTTACGATCGCCTGTTGGGCCAAAAGCAGATCATGCCCTGCTTGAGAGATGATCTCGGTTTGGATGTTGGGGGCGACATGCGTTAGCCGTTGGATGGCCGCCTGAGCTGAATATAAGACCTCGTTTTCACCAACCACAACATAAGTCGGGATGGTGAGCTGTTGTAATTCGTGATCCTCCATGGCCGTGAGGGTTGGTAATTGTTTGTACTGCGGTGGCACAAAACAGCGCTTGCAGACCATCGTCTCATCCACCATGGCTTCGAGCATCGCCGGCGCTTGGCGGGCAAGATCTGCGCAACACCAGCGAAAAAAGCGGCGTTGCATCCAGCGAAACGGGATGATACTCGTGAGGATTACCCGCCGTAGGTAGGCCTGCCGAAATGGCAAGATGGTGCCTGCTGGAGCAATCAGCGCCATTTTGGCGAGTCGCTGTTGGGCATGGAGGGCGTACTGGCTCGCCAGCCACCCACCAAATGATGCACCCATGAGATGGATTCCCGTTGTAAGTTGAAGGCCATCAAATAGTTGATCGAGCCAAGTTGTTGCATCGGCGGCATTGGCAATCGGGCGCGTGTCAATGCTGCGTCCAAGACAACGACAACCGGTATTGATCACGCTGTCAATTGCATAGGTTCGGTGGTGTTGGACTAATGGTACGATCGTGAATGTCCACATGAGCGAGCACGTTCCAGCACCAGGCAGGAGCACCAAGGGTGGTGCATCGGCGGGGCCACTGATCCGAACGAAGGTCTTGCCATAGGTAGTTTCCACCATCGTGGTTTCCGCCGGGACAGGCCAGCGTTGGGCAGCCTGATCATACAGCGCATGATATTCGGTTTGTGCTGCTGCCGACCGAAATGGATGATATAGCGAAGAAGCCATATGACCTCCAAAGAATCGAAGATGCGGGTTTGTCGTGCTCACCAATTACTGAGCTACAACCGGAAATTGGATTTCGACAGTCACAGCGCCTGTGTCAGGTGAACCATAATACATTTCCCGTGGAGGGCCATGCATTGTATAGTTCTGCGTACTGATCCACTGCCCAAGGGTCATATAGGCATCTTTTAATCCTCCTGCATGCGCCACCGGATTAGCGACCGCCACCGTGGCAATATGCGAATGGGCTTCAAGTTGGCGCAGCTCAATCGGCGCGGGCGGGCGCACCTGGGTTGGGTGAGGGATTGCTGGAAGGATGAATCCGCATTCAGTATCAATCTGCTCAAGCTGATACCCCTCATCGTGATGGATTGCGATCGGAACTCCGATTGGGATTCGCTGTGTGTGAAGCCATGCGGCAACTGTCTGAAACCACCCTTGCCAATACTCGGCAATCTGGGCAATGCTTGGAACAATTGCCCGAATGCTTGCCACCATGGCCATGTCAACCGATTTCAGCTTAATCGCATAGGTAGGCAGGCGTTGCTTCGCTTCAACCGCATGAATATGGGCAAGAATACGCAGACGACGCTGTTCAGCTGCTGCAATCGTCTGCTCTGTGGCTATGAGTTGCTGCTGCAACAGGGCTTGAAGTTGCTCATGACTTGGATTTCCTTCGCGAATCTGGGCGATCTCTTCTAACGAAAAGCCTAAATCCTTTAACATCAAAATCTGATTGACCGACGGCAATTGTTCTGCTGTGTAAAACCGATAGCCCGTCGTTGGGTCGATGAATGCAGGTTTGAGCAAACCAACCGCATCATAATGACGTAGGGTTTCGATTGTGATATGCGCGATGCGCGAGAATTCACCAATTCGTAACATAGGGTTGTTATACTCCCTCGGGTAACCCGAGAGTCAAGCAGAATTTGAGGATACGAGCGATCATCAATCCCGAGATTTGTTCAGAGTCGCTACGCTGCAAAGGGACAAGCCTCTTTGCAGCGTAGTGCTTGCAAGGAGGCTTGTCGGGTTTTCAGATACAAATTAAGCATATCGCCGATTAAGTAAAGGGATGGGTGTGATGATATTGGGGCACTATTGGGAGCCAAAAACGTTCATTACTGCCGCTGAAGTGGCTATCAAGCATACTTCGTGTGCGCAAATCGCGGATAATCCGTGAGATCGTTGCGCGGGTTGAGCCAACCGCCGAGGCTAGTTGTTCATGGGTAATTCGCACGTCAATCAATAAGCCATGGTTGTGCTGTTTACCAAATTGCTCGGCCAACAAATTCAAAATGCCTAAAACTCGTTGATCAAGGTAAGGATGGGCTTGGCACGAAGCCCATGCTTCCATCAGTTGTAGCCGCATGCGTAATCGTTCGATCAACAAAGGTTCATTCACTACCCGTTGCCACGGCAAGAGTTGGGCGCTGATCGGGGTATGCGCTTGCAGATAGATCGCACAGCCATCGTGTGGATGGCCACAGACTAATTGGTTTGGCCCGAACAAACCTAGGAGCACGTTCGAGCCATCAGGATGATTGACTTGCAGACTCAAAATTCCAGTTTCAATCAATAAGGCTTGATTGGCTTGTAAATGCACCATTGCCCCACGGGGATACTGCTGCTCTCGACCGCGGGTAGTTTGCTGATGAAGTTGGCTGACGTGCAGCGCATTTAAGTTTTGGATGATTTGGCTAGTGCTTGCGTCGTTAGTAATCACATGACGAGCGCCAGCTTCATAGGCCTTCAAGGTTAAATGCGGATAGTTACTCTGATTCCAGCCCCACCATAGTGGCTCTTGACCGCTCAAGGTTTCGATGAGCTGCGCTAATTCATACTCATTGGTAAAACAGCCGATCAAGAGGCTTTGATCAGTGATATGTGCTTGTTTGATTAGTTGCTCAAGCCGCAACAAACTTAACCGATATCCAGCATCCAGCAATTGGCCAAGTAGGGTTTGATCGGGTAGATCGCTGCTGATGAGAAGCACTTTCAGCATAGGTTTGGTTACTCTTCACTAATTATTGATACAATATATCAAATAATGACTACTTGTCAAAATAGTTTTCGTGATGAGTAGTTAAATGTGGCCTAAATAAGCCAACACTTGGCCAATGTTGGCACATGGCTGGTGTTCAACTTGCCAGCAATCGTTTTCAAGCTGCTGAATATGTGGGCAATCAGCCTGTTTTGCATTCAGCACGTGATAGCCTGCTCGTTCTAAGGCATGCTGCATCCATTGGCCATGCAAGCCGTTGGCACTCAGCTGAACCTGGCCAATTGGCTGGGTTTGGGCGCGAAAGCCGCCGCGTTGTTGATCAAATTGCAATTGGCTTTTGCGGAAGGTTTGGGCCAACCGACCATCTAAAATCAAATCCTCAGGTGTCCCACATTCTATGCTGCCATCATCGAAAACCAGCCACAACCGATCAGCGCTGCCAATCGCCAAATCAAGATCGTGAGTAGACATAACCACGGATAAGCCGGTTTCGTGGGCTAGTTTGCGCAACAAACTGGTAATTTCGACCCGCCGAGGCAAATCGAGAAAAGCGGTTGGCTCATCGAGAATCATCACGGCTGGCTCTTGGGCCAAGGCGCGGGCAATCATAATCCGTTGGCGCTCA
Organism: Chloroflexota bacterium; assembly: GCA_020161265.1. NCBI lineage: Bacteria > Bacillati > Chloroflexota > Chloroflexota bacterium. The sequence continues at coordinate 437,140 of JAIUOC010000001.1, read as the reverse complement.
CCATCGCTCATTTCGTTGAGCAAACGTTGGGCCAAATCATCAGAGTTGGTTGCATGTAAAGCCCAGCGAACTACCTGATGATCGTGTTGGTTGAGGCTGCCAAACAAGTTGGTATAGGGCATGCGCCCAAGGCTTACTAGTTCGTAGCCAGTCAAATTGCTGACTTGCAACCGATCAGTCAGTACGACGCTCAGTTGTTTGGCTAATTGGGCCTTGCTCAGGTGCTGTAGCGGTTGTTGATTGATTGTAATGCTGCCGCTGATTGGCGCTTGCATGTGGGTTAGGGTACGAATTAATGTCGATTTGCCTGCACCATTCGCTCCGAGCAAACACACGAATTCGCCCTTGGCAAGGCTTAAATTGAGGTTTTGCAAAACGCTACGGCTTTGACCACGGCGTTGGTGGTAGCCAACACTCAAGTTGTCGGTTGCTAAAACTGGCTGGTTCACATCCATGCTCCCCGTTTCATGCGCAATAATACCCACGCGGCAACTGGTGCGCCAAACAGCGAGGTTGCTGCGTCAATTGGTAGTTGCAGTGAGCTGCTCGGCACTTCGGCCAAAATTCCGCAAGCAAGGGCAAATGGAATTCCGGTGAGGATGGTTGCAGGCACGAGCACCCGATGATCTGAGGTTTTGAATAAACCACGAGCAAGGTGTGGGATTGCGATACCCACAAAGCCGATTGGCCCAGCGTAGGCGACGACTGTGCCAGCCATAATTGAAGCACTGCCCATAATAATCCAGCGGGCACGCTGTACATTGATGCCTGAGCTTTGGGCATAATGCTCGCCAAGCAACAGCGCATTGAGGTGTTTGGTGGTCAGGCCGGCAATTAAGGCTCCGATCAGGGTTACCGGCACAAAATAGCGTAATTCGCCCCAACGTACCCGCGTAAAACTGCCAAGTTGCCATTCGACAAAGGCGCGGGTTTGGCTTTCGTTGGCAAAGAAAATTAACACGGTCACCAATGCATAGGTCATCGCACTCAGAATCACGCCTAGCAATAAGATGATCGTCATATCGCGTACTCGACTTGCAACCACCAGCATAATGCCTAGTACACTCAAGCCACCCACAATCGCGCTACCAACTGTGCCTAAATTGCCGAAAACATTGCTGCCCAGCGCGGCAAAACTAATGCCAGTCGAAGGAGCCAGCAGAATAACCAAAGCCACACCAAGGCTTGCACCTGATGAAACGCCTAAGGTAAACGGCTCGGCCAAGGGATTTCGAAAGACGGTTTGCAGTTGCAAGCCTGCCAAGCCAAGCGCCATGCCAACCAAGATCGCGGTAATAATGCGTGGCAAACGAATATCAACAATGATTGTGTGCCACGCTGGCTGAGCAGTTGGCCGCCCAAGCAGAATATCGGCCACGCTGCTCAGCGGAATATCGACCGACGACCAGGTGAGCGAAAGCAGCACCCCGACTATGCTGAGCGCAATTAACAGCCCGAATAGCCAGATATTGCGTCGCTTTGAGCTTGGCTGCCAGCGGCTAGCTGCTTGTGACTGAGTTTGCAAAGCTGCAATATGGTTGGCAAAACGACTTTTTGGCGGTGACGCTTCTGCTGGTTTTGGCTCAGGCTGGGCTAATCTGAGTTGTTGCTTTTGCATTGCTTGGAACTTTCGCTTGAATCTAGCTCTATTTCGAAATTCATGCTCTCACCCTAACCTCTCGCCCACTGCGGCGAGCGAGAGGGAGTCCCTTCGGTTCATCATGGCGAGTTTTCTCCTCGCTCGGCGGGAAGAATGAACACATACGTTACTCGCCAAGAATCCGTTTGAGAAAGACTAATTCGTGATCGAGTAAAAGCTCAGGGTGCAATATACTGACTGCATCAGCAAGCAGTTGATCAACATAGACCGCACCATTGCTAAAGTAATCCTCGGCACGACCAAAACGATGGAAACTATTACCCTTTTGTAAGGCGCTAAAGCTGGCGTTTAATGGATTCGTGGCAATAAATTCGCTGGCAGTATTGTCGCTGGGAACATAAACCAAGTTGAACCAGAAATCAGCATTTGCTCCAATTTCAATTGCTTTTTCGAGATCGATACTGCTGCTAAAGCCAGTGCTACCGCCGCCAAGATTCAATTCGGTATCAGTCAACACTAATTCGCCGCCTGCGTCACGCATCAACACTGATTCTAACCGATCAAGGTTGCGTGTGCCAAAGCGACCATCTTGGGTCACGTTACCAATGAGCACTCTTGGTTTGTTGGTTGCTGCTTGAGCTTTTTCGCGTAATGCTAAATATTCACGCTCGATCGGCGTAAAAATCGCATCAGCTTTGGCTTCGAGGTTGTAGAACAACGCTAAGAATTTGATTTGCTCAGCCGAGCCAAGCGGCGATTCGGAGAATGGTGAGTAGTGTAGTGCTGGAATACCTACTTGGCGAGCGTTGGTCATCCATTCGCGGCCATTGGTGTTGAGGTAGATATCGGGCTTGCCAGCAGCGATTAATTCAAGATCTTCACCATAGCTGGCTTCTTTGATCACACTAGCTTTGGCAACTTGGGCTGCAATCGAAGGCAGATACTCGTTGGCACTCCCAGTCATTGAGCCAACCACACCGCTCAAGCTATCGACCACACCCAAGGCATCCATAGCGGCAAAGGTGCTGCTACCACCTTCCCACACTCGGGTAATTGGGATGGTTACGACCATGGCGTTGGCTAAATCGCCTTCAAGTACGGGCGCTGGTGTACCACACTGCACCAAGATATAGCGATCAAAATCGGTTTTAACTGGGTCAGTATCGAGATCAACCGTGACAACTTTGTAATGCTTGGCATACTCAACCGTCCACTCTTTGGCATAGCTTGGGCTAGTTTTGGCGCTAAAGTAATCGGTTGCGCTATCGTAATTGCTAACACACATACTTGTATCAGGTGCGTTGGTCGCTGGGGTTGTCGCTGCTGGCAATGCACTCGCTTCGGCCACAACGGTTGGTGTGCTACTAACAGGCGCAGCAGGGCTAGTTGGATTTGTGGTTGGTGTAGTTTGAGTGCCACAGGCGCTAATCAAGCCTGCTACCACAAATAAGGCGATCATTCGCTGCTTAAACATTGGTTTCCTCGCAAAATTTATACTACAACGGCAATACGTGTAGCATGCTGGGGGATGATGCTACACGTATTGCCAAAACATTAAGTTAAATCAGGGCTAGGCCGATTGATTGGCTAGCGCTTGGCGTAAACTTAATGGCCGCATATCAGTCCAAACTGTTTTAATGTGATCTAAACAGGTTTGTTTATTGCCGCTCACTCCAACATTACTCCAGCCCAGCGGATTTTCGCGTTCGGCAGGCCAGATAGAGTATTGTTCTTCGTGATTGATCACAACGTTATAGGTTGTTGTATCGTCATCTGTTGTTTGCACGTGGCATACCCCCTTGGAAATGGATCACAATCACTAAGTATAGAAAACCCTAAGAAATAATGTTGTCTGATTAAGCACCAAATATTGGTGTGATATATGACAAGAATATTGTTTTATTTGCGACTGCATTAGGCCTCAAACCTGTTTAGAATGCTCGCTTGGACGAGGTGTGTATTTTAGGAAGCCTCCCCTATGCTTCCAGAATGATAGATTTCAGAAAGCGAAAGTGTCTGTGTTAGAGCATGCGAATCTCCCTCCGGCTACAACGCTGGTGGATGTGCTGCGTTTGAACGCATTGGAAGCGCCTGAACAGCAGGCGTATCGGTTTTTAAATGGCCAATTTGCACCCGAAGATTTAAGCTATGCCGAGATCGATCGGCGGGCGCGGCAGGTGGCGGTTCGTTTGCAAGCACTGAATGCGCAGGGCGAACGGGTTTTATTACTCAATGAACCTGGCCTTGACTATATTGTGAGTTTTTTAGGCTGTTTGTATGCGGGGGCGATTGCTGTACCGTTGTATCCGCCAAAATTGCAACAGCTTGAGCGCCATTTGCCGCGTTTGTTAGCAGTTGTCGCCAACGCTACACCGCGCTTTGCGCTGGTGGATCGGCAGTTTGTGAGCCAAATTGAGCGGTTGCTGGCTGTCGCGCCGCAATTGCAAGCACTCCAATGGCTAACCTGCGATGAAGAAGTTGATGCTGAGGCTTGGGAAGTGCCACAACTTGATCCGCATAGCCTGGCTTTTTTGCAATATACCTCTGGCTCAACTGGCCAACCCAAAGGCGTGATGGTCAGCCATGGTAATTTGCTGGCCAATTTGGCGCAGATTCAGCAACGGTTTGGCCACGATGCGACCAGTCAAGGGGTGATTTGGCTGCCACCTTACCATGACATGGGGCTGATTGGCGGAATTTTGCAGCCGTTGTATAGCCGGTTTCCAGTGGTTTTGATGTCACCTGTAGCCTTTTTGCAGCAACCATGGCGTTGGTTGCAGGCGATCAGTGATTATCGTGCCACAACCAGCGGCGGCCCCAACTTCGCCTATGAGTTGTGTGTGCGCAAAATCACCCCAACCCAACGGGCTACGCTCGATTTGCGTTCGTGGCGGGTGGCTTTCAATGGTGCTGAGCCAATTCGGCCAAACGTTTTGCGTCAATTTGCTGAAACCTTTGCTGAGGTTGGTTTTGATCCAGCGGCATTTTACCCAACCTATGGCATGGCCGAAGCAACCTTGATGGTCAGCGGCGCACATTTGCCCCGTTTGGCTCAGCCTGAGCCAGATTTAATCAGTTGTGGCACGGTAATCGACGAGCATGAGTTGTTAATTGTTGATCCTACGAGTCTAGAGGTTTTGCCTGAAGCTGCGGTTGGCGAAATTTGGCTGCGTGGGACAAGCGTCGCCCACGGCTATTGGGCGAATGCTGAATTGAGCAAGGCAACCTTTGCCGCCCAACCACGTGAGCGCCACGAGCACTTTTTGCGTACTGGCGATTTGGGCTTTTTGCGCAATGGCGAGCTGTATATCAACGGTCGCTTGAACGATCTGATCATCATTCGCGGGCAAAATCATTATGCCCATGATTTAGAATTGAGTGTTGAGCAGGCGCACCCTGCCTTACAACCCCAAGCCTGTGCCGCGTTCAGCCTCGATGTCGCTGGCGTTGAGCAATTGGTGCTAATGCAGGAGTTGCGGCGTGAACAGCGTCAGCATGATCCTGCTCCAATTATCGCCGCCATTCGCCAAAGCTTAGCCCAAACTCATGGCTTGCAAGCCTATGCGATTGTGTTGTTGCGGCCTGGCCAATTGCCACGAACGTCGAGCGGCAAACTTCAGCGCTATCGTTGCCGCGAATTATTCCTCGGCGGCGAATTAACCCCGATTGCCCAAACGATTGTTGCCAGCGTCGATCACGATTCGCTCGATCCACAGCAGATCAAGGGATTGCCAACCGCTGAGCAACCAGCAGCCATCGCCAGCTATTTGCAGCACCAATTCAGCCGCCAGCTTGGTTTTGAAGTTGACGTAACGTTGCCGATCCAGCAGCTTGGGCTTGATTCGCTAGCAGCAATCGACCTGCAATATCAGCTAGAGCAGGATCTTGGGCTAGTCGTCGGTTTTGGGCAACTGTTGGGCCAACAATCGCTGTTGGAGCTTGCCGATGCGCTAGCCCAGCAATTGCACGAACAAACCTTGGTTGTTCCAACAATCGCGCCAAGCGCGGTTTCGTTTGGTGAGCAAGCCTTGTGGGCGCTCGATCGGCTGCATCCCAATAGCACGGCCTATACAATTGCGCGGGCTTGGCGTTTTGAGCAGCCGCTTGATCCAGCGCACTTCGCCGCAACATGGGCAAGCTTGGCCGAGCGTCACGCGGCGCTGCGCACCAATTTTGTCGAGGTTGACGGAGCCGTACAACGAGTGGTGCATTCCACGGTTGAGTCGCTGGTACGGCTGGTTGACGCTAGCGCATGGGATGCCACCCAACTCCACGATTATCTCCAAGCCCAAGCCAAGCAACCCTTTGATTTAGCCAACGATCATTTGGTACAAGTTCAATTGATTGCGCACCCCGCAGGTCAGGTGTTGCTGTTGCTGGCGCAACATACGGTTGTCGATTTGCAATCGTTGGCGGTGTTGCTCCACGAAGCGCAACAGCTGTATCAGGCCTTGGTTGCCCAACGGGCTTGGCAATTGCCGCCTGCTGCTGATTATCGTGAGCATGTCGCTTGGCAACAGGCTTGTCTAGCCAGCCCCGCCGGCCAAGCCGCCCAGCGGTTTTGGCAACAGCAAACTGCTGAGGGCTTGCCAACGCTTGACTTGCCCAGCGATTACCCACGCCATGCTCAGCCCAGCCAGGCTGCAAGCTATCATTATTTGATTGAAAATAATCTGCTGAACAGAATAAATGAACAACCTCAAACCTTGCTTAGCACACTTTTGGCTGGGGTAGCGCTGCTGCTAAACCGTTATAGCCAGCAACGGCAGCTTGTTTTGGCCACCCCAACCTTGGGGCGCAATGCTGCTTCGCGCTCTGGCGTTGGCTACTACGTTAATCCGGTGCTGATTAATTGGCAGTATCAGCCGAATCTCGCGAATACTGAACTGTTGGCCTATACCCAAAACCAAGTCTTGGCGGCCTTTGAGCATCAAGCGTATCCGTTTGATTTGGTTTTGCGTTCGTTGCAGTACGACCGCCACAATCCGCCGATTCGGGTGATGGTGGTGTTACAACAAAGCCCGCTGGGGCAGGCCTTGGAGCTTGGGGGCTTGGCGCTGGGCCGCGAGCAAACCAGCATGCATTTTGCTGATTACCAAGCTCAGATCATTGAGTTAGCGCCCAACGACTTGCAATTTGACATAACCATTACCTTTGCGCCACTAGAACATGGCTTAGGCCTGCGAATCGATTACGATCAAGGCTTATTTGCTGCGGCCACGATTACGCAATGGAACCAGCATCTCAGGCAAACGCTGGAATTTTTGGTGAGCAAGCCGCAACTTGTGGGTGAATTGAGCCTGAGCACGCCAGCCTTAGCGCCTTTGCAAGCCTTTGAAACCGGATGCTTAAGCCAATGGTTTGAAGCGCAAGTTGCCAAAACACCTGACACAATTGCCCTGACCGACGGCCAGCAGCATTGGACCTATCAGCAGCTTAATCAACAAGCCAACCAATTGGCGCACTATTTGCACGATCACGGCATTGGCGCAGGCAGCCTAGTTGGCTTGTATCTCGAACGCTCGGCGTTGGTCGTGGTGAGTATTCTAGCGGTGCTCAAAACCGGGGCGGCCTACCTACCGATCGACCCGATGTATCCGGCTGAGCGGGTGCAATTTATGTTGGCCGATGCTGAGGTGACATTATTATTGGCCGATGCTGGGCTGGCCGAATTTAGCGGCACGCTGATCGATCTCAAGCAGCAAACTTGGCACGATCAACCAACAACCAACCTTGAAATAGCACTTGATCCGGCGCAATTGGCCTATGTAATCTATACCTCTGGCTCGACTGGCCAGCCCAAGGGTAGCCTGTTGAGCCATGCCAATGTGACGCGCTTGTTTCGCAGCAGTCAGCAGCATTTCAATTTCAATGCCAATGATGTGTGGACGCTCTTCCACTCGTATGCTTTTGATTTTTCGGTCTGGGAAATTTGGGGAGCATTGTTGTATGGCGGGCGTTTGGTGGTTGTACCGCAAGTGCTCAGTCGCAATCCCGAAGATTTTTATGCGCTGTTGCAACGCGAACGGGTAACGGTGCTCAACCAAACGCCCTCAGCGTTTCGTCAGTTGATTCAGGTTGATCTGCAACGTCAGGCCAATTTAGCCTTGCGCTGGGTGATTTTTGGTGGCGAGGCTTTGGATGTTGCCACACTCCGGCCTTGGTTTGAGCGCCATGGTGATAGTACACCGTGCTTGGTCAATATGTATGGCATCACCGAAACCACGGTGCATGTGACCTATCGCCCGCTAAGTTTGGCCGATCTTGCGAACTATTCGAGCGTTATTGGTCAGCCCTTGGCCGATTTACAGGCCGTGGTGCTTGATGCCAATTTACAGCCTGTGCCAACTGGGGTTTATGGCGAGTTGTATATCGCTGGGGCTGGTTTGGCAATGGGCTATTTGCGGCGACCTGATCTCACTGCTGAGCGCTTTATGCCGCATCCATGGAGCAACCATGCTGGCCAGCGCTTGTATAAAACTGGCGATCTCGCACGTTGGAATCAGCAAGGCGAGCTGGAATATCGAGGTCGCAGCGATCAGCAAGTCAAAATACGTGGCTTTCGGATCGAATTGGGCGAAATTCAGGCAGCGCTCTTGGCCCATCCAGCGATTTGCGAGGCCGTGGTTGATGTAGCAGAGCTAGAAGTTGCTGCGCCAATTGCCGATGCTCAGCCCAGCCAACCAACGCTCAACGAATTACGCCCATTTATTAAAACTGCCCAGCGCCAAGCCCCAACGCTTGAGCAACGCTTGGTGGCGTATGTTGTGGCGAGCGAGCCAGCGCCGACGATTAGCGCATTGCGCCGATTTTTGCGTCAACGCCTGCCCGATTATATGCTGCCCGCCCATCTGCTTTTGCTTGAACGCTTGCCTCTGACCAGCCATGGCAAACTTGATCGGGCAGCCTTGCCAGCGATTAATCAGCAACGCCCTGAGCTTGAAACGATTTATCGTGCGCCGACCACTATTTTGGAGCAGCAGCTTGCCAGCATTTGGAGCGCCGTTTTGGGTCTGTCAACGATTGGGCTTGATGATAATTTCTTCGATCTTGGTGGTGATTCGATTTTGAGTATCAAACTGCGAGCGCAGGCAGCTGAACAGGGCTTGCACTTCAGTTTACAACAATTGTTTGCCAACCCAACGCTTGCTGAGTTAGCTCCCTTGGTTGAGCAAAGCAGTGATCAAGCTGAACTGACTGCGCCGTTTAGCCTGATCAGTGCCGCTGATCGCCAGTTGCTGCCTGCCGATGTTGAAGATGCCTATCCTTTGGCGCGAATGCAGGCCGGTGTGATTTTTCACTGCCAGCTTGAGCCAAATACGCCGCTGTATCACGATATTTTTATCTATCGCATCCGCGTTGCGTTTGATGCCGCTTTGTTGCGTCAAGCAGTTCAGCAACTGATCGATCGTCATCCTGTGCTGCGAACCTCGTTCCATATGCATGGATTTAGCCAGCCCTTGCAATTGGTACAGCGCCACGTCGCCGCACCGCTCACAATTGAGGATTGGCGCGATTTGGATGAAGCTGCCTATCAAACTCGGCAAGCAGCCTGGATCGAACAGGAGAAACAACGCCATTTCAATTGGCAAACTGCACCATTGATTCGCTTTATTGTGCAACGAGCCAGCGACGATAGCTGTGATTTGGTGTTGAGCTTCCACGACACGATTTTTGATGGCTGGAGCACCGCCTCGCTGCTGACCGAATTGATGTTGCGCTACGATGGACTGCTCAACCAACAACCGCTTGATCCGACTCCGCCGCTCGTGCAGTATCGCGATTTTGTAGCTCAAGAACAGCGGGTGCTCGCCGATCCGCAGGCGCAAGCGTTTTGGCGCGGAGCTTTGGCTGATGCTAGCGATACGCCATTGCCACGCTGGCCGCGTCCTGCCGCAACCAGTGCCGTGCCCGATGTGGCTGTGCTTGATGTGGCTGTGCTTGATGTACCAGTCTCGGCCCAGCTTTCACAGCAATTGCATGAATTGGCTCGCCAAGCGCATGTGCCAGTCAAACATGTCTTGTTAGCGGCGCATATGAAGGTGATCAGCCTTGTAACTGGTCAACGCGAGGTGATCAGCGGCCTCGAGACCAATGGGCGGCTCGAACGCCACGATGGCGAAAAGACCATTGGCGTGCATCTGAATATGCTGCCGTTCCGCCAGCACTTGGCCCCGATGAGCTGGCTGAGCCTGATTCAACAAGTATTTGCGGCTGAATTGGCGCTGATGCCCTATCGCCAAATGCCCTTAGCCGAATTGCAACGCGAACGGCGTGGCCTGCCATGGTTTGAAACGGTCTTCAACTACACCCATTTTCATGTGTTCGAGCAGCTGCAACAGCTCAAACAACTTGAGGTGATCGGCGGACGAGGCTTTGGCCAAACCCACTTTAGCTTGCTCGCTGAGTTGAATCTCAACACCTTCACTGGGCAATTGCAAATCGATTTGGTTGGTAATTTACATGAGCTAACTCCTGAGCAATTAACCTTGATTGGCAATTGCTATGCGCAGGTTTTGGCGGCAATGGTGGCTGAGCCAAACGCAGGCCATCATCTGCATCATCATTTAACTGTGGCTGATTTGGCGCAATTGCAAGCGTGGAATGCAACCGATCAGCCATTGGCCTATGCGTCATTGGTAACAGCTTTTGAACAGCAAGTACGGCAAAACCCACATGCTTTAGCCGTGGTTGCGGCTGATCAAGCGTTGAGCTATGCCGAACTCAATCAACAAGCCAACCAACTAGCGCATAACCTGCGCCAACGTGGCATCGGAGCCGAAATGCTGGTAGCGGTTTGTGTTGAGCGAACCAGCGATTTGTTGGTTAGTTTGTTGGCGGTGCTCAAAACTGGCGCAGGCTATCTGTCGCTGGACCCGAGTTACCCCGAAGCTCGTTTGAATTGGATGCTGGCAGATAGCCAAGCAGCACTTTTGCTGACCCAGCCCCAATTCACAGCGTTATTTGCTGATATTCAAATACCTGTCTGCTATACAGATGAACAATATACTTCAACCGCCAACCTTGCAAGCGCGATTGAGCCAAGCCAACGAGCCTATGTGCTCTATACCTCTGGCTCGACTGGCCAGCCCAAAGGTGTAGCCATTAGCCATGCTGCGCTAAGCAACTTTTTGCAATCGATGCAAACCCAGCCAAGCCTCCAGCCAACTGATCGCTTGTTGGCAGTAACGACAGTGGCCTTTGATATTGCGGGCTTGGAATTGTACTTGCCTTTGTGGGTTGGGGCGACAGTGGTGCTAGCGCCCGCCAATTCTGCTGCCGATGGGCTTGCTTTGGCCGAATTGCTGCAAAGCCATCAAATCACGGTGTTGCAAGCGACTCCTAGCACATGGCGGATTTTATTGGCAACAGGCTGGCATGCCCCAACGGAATTTAAAGCCTTGGTTGGCGGCGAAGCCTTGCCCAGCGATTTGGCCGAGCAATTGCTGAGCGCAGGCGTGACGCTGTGGAATTTGTATGGGCCAACCGAGACCACGATTTGGTCAACCGCCGCAGCGCTCAGCCAAACGTCTGTCCATGCTGGGCGGCCAATTGCCAATACCGAGATTTATATTCTCGATCAGGCTTTGCAGCCTGTGCCACTTGGCACGCCTGGCGATGTCTATATTGGTGGTTTGGGCTTAGCGCGTGGCTATCATCAACGGCCTGATCTTACGGCTGAACGCTTTATTCCGCATCCGTGGAGCCAACAAACTGGTGCTCGCTTGTATCAGGTTGGTGATCGGGGGCGCTATTTGCCTGATGGTTCGCTAGAGCTTTTGGGTCGTAGCGATCAGCAAATCAAGCTGCGCGGCCATCGAATTGAGCTGGGCGAAATTGAAAGCGCCTTGCGAGCGTTGCCGTCTATTCAGCAAGCAGCGGTTGCGGTGTGGAATGAGCAACTAGTGGCCTATCTGGTCGCTGATCGGCATTTTGAGCCTGACGAAGTGCAACAACAACTGAGCCAACAGCTGCCAGTTTATATGTTGCCGCGCAGCTATCAGCGTTTGGATGCGCTGCCGCTGACCGCCAATGGCAAACTTGATCGCCGCAGCTTGCCTGCGCCTGATCAGGCACTCGTACCTGCAACTCACGGCTATATTGCGCCAACGACCGTCTTACAAACGGAATTGTGCGCGATTTGGGCACAGGTGTTTGGGCTTGCACAGGTTGGCATCCACGATGATTTCTTTGCGCTAGGCGGCCACTCGCTGTTAGCAACCCAACTGATTATTCAAATTCGCCAGCGTTTTTTTGTTGATCTGCCGTTGGTGCAGTTGTTTAACGCCGCCACAGTGGCAAGCTTGGCAACCTTGATCGAGCAGTTGCAAGCTGATCAGGGCCAAACTGCTGAACTAGCGGCGTTGCTTGATGAGCTTGATCAATTGAGTGATGACGAGGCGCGTGCCCGTTTGTTGGCTGATTTTTAGCGAGGCTCACCTATGGATGCTCTCCAGCAACGCTTGGCGCAGCTTTCGCCCGAAAAACGCGCCTTACTCGAACAATTACGCTTGCAACGCCAAGCAGCGACGGCGATTAGTCCGCGTGATCCTGCGCAGATTGTGCCGTTATCGTTGGCGCAGCAACGGCTTTGGCTAGTTGAGCAAATGCGGCCAGGCCTGGCCACCTACATCATGCCCTGTGTGCTGATGATCAACGGTGTGTTGGATCGTGCTGCTTTGGCGGCCAGCCTGAGTTGGTTGCTGCAACGTCATGAAGTGCTGCGCACCAGCATTCAGCTTGGCAACCAAGGTGCATATCAACAGATTCACGAGCCTTGGCAGGTAGAACTGGAGCTGGTTGAGGTTGATCAAACCCAGCTTGAAACTCAGTTACGCCAGTATGCCCGACAACCATTCGATTTGCAGCACGCTCCGTTATGGCGTGCCACGTTGTGGCGCTGTGCTCCAGAGCAGCACGTTTTGGGGTTGATGCTGCATCACATTATTGCTGATGGCTGGTCGTTGGGCGTGTTGATGCACGATTTGGCACTGGCCTATGCGCATTTTGCCACAGGCGCAGCATTAAACCTTGCTCCGCTGGCAATTCACTATGGCGATTATGCCTGTTGGCAAGCCCAACAACCAGCAACGCTGACCCAAAGCAGCCGTGATTTTTGGCTAAATCTCTTGCAGAATACTCCAATCATTAGTGTGCCAACCGACTATCCCCGACCTGCTGTTCAATCGTTTCAGGGGGTACAAATCGCTTGGCGCTTACCGAGGGAGTTGGTCGAACAACTCAAGCAACTTAGTCAAAGCCAGAGCGCAACCTTATTTATGAGCTTGCTGACGGCGTTTTATTGGCTTTTGCACTGGTTGAGCGAGCAAACTGATTTAGTGGTTGGCACTGATGTTGCCGGGCGACAACAGCCTGAAACCCATCAATTGATCGGCTTTTTCATTAATCAATTGGTGCTGCGTCAACAAGTTCAGCCGCATCAGTCGTTCCAAGCCAGCCTACAACAAACCCGCCAGCTCACATTAGCGGCTTTTGAACACCAACATGTGCCATTTGATCAAGTTGTCGAATGGTTGAACGTTGCCCACGATTCCAGCCGCACGCCGTTGTTTCAGGTGAAATTTGTGTTGCAAAACACGCCCTTGCCCAACTTGCAACTAGCAGGGGTGCAGCTTGAACGCATGGATCTTGATCCGCACACTGCCAAATTTGATTTGCTGATCAATCTTTGGGAAGAGCATGCAGGCTTAGCCGGAACCCTTGATTACAACACCGATATTTTCGCAGCACAGCGCATGCAGCAATTACTTGAGCGCTATCAGCTGCTACTTGCGTTGATAGTGCTTGAACCGACGATCACGCTTGCGGCTGCGGTGCAGCGTTGCCAAAGCCACGAGCGCGAGCTTCAACAGCAACGGCTTGAGCAACGCAAGGCGGCAAATCGTTCCAAATTAATCCTGAATCGGCGACGGTCGAGTACCGAGCCAACCCAATAGAAGGATGATTGTATGCAGCAACATGAAGTTGAGCATTTTCGGCTATCGCCGCAACAAACCCATACATGGTTGGTTCAACCACAAAGCCAGCAACCCTTGGGCACATGGCTGGTGGTTGAGTTAACCACTCCGCTTCGTTATGAACGTTGGCAAGCTGGCTTGAATGTTGTGATCGAGCGCCATGAGGCGCTGCGTACCCGTTTCGAGCAGATCGCTGGGCTAAAACTGCCAGCCCAAGTGCTGCACAATCAAGCAGTAGTTTTGCATCAGCAGCAAATAGCCGAATCGCATCAGATTGCTGAGCTTGCTGCGCCAGCTGATGCTGGTTTGATGCAGATTACGTTATTTGAGCATGGCCAACAGCAATGGCTTGGGTTGTGGCTAGCAGCCTTGGTCGGCGATGCAACCAGTGCTCGATTGCTGCTTGAAGAATTGACCCAAGCCGCGTTGGCTCCGCACGAATTGAGTGCAAGCGATGAGCTGACGCAGTATATTGACGCTGCTGAATGGCAAAATGGCTTGCTCCAAGCCCCTGAAAACGCTGCTGAACGGGCATTTTGGCAAGCGCAAGCGATCAAGCAAGCGCCGCATGATCTGCGTGGCTTTGCACGATTAGCCCGAACCCAGCCCACTCGGATCAAGATTAACCTTCCTGCAAGCAGGAGTATCGCGATTAATGCTTGGTGTACTCAACATAATATTGAATTGGCAAGTACAGTGCTCAGCCTCTGGCGTTGGTTGCTTAGCCGCAGTAACTATAATCAAACGCCAGCATTGGCACTGGCCTGCGATGGCCGTTCGTATGCAGAGTTGGCCAATGCCCAAGGCTTGTTTGAGCGCTATCTGCCACTTGTTCCAACCGAAATTGCTGCCGAACAGCCAATTGTCGAGGCTATAGCCACTCTAGCCCAGCAACTGGCTGAGTTAGCGCAATTCCAAGAATATTTTAGTTGGCAGCAGCTTGCGTTGGATCAGCCTTTGGCGCTGGCATTTGCTCATTATCGTTGGGAACCAGCGGCGCACTATCAGCTTGAACACCTGACCAGCCATACCGATCTGTTTCGCTGTAAATTAAGCCTGATCGAGCAAGCTGCAAGCTGGCAATTGACCTTAGATTACGATACAACCAGCCTGCGCTCCGAGGTTGCCGAGGCCTTGGCTGAGAGCTTAATCACAATGCTGGCTTGGCTTGGGCAACAATATAACCCAAGCTTTGAGCAGCTGCCAATCATTGGGATCAAGACCCAAACCTTGTTGACTAAGCAGGTCAATGCAACCGATCGGCCATTTGCTGCTACACCAATTCACGATCTGATTGATCAGCAAACGTTGCATAACCCGCAAGCAATTGCTGTGCAATTTGGTGCAGCGCAACTGAATTATGCCGAGCTAACTCAACAAGCCAATCAGTTGGCCCAACAATTAATTCAGCACGGTATTCAGCCCGAGCAGCGAGTTGGCTTGTATCTTGAGCGTTCGCCGCTGATGGTCGTGGCCTTGTTGGCTTGTCTCAAGGCTGGCGCGGCCTATGTGCCTTTGGAGCCAGAGTATCCCGCCGAGCGGATTCAGTATATTCTTGCTGATGCGGCGATTCAGTTGGTGTTGAGCCAAACCAGCCTCATGCCTAGTTTGCCGTGTAGCGTTGCCCAATTGGCGGTCGATCAGCTGCAATTTGATCAAGCGAGTGCCGCGCCACGTTTGAACTATCAGCCTGCGCAATTGGCCTATCTGTTGTATACCTCTGGCTCGACAGGTCAGCCCAAGGGTGTGATGGTCAGTCACGCTGGATTGAGTAACTATGTGCAATGGGCGATCGCAGCCTACGATTTGGCGGCTGGCACGGGTTCGTTGGTGCATTCGCCATTAGCCTTCGATTTGACTGTGACCAGTTTGCTTGTGCCCTTGTGTGCTGGCCAAACCGTGGGTTTATTGCCCAGCAATGCTGGGGTTGAAACGCTAGCCCAAGCGTTGCGAGCCAGCACTGATCTGAGTTTGCTCAAACTGACACCAGCACATTTGGCGGTGCTGAATCAATTGATCCCTAGTGCTGAATTGGCTCAACGCAGTAGGGCTTTGGTGATCGGTGGCGAGGCGCTTGATGCAACGACATTGGCTCCATGGCGTACCCACGCTCTTGAAACCCGCTTGTTCAACGAATATGGCCCAACTGAAACAGTGGTTGGCTGTGCGATCTACCAAACCCAAACCACTGATCCGGCTGCTGGCGCGGTTTCGATTGGCTTGCCAATTGCCAATATGCGCGTCTATGTGCTTGATGATCGCTGGCAACCTGTGCCATTTGGGGTTGTCGGTGAGCTGTATATTGGCGGGGTTGGAGTTGCCCGCGGGTATAATCAGCGCCCTGATCTGACCGCTGCCCAGTTTGTACCTGATAATCTGAGCGGAATCGCTGGCGCACGACTGTATCGGACTGGCGATTTGGCATGCTGGGCTTGGGATGGAACGCTTGAATATTTGGGGCGGCGTGATACTCAAATCAAATTACGCGGCTATCGAATTGAGCTAGGCGAGATTGAGGCGGTGTTGCAACGCTTGCCAGCGGTTGCTTCAGCGTTAGTGTTGGTGCGTGGCACAGGCGACGATCAACGCTTGGTCGCCTATCTTCAAGCCACACCAGATGCTGACCCCACGCAATTGAGTGAACAAGCGGTGTTGAAATATGCCCAACAATTCCTGCCACAGTACATGCTGCCAAGCAACGTCGTGTTGGTTGAGCAATGGCCGTTGACCGCGAATGGCAAAGTAGATCGGGCGGCCTTGCCCGAACCAACCGCTGTGAGCAATTATGTTGCCCCAACGACTCCTGAAGAAGAAATTTTGGCGGCAATTTGGGAACAGGTGCTTGAGCACCCAATGATTGGGATTGATGATAATTTCTTCGCATTAGGCGGCAATTCAATTCGTAGTATTCAAGTGGTGGCCCAAGCCAAACAGCGCGGCTTAAACCTGAGCGTTGAAATGTTATTCAATCAGCCGACGATTCGTAGTTTGGTTCAAACTATGGTCTGCTCTACAGAAACTCAAATAATCGAATACACACCCTTCAGTTTGATTAACCCTGCTGATCGCGCTTTACTCCCAAATACGATTGTTGATGCCTTCCCGATTGCCAAGTTGCAGGGTGGCATGATTTTCCACAACCAATTCAACCCTGAACAAGCGCTGTACCACGATATTTTTAGCTATCGGATGCGGGTCGTGCTCGATTTGGCGTTGTTGCAATTGGTTGTCGATGATTTGGTGGCGCGGCATCCAGCGCTACGCACGAGTTTTGATCTGACCAGTGCCAGCGAGCCATTGCAAGTGGTGCATGCCCAAGGTGCAAACCTGCTGAATATTATTGATCTCCGCAACCAGCCTGTTGATCAGCACGATCAATTGATTGAAGCCTGGATCGCCGCCGAAAAGCAGCGCGGTTTTGAGCCAAGCAGCCTACCGTTGTTGCGGTTCCAAGTGCATGTGCGGGCTGATGATGAGTTGCAATTTTCGTTGAGTTTCCACCATGCGGTGATCGATGGCTGGAGCGATGCGATAATGCTGACTGAGCTGTTTAGCGATTATGCACGGCGCTTGCAAGGGCAACCTAGTAGCCTCGTTGCGCCTCAAATTGGCTATCACGAATTTGTACGACTGGAACAAGCAGCAATTCAGAATCCTACGACCAAGCAATTTTGGGCTGACCATTTGGCCCAAGCCAGCCCGATGCGCTTGCCGCGTTGGCCCAATGCGCCGCGTTCAAACACCAGCCAATCACAACCAGTTGCAATTAGTGCTGAGCTTTCGCAAGCGCTTAAAACCTTATCGCGTAGCCTTGCTGTCCCGATTAAAGATGTACTGTTGGCTGCGCATTTACGGGTAATTAGTATCCTGACTGGGCAGTTCGATGTAGTAACGAGTATGGTTTCGAGTGGCCGACCTGAAACGCTCGATGGTGAACGGGTTTTGGGTTTGTTCATCAATAGTATTCCGCTGCGCATGCAGCTGAATCAGCTAAGTTGGCGTGAGCTTATTTTACAAACCTTTGCCGCCGAACGGGCTAGTTTGGAGCATCGGCGCTATCCAACTGCCGAGTTGCAACGCCACAATGGCGGTTTGGCTTGGTCGGAAAGTTTATTCTACTTCACCCACTACCATATCTTCCAAGCGTTGCAAAACATCAGCGAGCTGGAGTTGCTTGATGTACTGCCCTACGAAGTTTCGAGTTTTCCATTGGTAGCCAATTTTCGCATCGATCCCTTTACCAACGACATTAACTTGAGTTTGACCTGTGATGGGCGAATTTTGGCCAATGCCCAAATTGAAGCGATTGCAGGTTATTACCAAGCCTGTCTGACCGCGATGGTTGCCGACCCTACGGCGGATTATCGCGCTATGCCATTGTTGAGTGATGCTGAGCAACGCCAATTGCTTGGATTTAATCGCACTGAAGTTGCGCAATCGCCGCGTGATCTTGTGAGTTGGCTGGCCGAAGTGGCTCAACAGCAGCCGACTGCCCAAGCCATCCGAGCCAGCGATGGGGCGTTGAGCTATGCTGAGCTTGAGCAACGCGCAACGGCTTTGGCGGGCTATTTACAAACGCAGGGGATTGGCTCAGAAACCCGGGTTGGTATCAGTCTTGAGCATTCAACCAGCTTGATTGTGGCGATGTTGGCGGTGCTCAAAACTGGGGCTGCCTATGTGCCACTTGACCCCAACTACCCGCGTGAGCGGCTTGAATTGATGGCGAGCGATGCTGAACTGAAGCTCTTAATGTGTCAACAGCCGGAAATTTGGCAAAACCTGCCTACAAGCACTGCCTGTTTAGGCCTTGCTGATTTAGATTCTGCGCAAGCACCATTTGTGCCAGTCACGATTCATCCGGCGCAGGCCGCCTATCTGATCTATACCTCTGGCTCGACAGGCCGCCCGAAGGGTGTGGTGGTCAGCCATGCCAATCTGCTTAGCTCGACGTTTGCCCGAACGCTTGCCTATCGCGAGCCGCTGACGAGCTTTTTATTGCTCTCATCGTATGCCTTCGATAGCTCAATCGCTGGAATTTTCTGGACACTGAGCCAAGCTGGCCGTTTGGTACTGCCCGATCAAGCGCAGCGCCACGATGTTCTAGCGCTAGCCAGCATGATCGAACACCATCAGATTAGCCATACCTTGGCGATTCCGTCGTTGTACGCAGTATTGTTGCAACAAGCCGAATTAAGCCAATTAACTAGCTTGCTCGTGGTCGTGGTCGCGGGCGAGGCCTGTACCACCAGCTTGGTCAATCGCCATTATCAGCAATTGCCAACGTGTGCCCTATACAACGAATATGGCCCAACCGAGGCGACGGTTTGGGCAAGCGTTGCCAAGCTAGTACCGCAACAACCAATCTCAATTGGTGGCCCGATTGCTACGATCCAAGCCTATGTAGTTGATCCAAGCTTGCAGTCTGTGCCAATTGGAGTTGCTGGCGAATTGTTGATTGCTGGTGCGGGTATCAGTCGCGGCTATTGGCAACAGCCAGCGCTGACCGCCGAGCGGTTTATGCCCGACCCGTGGGCCGAACAGCCAGGCCAGCGCTTGTATCGAACTGGCGATTTAGCCCGTTGGTTGCCCGATGGTCAGCTTGAATTCTTAGGTCGCATCGATCAACAGGTCAAAATTCGCGGTTTTCGGATTGAGCTTGAAGAAATTGCCCAACTGCTGCGCCAACACCCCGCCTTACGCGAGGCTGTGGTTACCGCCCAGCCCGATCAGCATGGTCAATTACGCTTGGTGGCCTATATCGAGCCACGCAATTAAACAATAGGAGTTTTAGCTGTGGAAGCGAAATCTGGTTTAAAAAAACAACTTGGCAGCATTAAACGCCAAGCCTTAGCGACCGATCAACAAGCGTTGGTGACGACCAGCTTTTTAAGTGAGGGCCAAAACTTGCCTTTGGTGGTGCGGCCAAGCGTTGCTGGGGTTGATTTAGCGCAATGGGCAACCAATAACTTAGCGTGGCTGACGACGCAATTGCATCATTACGGCGGGGTTTTGTTCCGTGGTTTTGGCGTAGATACTGCCCAAGCCTTCGAGACGGTGATAAGCGCTGCTTCAGGTGAGTTGCTGGAATATCGTGAGCGCTCGTCGCCGCGCAGCCAAGTGCAAGGCAATATCTACACTTCGACCGAGCATCCAGCTGATCAAACGATTTTTCTGCATAACGAAAATTCGTATCAACAAGCCTGGCCGCGCCAAATTTTCTTCTGCTGTACGATCGAGCCGGCCACGGGCGGCGAAACCCCGATTGCCGATGTGCGCAAGGTTTATCAACGGCTTGACCCAGCCTTACGCCAACGTTTTATTGATCGCGGCATTTTGTATGTGCGTAACTTTGGCGGCGGCGTTGGCCTTGATTGGCGCAATGTCTTCCAAACCGCCGATCGGGCTGAGGTCGATGCCTATTGTGAACGAGTTGGGATGCAGGCAATCTGGGGCGAAAACGACCATTTGCAAACCCGCCGCATGGGTCGAGCCGTGGCGACCCATCCCATTACTGGCGATCTCGTTTGGTTTAATCATGCAACCTTTTTCCATGTGAGTACGCTTGAAGCACCGATTCGCGATGGCTTATTGTCCCAATTTAAGCCCGAACAATTGCCAAACAACAGCTATTACGGCGATGGCAGCCCAATTGAGCCAGCGGTAATGGAATCGCTGCGGGCAGCCTACCACGCCGAAACGATTACGTTTCCGTGGGAGCGTGGCGATGTGCTGATGCTTGACAATATGTTGGTGGCTCATGCGCGTTCACCATTTACGGGCAGCCGTCAGGTGCTGGTGGGTATGGCTCATCCAACCACCCATGGCGATGTTGCCAATGCAATCAATGGTTAACGGAGCTGAATTATGAATTTAATCAATAAGGTTAATAGTGCTGCGGCACTGCCGTTGCGCGAGTATCTTCAACACTATATGCCTGAGTCAATGCTGCCAACGGCATTTGTCGAACTTACGCAGATTCCCCGTTTGCCGAATGGCAAGGTTGATCGGGCAGCCTTACCAACAATCGATTTTCAACAATATAGTGATCCTGAGCACTATGTTGCACCGCGCACTACTACTGAACAGCAGCTTGCTTACATTTGGCAGCAAACCTTGCGTATGCCACAGGTGGGGATTCACGATAATTTCTTTGCCTTGGGTGGCGATTCGATTACTAGTATTCAGGTGGTCGCGCGAGCCAATCAGGCTGGCATTCGGCTGACAGCACGTCAATTATTTGAGCAGCCAACGATTGCCCAACTTGCTCATGGTGTCGCTATCGCCGATCGGCTTAATCTGCTCGATGAAATCGTGCTTGATCCAGCAATCAATCCGCTTGGTCTAGCTCCCTATTATGAGCACATGCCCCGAGCAATCCTGTTAACTGGGGCAACTGGCTTTTTGGGGCCATATTTGTTGGCTGAATTGCTCACACAAACATCTGCCCACATCTATTGTGTGGTACGAGCCGCTGATGAGATCCAGGCTTTTGCCAAAATTCGCCAACAGCTTGAAGATGCCAAACGCTGGGAGCCGGCCTTTGCTTCACGGATTATGGTGATGCTTGGGGATCTGAGCCTTCCGCAGTTAGGCATAACTGCGGAAGACTGGCAGATGTTGGCTCAAACTATTGATCGTATCTATCACAATGGCGCAGTCGTACATCTGGCGCATTCATATGCCCAACTTAAGGCCAGCAATGTGCAAGCAACCCTCGATTTGCTGCGTTTGGCGAGTCAAGTCAAGCTTAAGTCAATACACTTTAGCTCTACGACCAGTGTTTTTCCAGCAAGCACTGCGGCTACAGTACGCTATGAGCAAGAACTGCCAGCGACCCCAAATGGCCTCATCACTGGCTATGCCCAAACCAAGTGGGTTGCCGAACACCTACTGCTGCAAGCCCGCGCACGTGGTATTCCGATTAATTGTTATCGGCCAGGCCGCATTGGCTGGGATACCCAAACGGGTCAGTGGAATCGCAGCGATGGTTTGTATCGGTTGCTCCAAGGCTGTTTGCAGTTAGGTCGTGCGCCGTTGGTTGATCGGTTGGCTGAAATCACGCCGGTTGATTATGTGGCCCAAGCGATGGTGGCGCTTTCATTGCGACCAAGCGGCCAAGGGCAAACGTATCATTTGGTCAACCAACAGCCTATTGCTTGGAATCAACTGATTGATTGGATGCAAGAACTTGGATATTCGATTGAACAGGTTGGTCTTGATCAGTGGATGCAGCAATTACAGCGGCAAACTGAGGATGCACCAAATAATTCCCTGCAATCACTGTTAACTTTAGCGCAAGCGGCAGTGAATGGCCCACATGCTGAGCAAGCCTATGATCAAACTGCGACGCTAGCTGCGCTTGCGGCGACGAACGTTATGCTACCAACGCTTGATCGAACAAGCCTTCAGCAATGGTTGGCACACCTACGTTTTTAACTTTCATATCCATTGTTTCGATAACGCAGGGCTGAGCAAGAAACTGGTTCGCTCTGCGTGACGTTTTGCTAGCAATTTACCCATCCTATTAAAACAGGGATCGATCATGCGGCGAATTTGGAAATTTACGCGCTGGATTTTGTTGGGTTTGCTCGTGCTCGGCTTGATCACAGGCGCTGGCGGCTATGTGTATTTACGCCAGTCGTTGCCCCAAACCGACGGCACAATTGAGCTGACTGGGATTCAACAACCTGTCACAATTGTGCGCGATCAGGCTGGTGTGCCGCATATTCAGGCTGCCAATTATCATGATGGCTTGTTTGGATTAGGCTTTGTGCATGCCCAAGATCGGCTGTGGCAGCTTGAATTTCAGCGGCGTTTGGCACGGGGCGAGCTTTCGGAGGTGCTTGGAGCGCCGACGATCGAAACAGATCGATTCTTGCGAGCTTTAGGCTTGGTTGATGCTGCTGTAAACGCTTGGAACGCGCTTGATCCGGCTAGTCAACAGGCAATTCAAGCCTATATTGCGGGAATCAATCAATTTATTATTCATCACGATGGCATGGATTTGCCACCAGAATTTACTATTTTGGGGTTTAGCCCACGTTTGTGGCAGCCAATCGATGTGCTGTTGACGGGGAAGTTACAGGCGTGGAGCCTTGGGGCCAATTGGAGTGCTGAGGTTTTGTATAGCCAGCTCATTGCCCAGGTTGGGCCAGAACGCGCAGCTTTTTTGCTGCCAGCGGCTAGCCCCGACGACCCATTGATTTTGCCCGATGCAACCTATAGTGCTGGTTTGGCTCCTGCTCCGACGATGGCCAGCTCTAACTTCTGTGAAGCTAACGCCGACAGTTGTACAAGCCTGTTGACCCGAGTTGAGCAGTTGCATCAGCAATTTAAGCTTGCTGGGAGTTATGTGGGCAGCAATAGTTGGGTTTTGGCAGGCCAACATACTAGCAGTGGTAAGCCATTGCTGGCCAATGACCCGCATCTTGCGGCCCAAGCACCCTCAATTTGGTATCTAGCCCAGATTCAAGCCGGTGAACTTGACGTAATTGGTGCAACCTTACCTGGTGTTCCGGCAGTGATGATTGGGCATAATCATTCGATTGCCTGGGGGCTAACCAATACCGGGGTTGACGTGCAAGATTTGGTGATCGAACGGCTTGATCAAGCAGGCAACGCTGAATATATGGGCAAAACGTATCCGTTGGCTCGACGCGATGAAATAATTAAAGTTAAAGATCAACCCGATCACATGCTGCAAGTACGCAGTAGTCGGAATGGGCCAATTATCTCCGATGTTGATGCTGAACTACAAGCCACCAATCAAGTGCTTGCATTACGTTGGACAGCCCTTGAACCGACTGATACGACGATCACTGCTTTGTTGCAATTGAATCTTGCCAGCGATTGGCAGACATTTCGCGCAGCTTTGGCCTGGTATCAAGCCCCTATGCAAAACTTTAGCTATGCCGATGTCAATAATAATATTGGCTTGCAAATCGCTGGTCGCTTGCCAATTCGCGCTAGCGGTGATGGCCGCTTGCCTGTTGAAGGTTGGAATCAGCAGGCAGCGTGGTTACGCTTGAGTGAGTTTGATGAATTGCCATTTAGCTATAATCCGCCAAGTGGTATGCTGGTTTCGGCCAACAACCAAGCAGTTGCCGATGATTATCCCTTGTTGATCAGCCGTAGTTGGGCTCCAGCCTATCGTGCTCGGCGAATTTGGCAATTGCTCAGTGAGCAGCCAACCTTTGATCAAGCTGATATGCAACGAATACAGGCTGATCAGCGTTCGTTACAGGCTGATCAGCTTTTGCCATTATTGCTCACGGCCCAAACCACTAATCCCCAAGCCTTGCAAGCCTTGGAATTGCTCAAAAACTGGGATGCAAGCTTGACAAGTGATAGTGCGGCGGCGGCAATTTACGAAACATGGTATTTACGTTTGGCACGGGCAATTGTGGTTGATGATGTAGGTGAGCAACTTTGGCGCTCGTATAGCTATCATGAACAATTTTTTGCGCTGGCGATTCCCACCATCTTGCAAACCAACGATCAGGCGTGGTGTGATGATCAAACGACTGTCGAGCCTGAATCGTGCGCATTGTTGATGGGTCGGGTGTTGGAGCAAACGCTGGCCGAATTAAGCGCTGAGCATGGCAGTGAGTTTGAGCAATGGCGTTGGGATTCAATCCATCAAGCAGTCTTCCCGCATGCCGTATTCGCTGGCATCGAACCGCTTGATAGCTGGTTTGGTCATACAATTGGCAATGGTGGTGATAGCGCGACGATCAACGCTGGTCCAACCGATCGGATTGATTTTGTGCAATATGGCGGGCCAATCTATCGCCAAATTGTCGATCTTGCGGCGCTTGATCGCGCTATCTATATCCAAACCCCTGGGCAATCGGCGCATATCTTGAGCACCCATTTTGACGATTTACTTGAACCCTGGCAACGTGGCGAATATCTGCCAATGCGCTTGCCGTTGCCCACTGAAACGCAAACGACGCTGAAGCTTCAGCCAGAATAGGAACCAGCATGACAACTACCGATTGGGGCGCAATCGACCAAACCAGCACTGCGCCTAATCATTGTATTGGCTATCTCAACACGGTCAGCGAGCTTGACCAAGTGGCCCAATATAAGGCCATGACCTTTGAATTATTGCATATCCAGCTAGGCCAGCGGGTGCTTGATGTAGGCTGTGGGGCGGGCAACGATGCTCGCTCGATCGCCCAGCGAGTTGGCGCTGAAGGGCTGGTGATTGGGCTTGATAATAGCGAAGCTATGCTGACAAGCGCCCAAAATCACCCCGCCAACCACGGGCTAAATGTACGCTTTGAACATGGCTCGATTGATGCATTGCCCTTTCCTGATGGCTATTTCGATAGCTGTCGAGCTGATCGGGTTTTTCAACATTTGGAAGATCGCAAGCAGGCCTTAGCCGAAATGCTGCGGGTAACCAAAGTTGGCGGCAGCATTGTGGTCAGTGACACTGATTGGGAAAGCCTCTTAATTGATGGCCCTGATAAAACGCTGCTACGCCAGGTTGTGCAACAGATTACGGATCGAGTGCGCAATGGCTGGTCGGGCCGTCAATTGCCGCGTTTATTCCAGCTTTCGGGGTTGCAACAGGTGCAAACAACCGCGATGACAATTATTGAAACCAATCCAACCCTCGCTGATCAACTGTTCGGCATCCAATCGGCGATTAATGATCTATTGCAACAGGCCCAAATAACCCGCGAGGCAGCGCTCGACTGGCAGCGCTATTGCCAAACTGCCAGTCGCTTGGGCGTTTTCTTCAGTGCAATTACTGGATTTGGCGTGGTTGGAATCAAAGGTTAAGCTGAATGTTGGGAATTGGCTGAGTTACATCGAACCACCTATGGGCCAATTACTAACCGAATAACTTGGTCGAGTTTGAGTGCTTGGCCGTAACTCCAAGCTTCGCGCCAGACATGGTTTGGTTGTTGATTTTGTAGCCACATACCAAATTGCTGCGATCGCGCTTGATCGATTGGCGGATGCGGTAATTGGCGCTGTTCGCGTTGAAACCAAGCATAGCTGAGCAAATAGGTTGCGGTCTGATGCTGTTGATCATAGGCCAGCAGCGCAGCAAATTCTTCTAAACAATGCAAGACATTCTCTTGATTATCATGCATTTGCCAAAGTTTGAGGCTTTGTTCAAGCGCATTACGGGTTGCTTGATGGTGCCCTAAAGCTCGCTCGGTTTGGGCAATCCGTAGCCAAGAAACGGCAATATCACCTTTGATACCGAGCTGTTGGCGTTCGACCAAGCTTTGTTGATGCCACGTCAGTGCCTCAGTGTAGCTGCGCTTGTAGAAGGCGACATGACCTTGTAATGATTGATACCACGATAATCGGAAGGGATCGAAACGAAGTTGTGGCGAATTTCCAACGAGATCAAGGTAGCAGCTAGCTTGATCGAGATCGTTGAGATAGATATTTAATTGAGCCAGCAGCAAATGGTTAATGCTCAAAAGCCAATACTCAACGCTCGAATCGAAATAACTTAGGCTTTGGTTGAGCCAGCGGGTGGCCTGTACATATTGATGTTTGCGCATCATAATTAATCCAAGTAACAGCCGACATGTGGCAATGCCCTGTTGATCATTCAATTGTTGACATAAATCAAGAGCACGTTCAAGGTAGCCCAATGGTAGATCGAGGCAATGATGAATATTGGTAACAATACCTGCCCCCAGTGCTGCCCGTGCTTGAATAATTGGCGAATCGACATGATCCAAGGCTGTATCGACCGCACCCAGCCATTGCCAAGCTTCCATAAAGTGACCATGGCCATACCAAAATTGACTGAGCGCTGCAAACAGCCGTAAAAAACCACTATGCTGTTGTTGATTGAGGCATAAATGTAAAACCGCTTGCCAATGATGAAATTCCGACTCAAGCTGATCGAGCAGCTGAATTTGCTCTTTGCCGCGTAGTTCACGATCGATTTTTTCGGCGAGTTCAATGTAATAATTCATGTAACGTTGGGTATAATGATGGGTTTGTTGTTGTTCGGCCAATAGACTCGCCGCAAACTCACGAATTGTCGCCAACATGCCAAAGCGTGAATGGCCTTGGGTATCGGGTCGATGAATAACTAGGCTTTTCGCAACTAGACTGGCCATACAGTCGAAAATATCATCGCTCGATGGTGCCAAATCGGTGCAAACGGCCACAATCGCCTCAAAATCGCTATCGCTTGCAAAAACACTGAGCCGCGCAAAAATCTGTTGTTCGTTGCTATCAAGTAGTTGATAGCTCCATTCAAGCGTGCGTCGCAGAGTGCTTTGATGGGCCGGAGCATCGCGCATGGTGTTGGTTAAGATGCCAAGGCGGTTGCTTAAGCGTGCCAGTAGCGTTGTCGGCGTAACAAATTGGGTTCGCACTGCCGCCAATTCGATCACCAAAGGCAAGCCATCAAGATGTTGACAAATTTGGGCGATGGTTACAGCTTGGCTATCGCTGGTTTGCCACTCATGGTTGCTGTCTTGGGCACGCTGACAGAAGAGTTGCACGGCTGGGTTTTGCCAAATCGCATTCAGATTGCTGCTTTGCGGGTCGGGCGTGGGAAAAGGATGCAGCCAAAAAAGATGCTCGATCCGTAGTTTTAGGCTTGTCCGTGAGGTTACCAAGATTTTTAAGTTACTGCATTGCGCTAATAACTGGGCTAAACCAAGATTAATTTCGATCAAATGCTCGCAATTATCTAAAATAAGTAAGTTACTTTTTGAGCCGATTAATGCACCAATTTGCTCGATCAACGTCATGGAACTATTGGCCGAGCGTCCAAGCATATTGGCAATATCGACCCAGAAATCGGCAATCGTGGTGTATTGAATGCCTTCAACATACCAAACTCCAGCTGAAAAATGGCTGAGGCTTTTCCAGCCTACGGCCTGAGCGACTCGCGTTTTGCCAACTCCAGGCGGGCCAATCACGGTGATCAAGCGATGTTGTGGGTGCTGTAACAACTTGGTAAGCGTTTCAACTTCGCGTTCACGGCCAATTAAAGGGTAGGGCAACATTGGCAAGGTATGTGGCGTAGCGGCGACTATTGGTTTAGTCTGGATTACCTGCGGCTGAAGATGATCTAGATGATCTGGCAACGAGAGTGCTTGCAGAGCGGTGTCGGAGTTGGCAAAGTCGTGCAAGATCCGCATATCGCTGGCTGGTAACTCAAGCACCATGGCCAGCCGCTCTAAAAATGCTGTCGATGGTGATAACCCACGCTCGACCTTGCGATAGGTCACCGTGGCGTAATTCAGTTGTTCGGCGAATTGGTCTTGACTATATTGTAATTCATGGCGTACATGACGGAGCCATGCAGCAAACGCTTGGCGTTGCTTCATCGCATTTCTGCCTCCTGAGTGAATTCTGCATTCTACCCATCAACGCTGTGCATTGGAAGAAATCCAGTGATCGGTCATTGTTGGAACTACCAATTACAAATGACCTACTGGGGCTGCACAGTTAATCAACACACTCACCCATTGTTTCATGATCATTTACGACCGTCTGTAATCATCGTTCAGATCAGTGATCCAAAACAAGATCACCAGCGATACGTTAAGTGATACCCTAAAATGATCACTTTAAGCGCCTATCAATATCAGGTTAATAGCTGTTGTTGCCATGCTGGGTGTGGTGTAATGCCTTGCAGTTGAACAGTGTGAGGTTGTTATGCTTGATCATGATCTGATGTTGGAGGCGGGTGGCAGTTCTGCGACGATTCAATCCAACCCTGCAAGTTTTGTTGAAATTATTCTTCAGCGGGCCAAAACGACTCCTGAAGCGATTGCGCTTAATTTTTATACAGCTGATGGCTATCGTACCAGCCTATCGTATGGTTTATTGGCGCAGCGTTGTCAAGCAATTGCTGCCGTTTTGCAACGAGTGACCAAACCAGGCGATCGGGCCTTGCTATTATACCCGCCCGGCTTAGGTTATGTGGAAGCATTTTTTGGCTGTTTATTCGCTGGCGTGATTGCCGTTCCTGCTTATCCGCCGCGTCCCAATCGCCGCGATCAACGTTTGGAAGCAATTATTAGCAATGCTCAAGCCCGGGTGATGCTGGCGGCGAGCGAGGTTGTGGCTCAGCAACGCGCTTTATCGCAACAATATCCTGGCCTTGCTCAATTGCAATGGATCGCCAGCGATTTGGTGAATAGTCAATTGGCCAGTATGTGGCAAGCCCCCAGCATTAATACCCATGATTTGGCCTTTTTGCAATATACCTCTGGCTCAACTTCGCAACCACGCGGTGTAATGGTCAGCCACGAAAATCTGGTCTATAACTCGGGCTTGATTGCCCAAAGTTTTGGCATCACGGCTGATGATCATGTGTTTATTTGGTTGCCACCCTACCACGATATGGGCTTGATCGGTGGAATTATGCAGCCGTTGTTTACTGGCTGTGAATTAAGTTTGATCGATCCCCTGACCTTTTTGCAACAACCGCTGATTTGGCTCCGCATGATCAGCGATTTAGGGGTAACAGTCACTGGTGGGCCGAATTTTGCCTACGATTTATGCGTTGCTAAAGCCAAACCTGAAGTTTTGGCAGGCGTTGATCTAAGCCGTTTGCGGGTGGCATTTAATGGCGCTGAGCCAATTCGCGCAGCAACCCTTGAGCGATTTAGCCGCACCTTTGCCCCCTTGGGCTTCAAACCCCAGGCCTTTTTGCCGTGTTATGGCTTGGCCGAAGCCACCCTCTTTGTCAGTGGTGCGCCGCATGCTGCTGAGCCAACCACGCTCACCGTCGATGCTCAAGCCTTGAGCCAACATCAAGCGCTTCCAAGCGAGTATGGCACATTGTTGGTAAGTTCGGGCGTGGTAGCCGCGCCGCAAATTGTAACAATTGTCGATCCTGAGCAGGGCCAGGTTTGTGCCGATGGTTGGGTTGGCGAGGTCTGTATTCACGGGCGTAGCATTGCCCATGGCTATTGGGATAACTCCGCCGCTAGCGAGGCTACTTTTCAATTGATCTTGCCTGATGGCAGCGGCCCCTTCCTGCGCACGGGCGACCTTGGTTTTATCCACGAAGGTCAATTGTATATTACCGGGCGGCTCAAAGATCTGATTATTATTGATGGGCGCAATCATTACCCCCAAGACTTGGAATTGAGCGTTGAATTGGCGCATTCGGCGATTCGCCAAGGTGGTTGTGCTGCTTTTGCCGTTGATGGCGCTGATGGCGAGCAAATTGTGATTGTGGCCGAAATTCGCCGCCCCAATCAAGCCGAAGAAGCGGCTCAGGCTGTGCGCTTAGCCCTCCAGCAACAATACGATTTAGCAATTGCCGACTTGATGTGGGTACGGCCTGGCCAAGTGCCTAAAACCTCTAGCGGCAAGGTGCGCCGCCGCGAATGCCGCCAACGCTATTTGAGCCAAACCCTCAATAGCTTGGAGGGCGAGGAATGAGTTCCAACTATAGCGCTGCGCAAATTGCAGGTTGGCTGCAAACGCAGATTGCTGAACGTTTGAAACGCTCGCCCGAACTGGTGGCACTAACGGCTCCATTTGCTGATCTTGGGCTTTCGTCGCGTGAAGCGGTTGGTTTGAGTGGCGATTTACAGGCATGGCTGGGGCGCAAAGTCGCTCCAACCGTGCTCTGGGAGTATTCAACCATTCAGGCATTGAGCGATTTTTTGGCCCACGATCAAGCGCAACAATTGCCTTTGCCAAAGCCCAAACCCAGTCAATCAAGCGCCAATGCTAGCTCGGCAATTGCGATTGTGGCGATGAGTTGTCGCTTGCCTGGAGCCGATTCGCCCGAAGCTTTGTGGCAATTGTTGCTCGAAGGCCGGAGCGCAATTGGACTTGTGCCTGCTGATCGCTGGGATGCTCAGGCCTTGTATAGCCCTGAAGCTCGCACGCCTGGCAAAATCAACACGCGCTGGGGTGGTTTTCTCGATCAGGTTGATCAATTCGATCCGCAGGTGTTTGGTATTTCAGGCCGCGAGGCTAGCCGTATCGATCCACAACAACGCCTAGCTTTGGAAGTAGCGTGGGAAACCTTTGAGCGAGCGGGGATTGCGCCTGATCAATTGGTGGGTAGCGCAACCGGGGTTTTCCTAGGCATTAGTAGCAATGATTATGCGCGGTTGCAATTTGCCCAACTTGATCAGCTTGATGCCTATGCTGGCACTGGTAACGCCCATAGCATTGCCGCCAATCGGTTGTCGTATGTGTTTGGCTTGCAAGGCCCAAGCATGGCGCTTGATACTGCTTGTTCATCGTCGTTGGTTGCTGTGCATTTGGCTAGTCAAAGTTTGCTGGCAGGCGAATGTGAGCAAGCACTGGCTGGCGGGGTCAATCTGATCCTCAATCCTGAGTTAAGCGTCACTTTTGCTCAAGCCCAAATGCTTTCTGGCACGGGCGAATGCCACACCTTCGATGCTGCTGCCGATGGCTATGTGCGTAGCGAGGGCTGTGGCATGGTGCTGCTGAAGCGGCTTGAGGTGGCCGAGGCGGCGGGCGACCCAATTTTGGCCGTCATTCATGGCTCAGCGGTGAATCAGGATGGTCGCAGCAATGGGTTGACTGCGCCGAATGGGCAAGCCCAGCAGGCGGTTATTCGCCAAGCGCTGGCCAAAGCCCAAATTCAGCCTGATCAATTAAGCTATATCGAAGCCCATGGCACAGGCACACCCTTGGGCGACCCGATTGAAGTTACGGCCTTGCAGGCGGTGCTGGGCGAACGCCAACAACCCTGTTTGCTGGGCTCGATCAAATCCAACCTTGGGCATCTTGAGGCTGCCGCTGGGATTGCAGGCTTGATCAAGCTGGTTTTGGCGTTTCAGCAGCAAATAATTCCCGCCCAAGCCAATTTTAAGCAACTCAACCCTCAAATTGAGCTTGGCTCGGCCTTAGCAATTGCTACAACCCCCCAGCCTTGGTATAGCTTTGGCAGTTATGCGGGCATTAGTAGTTTTGGTTTTGGCGGAACCAATGCCCATCTAATTCTCGGTGCTGCGCCGTTGCAGCCCAAGCGATTGCCGCAACCAAGCCCAGCTCCAATCCAGTTGTTGGCTTTGCAAGCCAATAGCGAGGCTGCCTTGCGCCAACTCACTGAGCGCTATCAGGGCTATTTGGTGCAAACTGAGGCAAGCTTGGCCGATATTTGCTGGAGCGCTTACCACCAACGGGCCACGATGCGCCACCGCCTAATAGTCTCTGCTACAGACAAAGTGCAAATGATCGAACGCTTGCAGCAAGCTTGGCAAGCTCAAGCTACAGGCAGCCTCTATGCAGAACAACAGCATCCCGCTCCTAGGATTGCCTTTGTTTGCTCTGGCCAAGGTAGCCAATATGTGGGCATGGCGCAAACGCTCTATCAAACTCAGCCGCTGGTGCGCCAAATTTTTGATCAAGCGAACAGCATTCTCAATGAGTATTTGGCGATTCCGTTGCTTGATGTCTTGTATCAGCCAGACCATGGCGCGTTGCTGCGCGATACCCGTTACACCCAACCCGCTATTTTTGTGGTGAGCTACGCTCTTGGCCAACTTTGGCGATCGTGGGGAATTGAGCCTGTCGCTTTGCTTGGCCATAGCATTGGCGAATATAGCGCGGCAGTGTTGGCTGGAGTTTGGAGCTTTGAGCAGGGCTTGCGCTTGGTTGCCCAACGTGCTCAATTGATGCATAGCTTGCCTGAGCATGGCGCAATGCTGGCGATTCGCGCTCCGCTCGAAACAATCGAGCCACTGCTCACGCAGCATCAGCTTGATGTGGCGGCGAGCAACGGGCCAACTGCGGTGGTAGTGGCAGGCAGTGCGATTGCCATCAGTCAATGTGCTGCAGAATTAAATCAACTCAACATAACGAATAAATTGCTTGATGTCTCGCATGGCTTCCATTCGCGCTTGATGCAGCCGATGTTGGCCGATTTTCGACAGGTGCTCAGCGCCTATCCCTCCAAAACTCCTCAGCTTCGTCTAATTGCCAACCTCGATGGCTCGTGGCACGAACAAGCTCCTAGTGCTGAATATTGGGTCGAACACACCCGCCAGCCAGTCCAGTTTTATCGCGGTTTGCAAAGTTTGGTTGCTAGCGGCGTGAGCCATATTGTCGAACTTGGTGGCCATAGCACCTTAATCGATCTAGGTCGCCAAGCTGGGCTGCCCAATTTGACTTGGCTGGCGAGTTTGCGCCGCCAACAAGCCGATTGGGAATCGCTCTACCACGCGGCGGCAATGTTGTTGGCTCATGGCTGTCAGCTTGATTGGGCCGCCATGAATCCCGATTATCAGCCGCAATCTGTGTTGTTGCCAACCTATGCTTTTGATCGCCAACGTTATTGGTTTACGGAAGGAACTGGTATGAATCAAGCTAGCGCTCAACCAACGCCTGCTAGCGCCTCAAGCCGCCATAGCACGATTTTGGCTGAACTTCGCAGCCTGACTGCCAATTTACTCCACATCAAGCCCGAGCAGATCAATATCCACAGTTCATTTGTTGAAATGGGCGCAGATTCGTTGGTGATGATCGACGCTGGTCGGGCAATTGAATCACGCTATAACGTGCATATTACAATGCGCCAATTGTTTGAAGATTTGGCTAGCCTTGATGCTTTGGCGCGTTTTCTTGATGCGCATGGCACGTTTGAAGCTGAGCCAGCCCCAAGTGAGCCAAATGTGGTTCCGATTGTGGCCCAAGCACAACCCGTTGTTCCAGCGGCGGTTACTCCGGTTGCGGCGGCTGGCTTAGAGGCGGTGGTACAGCAACAATTAGCCTTGATGCAACAGCAATTGGCCTTGTTGGCAGGCCAACCAGCGGCAGTAACCCCGATTCAGCCAGTAATTCCAGCAGCTAGCCCTATCAGCGCTGCTGTTGTAAAACCTGCGAGCCAGCCTGCTTCAAATCCTGCTGCGGCTACTCCCAAAGCCTATGTACCCTACCAACCAGTTCGACCAGGCTCGATCACGGCCAACGATCTGAGCAGCCAACAACAAGCCCATTTGCAACAATTAATCAACGATTACACCACACGGACTGCGACTTCCAAGCAGCTGACCCAAGCCTATCGTGCGCAATTAGCCGATAATCGCGAATCGGCAGGTTTTCGCTTTTCGATCAAAGAGATGTTGTATACCCTGATTTGCGAGCGCTCGGAAGGCAGCAAGATTTGGGATATTGACAATAATCAATATCTCGATTTGACCATGGGTTTTGGGGTTAATTTATTCGGCCATCGTCCTGAAATAACCACCCAAGCTTTGGCGAACCAACTTGCTCAAGGTTATCAGCTTGGCCCACAAACCCGCTTGGCTGGTGAAGTTGCCCAATTAATTTGCCGAATTACTGGCATGGAGCGGGTGGCGTTTTGCAATTCGGGCACTGAGGCTGTGCTCACGGCAATTCGCGCTGCTCGCACGCTGACTGGCCGCAAAAAGATAGCGCTGTTTGCTGGCTCGTATCATGGGTTTTATGATGCAACCTTGGCGACCGCCCAAGCCGGAGCCGCCACTCGTTCGGTTCCGCTAGCGCCTGGCATTCCTCAAGGGATGGTCGATGATATTGTGGTGTTGGATTATGCCACGCCTGAGAGTTTGGCCACGCTTGAGCAATTGCTGCCCGAATTAGCGGCGGTGCTGGTCGAGCCAGTTCAAAGCCGCCGCCCTGATTTGCAGCCGCAGGCATTTTTGCAAGTGGTGCGCGAATTAACCAAGTCTCACGGTAGCTTGTTAATTTTCGATGAGATGATTACGGGCTTTCGGATTGCAGCGGGTGGGGCACAGGCTTGGTTTGGCATCGAAGCTGATCTCGCAACCTATGGCAAGATTGTTGGTGGCGGGATGCCAATTGGCGTGGTGGCTGGACGTGGCGCGACCCTCGATGCGCTTGATGGCGGCTTTTGGCAATATGGCGACGATTCCTTTCCTCAAGCTGAAACTACCTTTGTCGCTGGCACCTTCTGCAAACATCCCTTGGCTCTGGCAAGTGCTAAGGCCGTGCTGACAGCGATTGAACACGCTGGCCAAGGGCTATATGACCAGCTGAATCAACAAACTGCCAGTTTTGCAGCTGAAATGAACGCCTATTTTGCCCAAGCCGAAGCGCCAATTAGCGTGGTGCATTTTGGCTCGCTCTTTCGCTTTAGCTTCAAGCAAAATCTTGATTTGTTCTTTTACCATTTGTTGTTGCAAGGGGTTTATATTTGGGAAGGCCGTAATTGTTTCTTCTCAACCGCCCACAGCGCCGCCGACGTGGAATGGCTCAAACGGGCGATTCGCAACGCAGTCGAGGCCTTGCAAGACGGCGGATTTTTGCCCAAGCCTCAACATCGACTGAGCCAACCCCACAGCTTTGCCCTGAGCGAAGATCAATATCATCTGTGGGTGCTGGGCCAGCTTGGGCAGCACGAGGCGATTGCCTACAACCTGCCAACTGGCTTGGAAATTCGCGGCCAGCTGGATTTGGCACGCTTGGAGCAGGCCTTCAATCTGGTGGTGCAACGTCATGAGAGCTTGCGCACAATCGTTGCCAGCGATGGCACGCAGCAAATTGTTCAGCCCCAGCAGCCAATCACGCTTAATTTCAGTGATTTTTCAAGTGCAGCCAATCAGCAACAAGCACTTGATCAATGGTTTACTCAGCATAATCAACAGGCGTTTGATTTGAGTCAAACCAACCCATTGCGCTGTAACGTGGCGCAACTTGGGCCAGATCGCTATGTCCTGAGCATTGTGGCGCATCACTTGTTGGTTGATGGTTGGTCGGTTGGCGTGATTTTGCAAGAAGTTGCCCAAATCTACCAAGCCTTGAGCGACGGCCAAACCCCACAATTGGCTCAGCCTTTGCAGTTTCGCGATTATCTGGCCTGGAAAGCTGGGGGTGATCTGACCACCCAAGCCAATTTCTGGCAAGCGCTGTTTGCCGAGTTGCCAGCACCTTTAGCGTTGCCAACCGATTACCCGCGCCCAGCGCTCAAAAGCTATGTTGGCCAACGGGTGATGCAGGTTTTGGAGCCAGCCAGCTATCAAGCCTTGAAGCAACTGAGCCGCCAATCGGGCGCGACCTTGTTTATGGTGTTGTTGGCGGGCTACCAACTGTTATTGCATCGCCTGACGGGGCAAAACGATCTGGTGGTGGGCATTCCGGCGGCGGCGCGTTCGTTTGAGGGCAGCGAAACGATTGTTGGCTATTGTGGCAATTTGCTGCCCTTGCGCAGCCGCTTGCAAGCTGAACAAAGCTTTAGCGATTATCTGCATCAGACTCGCCAGCAACTATTTGATGCCTACGAAAACGAAGATTACTCCTTAGCTCAACTGTTGGCGGTGTTGAACCCCGTGCGTGATGCCAGCCGTTCAGCGATTGTTGAAACCTTGTTCAACTTCGAACCACCAACCCCCGCTCCTAACTTTGGTGGGCTGGAAACCAGCTTCGTGGCTCAATCAATTAGTGCAACCGCGCTTGATCTCAGTGTCAATGTGATTGAGTTGAATCAACAATTGGTGGTGTATTGCGATTACAACAGCGATTTGTTTGAGCAGGCCACGATTGAGCGTTGGCTGGGTCATTATCAAACATTGTTGTTGAGTGCTACCCAGCAACCAACTAGCCCTGCTGAACGCTTAGCCTTGTTGAATCCCAGCGAAACGAACGTACTGCTGGAAGCTTGGAATGCGACAACCAAGCAGGTGCCATTCGAGCAGACCTATAGCCAATTATTTGCCGAGCAAGTTCAGCGCACACCCGCTGCCATTGCGATCAGCGACCAACATACCAGCTACAGCTACCAAGCGCTCGATCAACGGGCTAATCGCTTGGCCAACTATTTGCAAAGTTTAGCAATTGGTACAAACCAAGTTGTGGCAATTTTGGCGGATCGTTCGTGTGATTTTGTGAGTGCAGTTTTGGGCGTGTTCAAGGCTGGCGCGGCCTACCTGCCACTCGATTTGGAGCACCCACCACGGCGTTTGGCCCAGGTGTTGCAACAAAGCCAAAGTCGTTTGGTGTTGGTTGGCGAGGCTTGGCAAGCAACCTTGGCCGCAGCCCTCAGCATTTTGCCCAGCGACCAACGGCCAATCATCGTCTTGTTGGAGCAAGCCTTCAACCCTGAATTATCGAGCGAAGCACCGACGATTCAAGCTAATGCCAGCGATTTGGCCTATGTGATTTATACCTCTGGCTCAACTGGCTTGCCCAAAGGAGCCATGATCGAACAACGGGGCATGGTCAATCACCTATATGCCAAGATTGTCGATTTACAGCTGACTGTGGCTGATCGAGTGGCACAAAATGCTCGCCAAAGCTTTGATATTTCAGTTTGGCAGATGTTGGTGGCGCTGTTGGTTGGCGCAGAAACCCAAATCTACCCTGATAGTATTGCCCGTGATCCTGAGGTGCTGTTGAGCTATGCCGAGCAGCAAGTAACCACAATTTTGGAAATTGTGCCCTCGTTGTTGGGCGCGTGGCTCACGATTTTCCCCAATCGGGCCAACGATTTACCCCGTTTTGCGCAATTGCGTTGGCTCTTGCTGACGGGCGAGGCCTTGCCACCTGCTGCCTGCCGTGATTGGTTCACGTGGTATCCCACGATTCCCTTGATGAATGCCTATGGCCCAACCGAATGTTCCGATGATGTGACTCATTATGTGGTGCGAGAAGCTCCTGCAGCGCATGTGGTGCATATGCCAATTGGCCGTCCGGTGATCAACACACGCTTGTATATTCTCGATGGGTTACTGCAACCAGTGCCAATTGGGGTGATTGGCGAACTCTATGTTGGTGGCGTGGGCGTTGGTCGCGGCTACCTGAATGATCCTGAACGCACCCAAGCGGTGTTTGCGGCTGACCCATTTGTGGCTGGTGGGCGTTGGTATCGCACTGGCGATTTGGCTCGCTACCGCAGCGATGGCACGATTGAATATTTGGGGCGAATCGATCATCAAGTCAAAGTGCGTGGCTTCCGCATCGAGCTGGGCGAAATTGAAGCAGCTTTGGCACAGCATCAAGCGGTGCATCAAAGCATTGTGACGGCAACCCCGAATGCTCAAGGTCAATTGCGCCTAATTGCCTACGTCGTCTCGAAGGCCGCTGATCAGCCTGCGGAACAAGCAACCAGCGCTCGCTTGGAGCAATGGAATAGCGTTTGGGCGGATACCTATGATCAACTGAGTGCTGGTGATCATGGCACGATCAACACGATTGGTTGGAACGATAGCTACACCCGCCAGCCCTTCTCCGCAGAGGCCATGCACGAATGGAGTTGGGTCACGGTGCGCAATATTTTGGCCCAACAGCCGAGCCGCATTTTGGAGCTTGGTTGTGGCACTGGTATGTTGCTGTTGCCGCTGGCTCCCTATTGCTTGAGTTATCGCGGCCACGATATTGCCACCGAGGTCTTGGCTTACGTTCAACAGCGGCTTGATCAACAAATTCATAATTGGCCGCATGTGAGCTTGGCTCAGTTTCCGGCCCACGACTTTAGCAGCATTGCTCCCCACAGCGTTGATACGATTGTGATCAACTCGGTGGCTCAATATTTTCCTAGCATCGACTATTTGGTGCAAGTTTTGGCGGCTGGGCTTGAGGCCTTGGTGGCAGGCGGGCGAATCTATCTTGGCGATATTCGCAATTTGAGCCTCAACCCATTGCTGCATGCCTCAATTCAGTTGTTTCAAGCGCCCGACGAATTGGCGGTTGAGCAAATTGCCCAATTGGCCCAGCAGCAACATTTGCGCGATCAAGAGTTGGTAATCGACCCAAGCTTTTTCTATGCATTGCAGCAGCAATACCCACAAATCAGCCATGTCGAACTGGTGCTGAAACGTGGGCGCATTCACAACGAATTGACCCGTTTTCGCTACGATGTGGTGCTGCATGTGCAACGCCCAAGCCTTGATCTGCAACCACATTGGTTTGATTGGCAGACCGATGGCTTGAGTTTGAGTCTCGTGCGCCAGGTGCTTGAGCAAAGCCAGCCCGATGCGCTAGGCATCGCCAACGTGCCGAATAGTCGGCTAAGCGAGGCCTGTGGTTTGTGGCAAGCACTGCATGCACCCGAGCAACCAACAGCTGCTGGCGAGCTGAAACAAGCGCTGCAACCATTGGCCTTGCAAGGCATCGACCCCGAAGATTGGTATAGCCTGCATCTGAATGGGCGCTATCGAATCAGCGTTAGCTTGGCTCAAAGCGGTGAGCTTGGTTGCTACGATGTGTTGTTTTATGCCACTGCCAAGCTGACGGATGCTGGGTTGCCGCAGCAAATTCAACGACTCACCAGCCCGCGCAAAGCTTGGTCGGCCTATGCCAATAACCCACTCCAAGAGAGCCAATCGCTGACCCAGCAATTCCGCCAGCATTTGCGCCAAGCCTTGCCCGACTATATGCAGCCCGAAGCCTTTGTGTTGTTGGAGCAATTGCCCTTGACTCCCAATGGCAAAGTTGATCGTCGGGCTTTGGCAGCACTCGAAGCGCCGATCCAAACGACAAGCTATCTGGCTCCGCGCAACCCGCTAGAGCAACAACTTGCCAGCCTGTTTGAGCAAGTGCTCAATCTCAGCCAAGTTGGCGTTGATCAAAGCTTCTTTGAATTGGGCGGCCATTCGCTGACTGGAACCCAACTGATTGGCCTGATTCGCAGCGAATGCCATGCCGATTTGCCCTTGCGCACATTGTTTGAAGCCCCAACGGTTGGCGAATTGGCCTTGCGAGTTGCCGCTGCCCAAACCGAGCCGAGCGAGATTGCGAAACCAACCGCGCTTAAACGTCAGCGCCAACGGGTCAACCTCAATGCGGCTGGCTTTGGCCAAATTGCCGAAACCAACGATGGAGGTGCAGCATGACTATGAATGAACGTGAGGTGTTTGCCTTCCCGATGTCGTTTGCCCAGCAGCGGCTTTGGTTTTTGGAGCAACTTCAGCCGAATAGCGCCTTGTATCACATCGCCAGTTTGCTGGAAATTCAAGGGCCGCTTGATCTGGTGGCGTTGCAGCAGAGCATTAACCAGATTATTGTGCGCCATGAGACGTTGCGTACAACTTTTGGCATGGTCGATCAAACGCCGATGCAATTGATCAGCAGTGAGTTGACGCTCACCCCGGTTGTGCACGATTTGCAGACGCTTGAGCCTGAGCAACGCTGGTTTGTGGCGCTTGAACAGGCCAAAGCCAGTTGTTTGCTGCCGTTTGATTTGAGCCAAGGCCCGTTGGTGCGGCTTGAATTGTTTCAACTTGCCCCTGAGCATTGTTTGATGACGGTCGTGTTGCACCACATTATTGCTGATGGCTGGTCGATGGAACTCTTTATTCAGGAGTTGGTGAGCAGCTATGAGGCCTATTGCGCGGGCTTTCATCCGCAGCTTGCGCCCTTGGCTTTGCAATACGCCGATTATAGCGAGTGGCAGCGTGAATGGTTGGCTAGCCCACGCCAGCAGCAACAATTGGATTTTTGGCAACAGCAATTGGCCGATGCTCCCAAGCGTTTGGAGTTAGCAACTGATCACCCTCGGCCTGCGCAGCAGAGTTTTGCGGGGAGCACGCTGAGTTTTGCGATTCCCAATCAATTAACTAACCAATTGCGCAACCTCGCCCAGCAAACCCAAACTACGCCGTTTATGCTGGCCTTGGCGGTGTTTGCCAGTTTGTTGAGCCGTTATAGCCGCCAAGATCAGGTGCTAATTGGCTCGCCGATTGCCAACCGTACCACCGCCGAAGCCCAACCGTTGATTGGCTTTTTCGTCAATACAGTGGTTTTCAAGGTGCAACTGAGCCCCAGCCTCGATTTGCTGAGCTTGGTTGAGCAGGTGCGCGAGCAAAGTTTGGCGGTCTATGCCAACCAAGATGTGCCGTTTGAGCAGGTGGTGCAGCAGTTACAGCTTGAGCGTAATTTGAGCCATACGCCAATTTTTCAGGTGATGTTGGCCTACCAAAATGTGCCGAGCCAGCAACTGAGCATCGCCAACCTGACAATCAAACAGCTGCCGCTGGATTTGGGTTATGCCAAATTTGACCTAACGTTATTTATTGAGGAAACTCCAGCAGGGCTAGTTGGGCGCTTGGAATATAACCGCGATTTGTTCGAGCCAGCCACGATTGAGCGCTTGCGCGACCATTTCTTGCGTTTGCTAGGCCACGCCTTGGCTCAGCCAACCCAACCACTGGCCCAAATCAGCATCTTGAGCACTGCCGAATGCCAACAGCTTTTGGTCGATTGGAACCAAACTCAGCAGCAGTTCCCCGACCAACGTGGCTTGCAGCATTTGGTTGAGCAGCAAGTTCTGCGTACACCCAATGCTCCAGCGATTCGTTGGAATAACCAAATAATCTGCTATACAGAGCTTGATCAACGCGCCAATCAATTAGCCCATTTACTGCTGCAACGTGGGGTTAACCAAGCCTCAATCGTTGGGGTTTATGCGACGCGCTGCCCAGAAATGATCATCAGTTTGCTGGCAATTTTGAAGGCTGGCGCTGCCTACTTGCCGCTTGATCCGGCCTATCCTGCTGAACGCTTGCACTATTTGGTGGCCGATTCGGCGGCGAGTTTGATTGTACAAGCCAGCCATCAGACACTGCCAACCCTCATTAGCTCGGCTGAAACACTCGATGTTTTAGCCGAAGCTGAAACGCTAGCTAGCTTACCAACCACTGCTCCGCTGGTTGATTTCGACCCGCAGCAATTGGCGTATGTGATTTATACCTCTGGCTCGACTGGCAAGCCCAAAGGTGTGCTGATTCAGCATCAAGGGGTTGTGAATTATCTGCACTGGGCGATTCATTATTATCCGTTTGAGCAGGGTATTGGTGCGCCGCTGGCCTCGTCGTTGGCCTTCGATGCCACAATTACGGCATTGTGGGGGCCGCTCTGTACGGGCAAAACCATCGATTTGCTGCCTGAGCAGGATGAGCTAGAAGTCTTGGCGCAACGCCTGAGCTGCGAAGATTATAGTGTGCTCAAAATCACCCCAGCGCATATGGAAGCGCTTAGTCAGCTGGTTGCACCCGACCAAATTGGCTCAAGCAAGGCCTTTGTGATTGGCGGCGAGGCCTTGTTGCAGCAACATGTGGCCTTTTGGCAAACCAACGCTCCCAACCTGCGCTTGATCAATGAGTATGGCCCAACCGAGACGGTGGTTGGCTGTGTGATTTATCAAGCCCAAGCTGTGCCAAGCGAATGGGCTGCCGTGCCGATTGGCCGCCCGATCGCCAATACTCAGTTGTATGTGCTTGATCCGGCTGGTTTGCCAGTGCCAATTGGCGTGCCTGGCGAGTTGTATATTGCGGGCTTGGGTGTTGGTCGCGGCTACCATGGGCGGCCTGAATTGACCGCCGAGCGCTTTGTGCGGCTGGAACAATTGGCTGGGGTGCAGGCAGAACTTGCCCGTTGCCAACAGCCTCAGCCAGCGTTTGAACGCTTGTATCGTTCAGGCGATTTGGTGCGCTATCTGCCCGATGGCAATCTCGAATACCTTGGGCGGATCGATCAGCAAGTCAAATTACATGGCTTTCGGATTGAGCTTGGCGAGATCGAAGCTACGCTGGCGAGCTACCCAACGGTGAATGCGGCGGTGGCCATGATTCGCGAGGATCGGCCTGGGCATAAGCGACTGGTAGCCTATGTGGTCGCCGCACCAACCGCCAATCAGGATACGTCGGTTGTTTTGAATCATGTTGCCCAACAATTGCCCCATTATATGCTGCCAAGCGTGGTGATCTGGCTCGATAGCCTGCCATTAACCCCCAATAGCAAAGTTGATCGCCAAGCGTTGCCCGCGCCTGAGATCAACCAAACTGTGCTTGATTCGGCTCAAACTACCCCACTCGATCAGCATGAAGCTCAATTGATGGCAATTTGGCAGCGAGTCTTAGGGCTGAAGGCCGTTGATCGCAATGCCAACTTCTTTAGCCTTGGCGGCGATTCGATTTTGGTGATGCAGGTAGTCGGGATTGCACGGCAGCATGACCTGATTCTAACCCCACGCTTGTTGTTCCAAAACCAAACGATTGCCAGCTTGGCCCAAGCGATTCGCCAGCAAACCCAAGCTAAGCCCGCGCTTGATCCCTTGAGTTTGCAGGGTGTTGTGCCGCTTAGCCCAATGCAACATTGGCTATTTGAGCGCCAACTAGCCAATCCCGCCCATGTCAACCAAAGTATTGTGGTCAAGTTGCAAACGGGATTAGCAACCGAACAAATTCAGGCAGCACTTGATCAATTAGTGTGTTTGCATCCAAGTTTGCGCTTGGTCTTTGCCTACAATGCAACTTGGCAACAACGCTATGCGCCAGCCGCCAACGTGCCATTGCGCGAATTACAGCAACCAACATTGAGACAGCAACAAGTCTGTGATGCCGAACTACAAACTTCGTTCAATTTGGCTCAAGCGCCGTTGTTACGGGCAGCGTTGTGGCGTGGCATCGACCACGATCAATTGCTGTTGGTGGCGCACCATAGCATTATCGACGGGGTTTCGTGGCGAATTGTGCTCGAAGATTTGGCCTTGTTGCTCAACCAACAGGCTGTGCCAGCAGCAACCACGCCATTTAGTGAGTGGGCCGAATACCTGGTGCAGCAAGCGCAAACCCCGCAATTGTTGAGTCAACTCGCCTATTGGCGCTCGACGATTGAAGCCATCACCCCAATTTCTCAGCTTGCTCAGGCGGGTTTGGTTGGCGAAGCACAGCGCTTTCAAACCAAGCTGAAGCCTGAATTGACCGAGCAACTGTTGCATCAGGCACCTGAGCGTAGCCGTGCCAGCGTGGCTGAGTTGTTGATCACTGGTTTGGCCTTGGCCTTCCAGCGTTGGTCAAATCTACAACAGTTGGTCATTGATGTTGAAAGCCATGGCCGCGAATCGCTTGACCCTGAGCATGATTTCAGCCGGAGCTTGGGCTGGTTCACCAGTTTATACCCTGTGCGCTTGGATTTTCCGACTACTACTGAGCCAAACCAATGGATTAAGCAGATCAAAGAAAGCTTGCGAGCAGTACCACAAGCCGGAGCGGGCTATGGCATGTTGCGCTATCTGCACGCTGATCCAGCGATTCGCGCTAGCCTTGTGCCAACTCACGCCCCAGCAATTGCCTTCAACTACCTTGGTCAGCTTGATAACCAGCAAACTTTAGCGCCATTGCAAGGGCTGAATTTGGAGTTTGCCAGCCAAACCTTGGCTGCTAACAACCAACGCAGCCATGCCTTAGAGCTTAATTGTTATAGCGCTAATGGCTGTTTGGTCCTCGATTGGGAATGTCATCAGGCAGCACGGGCAGCCGTTGAACACTTGGCCGAGCAGTATCAACAAGCCTTAGCCGAGGTGTTGCAAGTACCAATGACGACTGCTAGCTTGGCTCCCTCGGATTTTCCAGCGGCTCGCGTCAAGGCCAACGATCTCGATCGATTGTTGGCACGTTTGAAAGCAAAGGGGCAATAGCGGTGGATAATATTCAGGATATTTACGAATTATCGCCAATGCAGCAGGGCATGCTGTTTCACACCATCGCTAGCCCAACTGCTGGAATGTACCTCGAACAGGTGCAATCGCGTT
Organism: Chloroflexota bacterium; assembly: GCA_020161265.1. Taxonomy (NCBI): domain Bacteria; kingdom Bacillati; phylum Chloroflexota; species Chloroflexota bacterium. Next base: position 393,096 of record JAIUOC010000001.1, on the reverse strand, counting down.
TGCGTGGCCAGCTTGAGCTAGATTGTTTTCGCCAAGCATGGCACATGGTTGTGGCTCGACATACGATTTTGCGCAGTGGGTTTTTCTGGGAAGAACTCGAAAAACCGTTGCAAGTGGTCTATGAAGCGGTCGAATTACCGTTTCAAGTACTCGATTGGCGGAATTATGGCCCTGCCCAACAGGTCTATGAACTTGACATATTACTAGAGAATGATCGCCAACAGCCGTTTGCGCTCGATCAAGCACCCTTGCAGCGTTGGGTTGTGGTGCAACTAGCCGATGATCAATGGCATTGGGTTTGGACGTTTCATCATCTTTTGCTTGATGGTTGGTCGGTGGCCTTGTTATTTGAAGAAGTGTTGCACCACTATGCAGCTTTGCGGCGAGGCACAACCCTCAATCAAGCGCCTGCCCCAGCCTATCGTGCCTATATCGATTGGCTGCAACAGTACGATCAAGCGCAAGCTGAGCAGTTTTGGCGTGGCTATTTGGCAGATTTCAGCTATCCAACGCCGTTGCCATTACAGCGTTCAAGCCAACGCAGCACGAGCCAGCATTTCGCTGAATATCACCACGAGCTAAGCATTGCTGAAACCAGCCAATTGCAAAGCTGGGCACGCCAAAGCCAAGTGACCTTGAATACATGTGTGCAGGCAGCTTGGGCCTATCTTTTGGCTCAACATAGCCAAACCAATGATGTGGTGTTTGGCGCGACCTTTGCTGAACGCCCTGCCGAAATCTACCAAAGTGAACAATTGATTGGCTTGTGCATCAATACCCTGCCAATTCGGGCTAAATTTGAGCCGAGCCAATCACCGCAAACATGGCTGCAAACCCTGCAAGCTGCCTATGGCGAATTGCAGCAACATAGCGCTAGTGCTTTGGTTGATATTCAGCGCTGGAGCGAGCTAGCCCATGGCGCAAGCTTATTTGAGAGCATCGTCGTTTTCGAAAATTATCCATTGCAAGCCACCGATGCCAGCCAAGCAGGCTTGCAGATTGAGCAACTGAGCCTCGCCGAACATACCAATTATCCAATTACCTTGATTGTTGTGCCTGGCGAGCAATTGCGTTTGAGCTTGAGCATCGATCACGATCGCTACGATCAAGCTAGTGCTGAATTGTTGCTGGCTCAATTACAGCAACTTTTGCTGAGTTTGACCACCGCGCAGCGTATTGATGAATTAAGCTTGGTTACGCCAAACCAGCGGGCAAATTTGCAGGCATGGGGCAATTGGCAAGCGCCAGATTATGCGCCACCGCTCTGTTTGCATGAATGGTTTGCCCAACAAGTGCAGGCCCATCCCAATTCCAAGGCGCTGAGTTTTGAAGATACTTGGCTGAGCTACGCCGAGCTTGATCAACGGAGCAACCAAGTTGCCCATGGCTTGATCGCCCAAGGTGTGACAGTTGGCAGTTTGGTTGGCTTGTGCGTTGAACGTTCGCTCGAATTGGTCGTGGGTATTTTGGCGATTCTCAAGGCTGGCGCGGCTTATGTGCCACTCGACCCGACCTACCCTCGCGAACGTTTGGCCTTTGTGCAGGCCGATGCAGCGATTCGCCATATCGTAACACAGAGCCATTTGCGTGATCTGGTGCAAGCTGAACAGTGCTATCTGCTTGATCAGCCTGTGGCTGATTATCCCACAACGCTACCCAGTGTTGTCTGCTCAACAGAAAACCCAGCCTATGTGATTTATACCTCTGGCTCAACGGGCAAGCCCAAGGGTGTGGTAGTCAGTCATGCCAACGTTGCACGATTGATGTTGGCAACCAATGCTTGGTATCAATTCAATCAGCACGATGTTTGGACGCTGTTTCATTCGTATGCCTTTGATTTCTCAGTTTGGGAATTGTGGGGCGCGTTGTTGTATGGCGGCCATTTGGTGGTTGTGCCCTACTGGGTCAGCCGCAATCCTGAGGCTTTCCATCAATTATTGCAGCAACAACACGTAACGGTGCTCAATCAAACGCCCTCGGCCTTTTACCAATTGATTCAGGCTGATAGTTTGGCTGAACAACGTTTGGCCTTGCGCACGGTGATTTTTGGTGGCGAGGCGCTTGATCTAGCCCAACTTGCGCCGTGGTTTGCACGCTATGGCGATCAACAGCCGCAACTGGTGAATATGTATGGCATCACCGAAACCACGGTGCATGTGACCTATCGCCCGATTCGTTTGGCTGATCTGCAAGCAGACCTTGGTAGCGTGATTGGTTGCCCGATTCCCGATTTGGCGCTAGCGGTGCTTGATTCGCAGGGTCGTCAGGTTGGAGTTGGGGTGGCGGGCGAGTTGTATGTTGGTGGGGCTGGTGTGGCTCGGGGCTATCTCGAACGGCCTGAATTGAACGCTCAGCGCTTTATCCAAGCCGATGCGTCAACTCCCGATTTGCCCAGCAACAGCCGTTGGTATCGTTCAGGCGATTTGGTGCGCTACTGGCCAAATGGTGAGCTAGAGTACCTTGGCCGAATCGATCTGCAAGTCAAGATTCGTGGCTTTCGGATTGAGTTGGGCGAAATTGAAGCTGCCCTGAGCCAACATGCGGCGGTACAATCGGCGGCGGTGATTGTGCGTGAAGATCGGCCAGGCCATAAACGTTTGGTTGGCTATCTGATTGCCAAAACGCAGATGCGCAGCGTCGGCGCACAAACTGACCCAAGCCTCGATCTGGCGGCGATTAACCAGCAACTTCACGAACGCTTGCCTGAATATATGTGGCCAAGTGCCTTGATCGAACTAGCTAGTTTTCCTTTGACCAGCAATGGCAAGCTCGATCGCCAAGCGTTGCCCGCACCTGAAGCAGAACAAGCCACGCCAACCAGCAGCACCCCGCTACAATCGCCGCTTGAGCAACAACTAGCTGACCTCTGGAGCGTAGCGCTTGGTCAAACTATCGCCAGTCGCGAGGCCAATTTCTTCAGCCTTGGCGGCGACTCGATTATTGCCATGCAAGTGGTCAGTCGTGCTCGCGCCGCGGGGCTTAATCTTAGCCCGCGCCAACTTTTTCAGCACCAAACGATCGCTGAATTGGCGCTGATGCTTGAACAGCAGGCCAGTATCCTTGCGCTTGAACAGCCAAGCTACCAACTCGAAGGCGAGATCGCTTGGACACCGATTGGCCATTGGTTGCGTGAATTGCGGCCAAGCAATCCTCAGCATTTCAACCAAAGCTTGATGCTAGTGGTTGCGCCCGATTTAGCGCCAGCGGCAATCCAATCAGCGCTTGATCGTTTGGTCAGCTTGCACCCAATTTTGCGAGTACGCTGGCAATTTGAGCCACAGCAACGCCAGTGGTATGGCGATTCGCGCTCGATCAACGTGGCAGTTCAGCATTGTGCCGACGATTCAAATAATTGGCCGACGATGCTTGGGCATATTTGCCAGCGCATGCAGCAACATTTGCACTTGGAGCATGGCCCAAGTTTTGCCGCAACCTTGGTGCGAACCCCAACCCAAGCCCGCCTGATTTTGGTAGCACATCACTTGGTTATCGATGGAGTTTCGTGGCGGATTGTGCTCGAAGATTTGGCCATGGCCTTGAATGGGGCAGCCGCGATTCCCAGTACTACGCCTTGGAGTGTTTGGGCCAATCGGCTCCAAGCTGAAGCGAGCAACCCCCAATATTTGGCTGATTTGAGCTTTTGGCAGCAGCAAATTGCCAATATCATCCCTGTGCCACTTGATCATGTGCCTAACAGTGGGCAAAACCTCACGCGCGATGCAGTTTTTGTGCATACCACGCTTGATCAAGCCACAACTCAAGCCTTGTTGCTCGATTGTCAACAAGCAGTGCAGGTGAATATCAATGATCTGTTGCTGACTGCCTTAACCCAAACTTTAGCAGGCTGGGCCGAACAACGCCATTGGGTGATCGATCTCGAAAGCCACGGGCGATTTAGCCCAGAGCCAAGCGACGATCTCAGCCGCAGCGTTGGTTGGTTTACCAGTTTGTATCCGGTTGCCCTCGATCTACCCGCCGATCCAGCGCCCTTAGCGGCCTTGAAGGCGATCAAAGAGCAATTACGGGCAGTGCCAGCGGGCGGCCAGAGCTTTGGGATTTTACGCTACCTCAATTCGGCAACTGCACCACACTTACAGCCGACCCAAGCCATTCCCTTGGTTTTTAACTATCTTGGCCAGCTCGATCAGAGCGTCAGCATGCCACCATTACTTGGGATTGCCCCCGAATCGACCGGCGCAGATGTGGCGGCGAGTACACCACGCGGCCATTTGTTGAACGTGGCGAGCTATATTCGCGATGGTCAGTTGCAGTTCGACTGGGAATACAACCAAACCTGGCATCAGCAACAGACGATTGAACGTTTGGCTAGCGCCTGTGTTGCTGCGCTCAAAGCCTTGATTGGCGCTTGTCGCCAGCAACTCCGCCTGAGTTTAACCCCTAGCGATGTTGCTTTAGCCAAGCTTGATCAGCCGACGCTTGATCAATTATTAGCGCGGTATCATGGCCAAAACCTCACGCCAGTTGATGTGTACCCCTTGGCTCCCTTGCAAGTTGGTATGCTCTACCATAGCTTGCTCAATCCTCAATCGAGCGTTTACCTCGAACAAGTTGAGTGGACGGTCAATGGCCCGCTCGATTTGGTGAGTTTGCAAATTGCTTGGCAGCAGGTTCAGCAGCGTCATGCGGTTTTGCGCACAGCCTTTTGTACCGAAGGCTTGCCGCAGCCACTGCAAATTGTGCTTGAGCATGTCGATACCCCGTGGCGGGTACTCGATTGGCAAGCCATTGCCCCTGATGAACAAGCCGAATTGCTCGCTGCCTTGCGCCAAGCTGATCGCACCCAGCCATTCAAGCTTAACCAAGCGCCATTGCTGCGCTGGACGTGGATCAAACTAGCCGAACAGCGCTATCACTGTCTTTGGACGCATCATCACTTGCTGCTCGATGGTTGGTCGATCGCCAATGTGTTGGCTGAATTATTTGGCCTCTATGGTCATGTTGATCAAGCTCAGCCGTTGCAATTAGCTCCAGCGGTCGCCTATCGCGACTACATTGCTTGGGCCACGAGCTATGATCAAGCGCAGGCTCAGCAGTTTTGGCGCAACTACTTGGCCGATTTGACTGAGCCAACGCCATTGCCCGCGCCGCATGCAGCGCCTCAGGCAACCAGCGGCTATCACGAATATAGCTTGCAACTTACGCCAAGCCAGACCCAAGCGCTTCAACAGTGGGCACGCCAACAGCATGTCACCTTGAATACTTTGGTACAAGCTGCTTGGGCAGTGTTGCTTGGTCGCTACAATGCGCTCGATGATGTGCTGTTTGGCGCGACGGTGGCGGGCCGACCAACCGATATTGCAGGCATGGAGCATTTAGTTGGTTTGTGTATCAATAGCTTGCCAGTGCGGGTCAAGCTAGATTCGCAGCAGCCAATTGTTGCATGGTTACAAGCCCTGCAAGCCCAACAAAGCCAATGCAACGATTTTGCGGCCACGCCATTGACCGCAATTCAACAGGCCAGCCAGATTCCGGCTAGCCAACAGTTATTTGAAACCTTGCTGGTTTTTGAAAATTACCCAATTGCCGCCAGCGTTGAGCAAGCAGTCAGCGATTTGGCGATTGTTGATGCGAGAACTACTGAGCAAACCAACTTACCGCTGACCTTGTTGGTGCTGCCTGATGCGGCCTTGACTTTGAAGTTGAGCTATGACCAAGCGGTGTATTCGGCAACCCGCATCGCTCAAGTTGCCCGCCATTTAGCCCATGTGCTCCAACAACTGCCGTTGGCCACGACGGTTGGCGAATTAAGCGTGCTCGATACCGCCGAACAAGCTCAATTGCTCAATGAGTGGAATAACACCGCCCAAATTTGGGATTCAAGCGAGCTTTTGGTTGATGTATTGGCTCAGCAAGTGCAGCGCACACCCAACGCGCCCGCACTCAGCGATGAGCACTATCACTATAGCTATGCCGAGCTGGATCAGCGGGTAACCCAGCTTGCCGCCAGCTTGCAAGCCCATGGCATGCAGGTTGATGATCGGGTTGGGGTGTTGATGGAGCGCTCGGCGCAGTTGGTGATTGCGCTCTTGGCGATTGTCAAGGCGGGCGCTGCCTACGTGCCGTTTGATCCAGCCTACCCTACTGAGCGGGTCTTGGCGATGTTGGCTGATGCTGCGCCACGGGTGTTGATCACTGATACGCCCAACCTCGACCAAGCCACAATTCCGGTCTTGCTGTTTGATCAAGCGTGGCAGCCAAACCACAGCCTGAGCTTCAACCCACCAATAATCCACCCACTCAACGCGGCCTATATGATTTACACCTCTGGCTCAACTGGCAAGCCCAAAGGCGTGATCAATAGTCATCAGGCGATTGTCAACCGTTTGCTGTGGATGCAGCAGCGCTATCAATTGACGGCGGCTGATGTGGTATTACAAAAAACGCCCTACAGCTTTGATGTTTCGGTTTGGGAGTTTTTCTGGCCGCTGATGACTGGTGCTAAGTTGGTGGTTGCTCGTCCGGCGGGCCACCTCGATCGGCGCTATTTAGCCGAGACCATTCAGGCCCAAAAGGTCACCACAATTCACTTTGTGCCGTCGATGCTCAGCTTATTTTTGGAAGAATCACAAGCAGCCAATTGTACGAGCTTGCGTCAAGTTTTTTGCAGTGGCGAGGCCTTGAGTGCCGAAACCAGCGCTCGTTTTTGCCAAACACTCAATGCAGATTTACATAATTTATATGGGCCAACTGAAGCGGCGGTTGATGTGAGTGCTTGGCATTATCAACCGAATGCTGAGCCAAGCGTGCCAATTGGTCGCCCGATTGCCAATACCCAGCTGTATATTCTCGATGCCCGAATGCAGCTGGTGCCGGTTGGGGTTGCTGGCGAGTTGCTGATTGGCGGGCTGAATTTGGCGCGAGGCTATGCTGAACGCCCCGATTTGACCGCCGAGCGCTTTATTCCCCATCCTTATGCTAGCCAAGCAGGCGCACGTTTGTATCGTACTGGCGATTTGGCTCGTTGGCGCGATGATGGGGCGATTGAATACCTTGGCCGTAACGATTTCCAAATCAAAGTGCGTGGTATTCGGGTTGAGTTGGGCGAGATCGAACATCAGCTCAGCCAACATCCAGCGATTGCGCAAATCGTGGTGCATCATCATGCTGGGCAATTGGTGGCCTATTGGGTTGCGCGGCCAGATCAGGCTGTGCCCGAAGAAACTGCCTTGCGCTCGTGGCTACGGGCGCGACTGCCTGAGGCCATGATTCCGGCGCATTGGCTGCAATTGGCTGAATTGCCCTTGAGCAGCAATGGCAAGTTGAATCGCAAAGCCTTGCCAATCCCACAATTTGGTGCAGAAACCCCACAACGCCCGCCGCAAAATGCGCTAGAGCAAACCATCGCGGCAATTTGGTCAGCGGTGCTCGAACGCCCAATTAACCAAGTTGAACGGCCATTTTTCGACCTTGGCGGCCATTCTTTGGCCTTGATTCAAGTTCATAGCCGCTTGGAAACAGCCTTAAATCGTTCAATCGAATTGATGTTGTTGTTTGAGCATCCAACGATTGCGGCCTTGGCCGTAGCCTTGAGCCAACAACCAAGCGATTTAGCATCAACGGCTGAAGATCAAGCCCAACAACGCAGCCAACGCCAACAAAGCCAAGCCCAACGCCGTCAACGCCGCCAACAAGTCCAGCTTAATCTTGATGAGGAATAATTGATGCATGCCTATACCGATACCGATATTGCAATCATTGGGATGGCTGGACGCTTCCCAGGAGCCAACAATCTAACAACGTTTTGGGATAATATCCAACAAGGAATTGTCTGCATTACAGATTTAGAGCTGCAACAACTTCAGGCCAGAGGAATTGACCCAGCCTTGCTTGACGATCCTGCCTACGTCAAACGTGCGCCCTTGCTGCTTGACGATATTGCTGGCTTCGATCATAGCTTTTGGGGGATTACGCCCAACGAGGCCGCCTTGCTTGATCCCCAGCAGCGAATGTTGCTGGAATGTGCCTGGGAAGCCCTTGAACAGGCGGGCTATGCGCTTAAACAGCCGCAAAAAGTTGGGGTTTTTGTGGGAGTCGGCGCAAATAACTATTTGTTGCAACAAGTGCTAGCCAATCCAAGCGCAATCGAGCGCAATGGCGATTATGCGGTGATGCTAGCCAATGACAAAGATTATGCGCCAACCCGAATTTCATTCAAGCTCAATTTGCTAGGGCCGAGTGTCAGCGTGCAAACCGCCTGCTCGACCTCGTTGGTGGCAACCCATATGGCGATTCAGAGCATTCTGAATGGCGAAAGTGCGCTGGCCCTGGCTGGTGGCGCAGCGCTGCGGATTCCCCAAATTCAAGGTCATCTCTATCAAGCTGGCATGATTCACTCGCCTGATGGTAATTGCAAGCCCTTTACCAGTGAGGCGGCTGGCACAATTGGCAGTAGTGGCGCTGGCATGGTGTTGCTCAAACGGGCGCTTGATGCGGCGGCTGATGGCGATCCAATTTGGGCAGTGATCAAGGGGAGCGCAATTAATAATGATGGCGCTCAGAAAGTTGGCTTTACCGCGCCAAGCATCAAGGGTCAGGCCCACGTTGTAGCCGAAGCCTTAGCCTTGGCCGAAGTTGAGCCGAGCATGGTTGGCTACCTTGAAACCCATGGCACAGCGACTAACCTTGGCGATCCCATCGAATTAGCGGCGCTGAAAAAGGTTTTTGGGGCGACTGCCGCGCAAGCATGGTGTGGCTTAGGCACACTCAAAGCCAATATTGGCCATCTCGATAATGCAGCTGGGGTGGCAGGCTTGATCAAAACTGCCTTGGCCCTGCATCATCGCCAACGACCACCAACTGCCTATGCCACCATTCCGCATAGCGATTTGCAACAATCACCATTTTATCTCAACCCGACTGCTAGCGCTTGGGATGCAAATCTTTATGCGGGAGTCAGTTCATTTGGGATTGGCGGTACGAATGCCCATGTGGTGCTGGCGGTAGCCGAACCAATCGCCAAGCAAGCTCAGGCTGAATCATGGCAATTGCTGCCAATTTCGGCGGCCAGCGTTTGGTCGCTGGAGCAGCAAACCGAGCGGTTGGCGACGCATCTGCAAACCAATCCAGCGCAATCGTTGGCTGATGTAGCCTATACCCTGCAAACTGCGCGGCAAGCCTTTGCTCAGCGGAGTTTTGTGGTTGCCAAAAGCCCTGAACAAGCCAGCCAAGCCTTGTTGGCCAGCCCAATCCGTGAGTTTGCCAGCCAACCGCCCAAGGTTGCTTGGCTCTTTTCGGGGCAGGGCAGCCAATATGCCGGGATGGCCGCTGAACTCTATCAGCAAGCGCCCGCTTTTCGCCAAGCAATTGATCTGGTCAATCGTTATGCTCAACCCTTGCTTGGCTACGATCTGCGGCAACTGATGTTCGATCATGCGAGCGATCTGACGGCGACGAACATCGCGCAGCCATGTTTGTTTATGCTGGAATATGCCTTGGCTCAGCAATGGTTGGCGTGGGGCATTCAACCACAGGCCTTGTTTGGCCATAGCATTGGCGAATATGTGGCCGCTTGTATTGCTAATGTGCTGGATTTACCGACTGCTGTGCGCTTGGTGGTGGCGCGTGGCCAGCTAATGAACCAATTACCTAGCGGAGCGATGCTCAGCATTAACGCGAGCCTCGATCAGATTCAGCCAATCTTGCCTGTTGAACTTGATTTGGCTGCGATCAACACCGCTAATCTGTTGGTAGTTGCTGGTGAACATGCAGCGATCCACGCGTTTCAGCAGCAATTGACTGAGTGTGGCATCGAATCACGCATACTGCACACTTCGCATGCTTTTCATTCACGAGCAATGCAGCCGATGTTAGCAGCGTTTCGCCAACACTTCGCCGATGTGCAACTCCAAGCACCGACAATTCCAATCCTCTCGAATGTAAGTGGCACTTGGCTGACTGCGGTCCAAGCAACCAGCGTTGATTATTGGCTTGAACAGATTGTCAACCCAGTGCAGTGTGCTGCTTGTTTGGCCCAGTTGTTGGCCGATGATGCTTGGATTGTGCAGGAGCTTGGGCCTGGGCATACGCTGGCAACTTTTGCCCGTGCCAGTCAAGCTGCTCAAACGCCGTTGATTCTTACTAGTTTGCCGCATCCACAGGCTAAGCAAGCCGATATAGCCGTGATGTTGCAAAGTTTAGGTCAATTGTGGCAAGCAGGGATTGTGGTGCAGTGGCAGGCTCTCCATCAAACATCGGGTCATAAAGTTTGGTTGCCAACCTATGCGTTCGAGCGCCAACGCCATTGGATTGAGGCTGAACAAGCCCAAGCGCCCCGCCCAAGCAATCAAGTAACCATCAATACCCCAACATGGCAGGCTCAAAGCTTAGCAACCACCGCAATCCAAGCTAGCACATGGCTGGTGTGGGGCAGCCAATCAAGCACAATCGAACGACTGATCGAACAATTTGCCACCGATCAACAGCTCTATAGTTGCGATCAAGATACGTTTGCCCAACAGAGCAAACAGCTTAATCCTACAACCAGCCAAATCGTCTATTTCAGCAACTTCAGCAGCCTCTCAGCATGGTCAGCCGCCGCTGATCTGTTGACCATCGCCAAGCGGGTGCGCGAGTTGGGGCTAGCCCAAGTGCATTTGCATATTGTGAGTAGCCAGAGTTTGGCGATTGCTCCGCACGAAGATCTCAACCCGCATGATGCTGCATTACGCGGGGTGGCGATGGTTTTGGCTCAGGAATATCCCGAAATCAGCAGCCATTGGCTTGACCTTGATTTTACCCATCAAGCGTGGCCGAGTATGTTGGCTCAAGAGCTACAAAGTGCCAGCGAGCCAGCGGTGGCGTTGCGTGGTTTCAATCGGTTTGTGCCGCAGGCTAGGGTTGCAAGCTTGCCCGCCAATCAGCAGGGCTTCCGCGTTGGTGGTTGCTATCTGATTACGGGTGGCAACGGCGGGCTGGGTCGCCAAATCGCGCTCCAACTAGCCGAGCAGTATCAGGCCAAGATTGCAATTTTGAGCCGTTCGCTCGCGCCTGAGTCGCCCACTGCCAATGATTTGCAACAGCAGATTGCCGAACGTGGTGGTGAGGCCTTGATTATTCAGGCCGATGTGGCGCAGCCCAAGCAATTGGCCGAAGCTTTAGCGCTGGTCGAAACCCACTGGGGCCAATGTCATGGTTTGATTCACGCGGCAGGAATTGCGGGGAGTGCCGCCCAAATTAGCTGTGCTGAAACCACCCAAGCAACGTGGGATGCGCTGATGGCGGCCAAGCTCCATGGAACCCAAAATCTTGCCATGATGGTGCGGCCTTGGAAACTCGATTGGGCGGTGGTGATGTCGTCGTTAGCCAGCGATTTGGGTGGGCTGGGCTTTGCTTGCTATGCCAGCGCCAACATCGCCCAACATGCGATTGTGCATCAACTCAATCAATCGAGCGCTGTGCCGTGGTATTGCATCAACTGGGATGGTTGGCAGAGCGCCGACGAAGCCGATCCGCAGCGCTTGAGCTTTGAACAAGGCTGGGCTGCGCTAAGTGCGATTGTCCAACAACGCGGCGTACTCAACCCCCAAGTGGTTGTGGGCGATGTTGCTGCTCGTCGTCAGCGCTGGCTCTATCCACAACCGACAGTTGCCGCACCAACGACAACGCATCGTCCACGTTCAGCCAATTATGAGGCACCACGCAGCCAACTCGAACAGCAACTTGCAGCAATTTGGCACGATTTACTTGGTGTGAACGAACTGAGCATTCACGATAATTTCTTCGATTTGGGTGGCCATTCGTTGTTAGCAACCCAAGTGCTTGGCCGAATTCGCCAGCAAATTCAGCTCGATCTACCGCTACAAGTGCTTTTTGAAGCGCCAACCTTACAAGGCCTGGCCGAGCATATTCGGCAGCAACAGCTTAGCCAAACCTTGCAAGCACAGGCAGTTGGCGGTAGCGAGCGTGAGGAGATTGAGTTATGAGCGCGGTTCAAGCATTGCTCGAACAATTAAATGCACTCGACATAAAATTATGGCTCGATGGAGCAAATCTGCGGGTGAACGCGCCCAAAGGGGCATTAACGCCTGAATTACGGGCTGCGCTAAGTGAGCAAAAACCGCAATTAATTGCTTGGTTCGAGCACTATCAGGCGGCGGCCAATTCGAATGTAGCGATTCAGCCAAGCCCAAGAACTACGCCTTTGCCGCTTTCCTTTGGTCAAGAACGGCTGTGGTTTCTTGATCAACTGGAAGGCCAAAGCACTGCCTACAATTTATCGGGCTGTTTTGAAATTCAGGGTGCATTCAAGCCCGAATTATTAGCACGAGCGCTCCAGCTAAGCCTCGAACGCCATGAAATTTTGCGTACCAGCTTTCCAACTGTCGCGGGCCAGCCGATTCAACAGGTTCATCCAACGCCGAACTTGAGCGAATTGCCATTAGAAATTGCCGATTATTCAAGTGCTGCCGCACCTCGCCAGCAGGCCTTGCAGTATCTGCGCGAGCAAGCTTTGGCAGGCTTCGATTTGAGCAACGGGCCATTATTGCGCGTGGTGGTGGTGCAACTTGATGCTGAGCAAGCCATGCTGTTGGTGGTGATGCACCACACGATTGCTGATGGTTGGTCGATGGGCTGCTTGATTCATGAATTAACCACCAGTTACCAAGCCTTTGCCCAAGCCACCCGACCGCAATTTCCCGCCCTGCCAATTCAATATGGCGATTTTGCTGCTTGGCAACGTGACTCAGCGCAAGCTCCACATTGGCAAAAACAGGTGCAATTTTGGCACGACAATTTGCTTGGCGCACCAGCCTTGTTGGAGCTACCCAGCGATTATCCGCGCCCAGCTAGCCAATCGTGGCGAGGCAAAACCTGCCATTTTGTGCTTTCGGCTTGCCTCAGCCAGCAAATTCGCCACGTTGGCCAGCGCTATGGTTGCACTCCGTATATGACCTTGCTGGCGGGTTTTGCTTTTTGGCTCGCCCGCATGACTGGTAGCCACGATTTGCCAATTGGCACGCCGATTGCCAACCGCAACCGCCTAGAAACTGAAAACTTGATTGGCTTTTTTGTCAATAGTTTGGTGATACGGATCAAGCCTGATCGCAATCTGCCCTTTTCAGCGCTGTTACGCCAAACCCAAGCGGTCAGTTTGGCCGCCTTTGCCAATCAGGATGCGCCATTTGCTCAGGTGGTCGAGGCCTTGCAACCTGAGCGTAACTTAGGCTATAACCCAATTTTTCAAGTGATGTTTGACCTGCAAACTGCGCCAACCAGCAGCGTACAGCTTCCCAATCTTAGCTTCGAGCCATGCTTGCTTGATGAACTTGGCGAAGGCACGGCGATGTTTGATCTGTCGTGGACAATGCAAGATTTGGCGAGTGGCTTTACTGGGCAGGTCGAGTTTGCGACCGATCTGTTTGCGCCAAGCACAATCGAGCGCTGGATCGAGGATTTTGAACAGACCTTGAGCTATGTTTGTGCTGCGCCTGAACATCCCTTGCATAGCCTGCCGATTTCGCGCTTGGCCGATTGGGGCTTTCAAGCGCCGATTAGCGCCGCTCAACCAATTCACCATTTGGTTCAGCAGCATGCCCTGGTTCAACCAAATGCTTTGGCCGTAACCTGGCAAGGCCAGCATTTGAGCTATGCCCAACTCGATCAGGCGGCCAATCGCTTGGCGCACTATTTGATTGAGCAAGGCATTGGCTGTGGCGATTTTGTTGGCCTCTGTTTTGAGCGCTCGCTAGCCATGCCAGTTGCTTGGTTGGGTGTGCTCAAGGCGGGCGCGGCTTATTTACCGCTTGATCCAAGTTACCCGCTTGAGCGCTTGGCTTTTATGTGCAGCGATGCCAAACTGCGTTTGGTGTTAACCCAGGCTGGGTTGGCCGATTGTTTGCCGCTTGAGCAACCGCTCGTCATTTGGGAACAACTAAGCGATGCGCTGGGTGATTATCCTGCGACCGCGCTTGGCGTAGCAATTCACCCGCAACAACCAGCCTATGTGATTTATACCTCTGGCTCGACTGGCTTGCCCAAAGGAACCGTGATTGCCCACGGCCCGCTGGCTCAAACCTACCGTGCTTGGGAACAGGCCTATCAGTTGAGCGACACGATTCGGGTGCATTTGCAAATGGCGGCGTTTTCGTTTGATGTCTGCACTGGCGATTTTGTACGGGCACTCGGTTCGGGTGGACGCTTAGTGCTTTGCCCTCGCGATTATTTGCTCTCGCCCGCCGATTTATATCAACTGATTGTCAGTGAACAGGTTGATTGTGGCGAATTTGTGCCAGCAGTGCTACGCGAACTTTGTCATTATTTGGCATTAACCAAGCAAAAACTGGCAATGCCCTTGGTCATCGCTGGCTCGGATATGTGGTATGGCGAAGAGTATCAGCGTTTTCAAACTGTGTTTGAGCCTAGCACCCGCTTGATCAATTCATATGGTGTGACCGAGGCAGTAATTGATAGCTGCTATTTCAGTGCTGATCAGCCGTTGATTGCTGAGCGCAGCGTGCCAATTGGCCGCCCATTTGCCGCCACCGCGATGTATGTGCTTGATCAATGGTGGCAGCCCGTTCCAAACGGGGCAATTGGCGAGCTGTATTTGGCGGGCGAACGTTTGGCCAGCGCCTATCTTGGCCGCCCCGACCTCACCAGCGAGCGCTTTGTGCCCGATCCTTGGGGGCGTTTGGCTGGAGCACGCATGTATCGTACTGGCGATCGCGCCCGCTGGACGAGCACTGGTCAGTTGGAATTTCTGGGGCGTGGCGATCAGCAAATCAAGCTGCGCGGCTTTCGGATTGAGCTAGGCGAGATTGAAACCGCCCTGACTCACTATCCTAGCATCCAGCATGCAGTGGCTTTGGTGCATACCACGCCCCATCCGCAGTTGGTGGCGTATGTTGTTGCCACCCAAGCGCTTGACCAACCAGCCTTGTTGCAATGGCTCCAAACCCGTGTGCCCGAATATATGCTGCCCAGCGGCATTGTTGAGCTTGAGCAATTGCCATTAACTCCCAATGGCAAGGTTGATCGCAAGGCCTTACTCGACTTAAAACCAACCCAACTCAGTGCAACTGAACAGGTTGTGCCAGAAGGGGCAACCGAGCAAGCGCTGGCCGCAATTTGGCAGCAGGTGCTTGGGCAGCCAGTTGGTCGTCATGCCAATTTCTTTGGCTTGGGCGGCGATTCGATTTTGGCGATGCAAGTGGTCAGTCGCTGCCGCGCTGCGGGCTTAGGGTTAACGCCACGTTTGTTATTTCAACATCAAACGATCGCTGCTTTGGCGCAGGTGTTGCCCACGCTTGAGGCGACGAGCACCATTCAACAGCCCGCCCGCGCACCACGGCAGCTTCTGCCAGTTCAACACTGGTTTCGCGAGCTAGCAGCGCCGAATCCGCACCACTACAACCAGAGTGTGTTGATTGAATTAATCACACCGCTTGAGCCTACTCGACTACAAGCCAGCCTGAATCAATTAACCGCACTGCATCCAAGTTTACGGCTAGCGTGTGATGCTCAGTTTGAGCAAAAACTGCATGCAGGTGAACCAACCTTGCAGGTGCTCAAGCTTGATCCTACTCAGCCTGCTGCTGCCCAAATAACCGCCTACGCCGCCCAGCGCCAACAACAACTGCACTTGCAACAAGCGCCACTGTGGCATACCAGCTATTTGCAGCAGCAGGAGCAAGCTTGGCTCTTGTTGATTGCTCATCACTGGATTATCGATGGGGTTTCTTGGCGAATTGTGCTCGGCGATCTGGCGACGTTGTTGAACGGGCAACAACCCTTGCTTGCCAGTACCAGCGTCGCCGAATGGGCTGAGTATTTGCAACAGCAAACCAGTCAGCAGTTTTTCAGCCAACTTGGCTATTGGCAGCAAACAATCCAGCAATTAAAGCCTTTAGTTGCCAGCCAAAACCAACAACTCAATAACGTGGTTGCTCAAACCCAGCGTTATCAACAGACGCTTAGCCCACAATTAACATCAAGCCTGCTCGGCGAGCTGCATCAAGCCTATCGCACAACGATTGATGACCTATTGCTGGCGGCCTTGGTGTTGAGCTATTGCGAATGGAGCGGTGAGCAAGGGCTGAGCCTTGAGCGCGAAAGCCATGGCCGCTTTGGCGATCAAGCTGATTTGGATTTGACGCGCACTGTCGGCTGGCTGACCAGCATCTATCCCCAACATGTGAGCTTGCCCGCCAACCCGACCTTTGCCGAAAGCATCATTGCGGTTAAAGAGCAATTACGCGCAGTGCCAGATCAGGGCTTGAGCTATGGCTGGCTGCGCTATCAACATCCCGATCCGACGGTTCGCCAAGCGTTAGCACTGAATCAACCGTTGGCTGTTACCTTCAACTACCTTGGGCAACTCGATCAAGGCACACTGGTAGCCCCATTCAAGCGGCTTGCCGAAATTGACCTTGGCAACGAGCAAGACCCTGCCACTCCACGCAGCAGCATTGTTGAAATCAATGGCTATATCAACAATGGCGTGCTGACCTTTAATTGGGAATATTGCTACGATTGGGCGGCGGCGGCAGCCCTTGAACAATGGGCCAGCAGCTTTGCCCGCACGCTTGAAGCCTTAATTGAGCATTGTCGCACTATGCAGCAACCACGATTAACGCCGAGCGATGTGCCTTATGCCCAACTCAATCAGCGCGAACTAGATGATTTGGCTCTGCGGGTTAAGCAACCAATTGCGGATATCTACCGGCTTACGCCATTACAAGAGGGCATGCTGTTTCATAGCTTACTTGCCCCCGAACAGCAATTTTATATCGAGCAAGTCGCATGCCGGCTCGAGGGCGCGATTGATCCAGGTTTGTTTGAACGGGCTTGGCAGCAGGTCGTCGAGCGCCATGCTGTGTTTCGGACAGCCTTTTATAGCGATGGCTTGAAGCATCCCTGTCAGGTGGTTATGGCACAGGCTGATTTTCAACTTTGCTATCACGATTGGTCTGTTGAACAAATTGAATCCAACCAACTTAACGACATTGCCCAAGCTGACCGTCAACGCGGCTTCGATCTTCAGCAAGCGCCATTAATGCGGATCAGCCTAATCAAACTGGCTGAACAACACTATCACTGTATTTGGACGCATCATCACCTGTTGCTTGATGGTTGGTCGGTGCCGCTGGTATTGGGCGAAGTAGTGGAATACTATCAAAACCTGATCGCTGGCAGCCAACCCAATTTAGCCCCAGCCCCAGCCTATCGCGAATACCTTGGCTGGTTGCAAGCCCAAGATCAACGCCAAGCCCAGCAATTTTGGTGCGATTATTTGGCGACTCAAGAACAACCAACTGCCTTGCCCTGCGATTACACTGGCTCACACCAAGCAAGCCAAGCTTGGGCCAAAGTTCAGCTGCAACTCACTTCGGCTGAAACCCAAGCCTTGAGCCAATTCGCCCGCGACCAGCATGTGACGCTGAGCACCCTAGCTCAGGCCGCTTGGGGCTATGTCTTGGGTCGCTATAGTAGCCAACAGCAAGTGGTGTTTGGGTTAACAGTTGCTGGCCGACCCGCCAATTTGCCAGCGGCTGAACACATGGTCGGAATGTTTATCAATACCTTGCCCTGCGTTGTGCCGCTGAATCCTGAGCAATCAGCCGGCGCATGGCTGCAAACGCTTCAGCAACAACAGCTTGAAGCCCAACAATATGCCGCCAGCAGCCTTGTTGATATTCAAAGCTGGAGCACTATCGCTCAGCCAACACCACTATTCGAAAGTATTTTGGTGTTTGAGAATTACCCGAGCAAGCAGGCTGACGATCAGCAAACGAGTTTACAGATTAGCGAGATTCAAGCGACTGAACAGACCAATTACCCTCTGACGCTGGTGGTTGCTCCGGCTGAGCAACTGGTTTGTAGCCTTAGTTATGCGACCGAGCGCTTTGATTCAGCCCTGATTGAAGCGGTATTAACGGGCTTTTGCCAGACCCTGATCGCCTTCACGCGGCAAACAACCTTGGCCCAATTACCAACCCTCGGCGTGCAACCCCAACAACTAGCAGCTTGGAATGCGACTGAACAACCGCTTAGCCCATATTGCTTGCACGAGCTGTTTCAGCAACAAGCCCAGCGCACACCGCAAAACATCGCGATTATCACTGCTGACCAACGCTTGAGTTATGCCGAGCTTGAGCAGCAATCGAATCAAGTTGCTCACTATTTATGTGGCTTGGGAGTTGGCCCAAATAGCTTGGTGGGAATTCATCTCGAACGTTCGGCTTTGATGTTGGTGGCCATATTGGGGGTGCTCAAGGCCGGCGGAGCTTATGTTCCACTTGATCCTAGTTTTCCCTTGGAGCGGCTAAGCTATATGGCCGAGGATGCCAATATTCGGGTATTGCTGACTGCGACCTCAACCCAAGCGCTAGCCTCAAGCCTTCAGCATGGCCCATGGGCGGTGGTGGAATTTGATGCGATTGCCGATACCTTGGCACGTATGCCTACCACTGCTCCGTTGCCAAGTGCTCAACCCCACGATTTGGCCTATGCAATCTACACCTCCGGCTCAACTGGCAAACCCAAGGGAGTGTTGCTTGAGCATCAAGCAGTGGTTAATTTTGTTCAATCAATTCAGCAGCAACCAGGCATGGCCTCCAGCGATCGGTTGTTGGCAGTTACTACCTTGTCGTTTGATATTGCGGTGCTTGAGTTGTATGGCCCTTTGCTCTGTGGGGCAACGGTTGTGCTGGCTAGCCGCGAGGCTGCTAGCGATGCTGAACAATTGATCAACTTAATTAATCAACATGACATAACCACGATGCAGGCAACCCCCGCGACGTGGCGAATGTTGCTGGCGGCTGGTTGGCAGGGTAGCAATCTACGGGCACTTTGCGGCGGCGAGCCATTACCACGCGATTTGGCTGGAGCGCTGCTTGAGCGGGTTGCCCAAGTTTGGAATATGTATGGCCCAACCGAGACCTGTGTTTGGTCAACCTGTGCCCAAATTACCACCGAACTGCTGCTGAATTCAACCCAGCTTCCAATTGGCCGACCATTGGCGAATACCCAATGCTATGTATTGGATGCTCAGCGACAGCCATTACCAATCGGCGCATTAGGCGAATTGTATATCGCTGGGGCTGGCGTGGCCCGTGGCTATCACGAACGGCCTGAATTAACCGAACAGCGGTTTGTCCCCGATCCGTTCAGCCACAACCCAACCGCGCGAATGTACCGCACTGGCGATTTGGCTCGCTATCGCAACGATGGCACGCTGGAATGCTTGGGCCGTATCGATCAACAAGTTAAAATTCGCGGCTATCGAATTGAGCTTGGCGAGATCGAAACCATTCTACTGACTCACCCCAGCGTGGCCCAAGCCTTGGTGGTGGTGCAAACAACCACAACCGATGCCCAATTGATTGCCTATGTGATTGGCACGACCTCAGAGGTGGCAATCGAGCCGTTGCGCCAGTACTTGGCCTTGCAACTCCCACGCTATATGCTGCCAGGCGCAATTGTGGTGCTGACTGAATGGCCATTAACCCCCAATGGCAAGATTGATCGTCAGGCCTTGCCCAAGCCGTGGAGCGAGCAGCCCAGCCAGCGAATTGCCCGTGATCCGCTGGAATTACAACTACAACAACTCTGGACAAGCGTGCTTGGTCATCAATTGGGTATTCACGATCACTTTTTGGAGCATGGCGGCCACTCGCTGATTGCCATTCGATTTATGGCCTTGCTCAACCCAACGCTTGAGCAGCCGCTGCCATTAACCAGCTTATATCAAGCCCCAACGATCGCCGAAATGGCTCAATTGCTGCGGCATCAAAGCCGCCAATGGTCGCCATTAGTGCCATTACGCCATGGTACAGCCGAACAAACGCCGCTCTTTTTGCTCCCAGGTGCGGGCGGTAATGTGCTGTATTTACAACAACTGGCCCAGGCAATTCCAACTGAGCGGGCGATTTATGCAGTACAAGCCTATGGCCTAGAGCCAAACCAAACCCCACTGGCGACGGTCGAAGCCATGGCCCAGCAGGCTTGGCAAGCAATTCGCCAAGCCTACCCTCAAGGCCCATATACCCTGATTGGGCACTCGTTTGGCAGCGATGTGGCTTGGGCTGTCGCTAGCTTAGCACTTGCCGAGGGCCAGCAAATTTGCCAATTCTTCAGCCTTGATAGTGCTGCACCCCAAATTCGCCAGCAACCACGCCAGCTTGAGCCATGGTCGGAATGGATGCACCGTGGCAAGCAGGTATTGGAGCAGGCATTTGCAGTTGATTTGGTGCTGACTGAGGCTGATTTAGCCGAATTAAGCCCACTTGAGCAATGCGGCCTGCTAACTGACCAACTGATTGCACTCGGTATTTTGCCAGCCCAAACCGAACCCAGCCTGATCGAACGCTTTTTGAATGTCTTTCGGGCCAATCATCAAGCGAGTTTTCAGCCAGCTCAAGGCTTGGCAGTGCCTGTCGTGCTGATCAAGGCTCGCGACGAGGCTCCTGATCCAAGCCTTGATCAACAGCCGGATTGGGGTTGGAGCAACCTAACTAGCCTAGCGCTGGAGATTGTGAGTTTGCCAGGCGATCACCACACGATTTTGCATGAGCCCTATGTTCAAGCCTTGGGGCGCTTGATTGGGTTTGGTTTGGAGGTCGCCGTATGATTTCGCTGCGGCGCTGGCAACAACACCCAATGCTGCGCTTTGTGTTGCTTTGGTTTGGCCAAACTGGCTCGATGATTGGCTCAAGCCTGACTGGCTTTGCCTTAGGCATTTGGGTCTATCAACAGCATGGCGTGGTAAGTGATTACGCTTGGGTGCTGCTGACCAATACCTTGCCTGCCACCTTAATCGCGCCATGGGCTGGAGCCTTGAGTGATCGTTTTAATCGGCGCACGGTGATGCTGATAAGCGATAGCATCGCCGGCCTTAGCACGATTGGATTGATCATCTTATTTAGCACTGGGCAATTGGTGATTTGGCAAATTTATCTCGCCAATAGTATTAATGCGCTTGCCCGTGCCTGTCAATGGCCAGCCTATGTCGCCAGCGTCCCACAATTAGTCGATTCGACGCACCATAATCGGGCGAATGGCTTGATGCAACTGAGCCATGCCTTGGCCCAATTGCTGGCTCCGCTGATTGGTAGTAGTTTGCTGGCCTGGGTTGGCATGCCCTTTATCTTTACCCTCGATCTTCTGACCTTTGGGCTGGCGTTGGTAATTACGGCGAGCACCCGTTTTGCGCCCCAACCACAGGCGACCGAGCATGCCGACGTGGCGTTATTGCAAACGGCCTTGCTGGCATGGCGCGAGTTTTTGCGCTACCCCAGCCTCGTCGCCCTAACCAGCTTAATTATTTTGAGTAATTTTAGCGCTGGCAGTATCGAGGTCTTGATCACGCCATTGGTGCTGGAACTGCATTCAGTGCCGACGCTGGGCATGCTGCTGACGTTTGGTGGTTTGGGTATGGTGGCGGGGAGTTTGTTAGCAAGTATGCTGCGCCCGCCGCGTGGTTTGGCTCGCGCAGTTTTACTAGCTGAACTGATTGGCGCATTAGCCATGCTGTTGGCTGGTTGGCAACCAAGCGTTGTCGGATTGGCAATCGCGGCAATCATCTACTTTGGCATGTTGCCATGGGGCAGTGCCAACCACACCAGTTTAATTCAACAACAGCTGCCAAATGCGCTACATGGGCGGATTTTTGCCTTGATTAGCGCTCTCGCGTCGTTAGCACTCACGCTTGGCTTCGTCAGTGCGGGCTTGCTGGCCGACCGCTTTTTCACTCCAGCCATGCAACCCCATGGCTGGCTCAACCCATTATTTGCTTGGCTCGTAGGTACGCAGCCAAGCAATGGCATTCAACTGCAATTTATAAGTTTGGGATTACTAACCTTGCTGTGGACTATCGGGGTTGCTGGATGGCATGCTCGTCAAACGCCGCCATCCGAGCAACTATAGGAGATGTTGGGATGTTAACCCACGGATTCACCAAATTAGCCCGTTCACACGACGGGATTGTTCAACTGATTGGTAATACGCCCTTAATTCCGTTACGTCGGATTTTTGCTGAGCATCCGATTCAGCTTTTTGCCAAGCTGGAGATGTTCAATCCAGGTGGCAGCGTTAAGGATCGGGTGGCACGCTCGATTATTACCAAAGCGCTAGCTGATGGTCGAATCGATCAAGCCACCACAATCATCGAATCAAGTTCGGGTAATTTAGGCATTGGCCTCGCCCAAGTCTGTCGTTATTTTGGCTTACGCTTTATTTGTATTGTTGATTCACGCACCACTAACCAAAATATTCAAATTCTACGGGCTTATGGGGCTGAGGTTGAAATTATTACCCAGCCTGACCCCGATTTGTTGACGGCGCGGATCAAGCGCGTGCATGCGCTCCAAGCCAGTATTCCTAATAGCTTTTGGTGTAATCAATACGCAAATTTACATAATCCAATGGCCCATTACGCCACCATGAGCGAAATTCTGACAAGTTTGCCGAATGCTCCCGACTATCTGTTTTGTGCGACCAGTAGCTGTGGCACGCTGCGCGGTTGTGCTGAATATATTCGCGAACAAGGTTTAGCAACGAAAGTCATCGCGGTTGATGCCTTGGGCAGTGTGATTTTTGGCGGCCAGCCCGGCCAGCGCTTGATTCCAGGCCATGGCGCATCGCGAATTCCCGAATTGTTCCAGCCCGATTTAGCGGCTGGGGTTGTCTATGTTTCCGATGCTGATTGTGTGGCTGGCTGCCATAGCCTGCTCGACCAAGAGGCGATTTTTGCTGGCGGCTCGTCGGGTGGCGTGATTCGCGCCATTGCTCAGATGCTGCCTAACATGCCAGCCAACGCCACCTGCGTGGCAATCTTGTGTGATCGTGGCGAACGCTATCTTGATACCGTTTTCAACCATGCTTGGATCGATCAACATCTCCCAAGTGTCCTGATTAATCAATCGCAACTGATGATTGAACGCGAAAATGTTGTCGGCTAAACTGCCGCTGTGAGGAATACGAGGAATACAATGCAACAATCATTAACCCTACTCAAAGGCCATGAAGTTGGGCGCATTCTCGATGGAGCCGAATTAACCTTGATCGATTTGGTGCAAGCGGCTTACGAAGCGCATCAGGCTGGATTAAGCTCCTTGCCGCATTCCAGCTTTTTGCGCTTCCCAAATGATCCATTAAATCGGATTATTGCCTTGCCAGCCTACTTAGGTGGTGCGCAACCGAGTGCGGGAATTAAGTGGATCGCCTCGTTTCCAGGCAACCTGAGCCATGGTATCCAACGGGCCAATGCCACAATTACCCTGAACGATCCGCAAACTGGCTTGCCGATTGCCTTTATGGAAGGTGCGCAAATTAGTGCCAAGCGCACGGCGGCCAGTGCGGCTTTGGCCGCCAAATATTTGCATTCCAACCCACAGGAGACGCGGGTTGGCTTGGTTGGTTGTGGCGTGATCAACCATGAAACCCTGCGCTTTTTGCTGGCAGTCTTTCCGAGCATTCGTGAGGTGCTGGTGTTTGATACCCAACCAGCCCATGCCGAGCATTTTCGGGCGGCATGTAGCGATCAGTTTGGGTTGAATGTGCAGGTTGTGGATTCAATCGAGGCCTTGCTTCAGCGCACCAGCTTAATCGCTTTGGCAACGACGGCAATTACGCCCCATATCGACGATTTGAGCATGTGCGCTGCTGGCACAACTATCTTGCATACATCGCTGCGCGATCTCAACCCACGCTTAATCGAGTTTTGCGATAACGTAGTTGACGATCGTGAGCATGTCTTGCGAGCCAATACCTCGCTCGATTTGGCTCAACAAGCTTTGGGGCATCACCATTTTGTGCGTTGTAATCTCGCCGAAATTACCAGCGGCCAAGTTGCTGCCCGCCCAAACCCAAAACAAACCACAATTTTTAGCCCATTTGGCTTAGGCGTGCTCGATTTAGCCTTGGCCCAGTGGGTTTTGGACCAAGCCCGCGAACATACGATTGGCCTGACCCTCAACGATTTTTGCTAAGCAGCGCACCCCTCTGATTTATCGAATGAAGCTGATCGGGCCGCAGCTTCATTCGATAAATGCTGGGTACTGGCGCTCGTATTTGGCCCTAAACGTCGCTGCCGCTTGGTCGGCCTGCGCCCGGTCGGGTTGATAGAAGATCGCCCGCAGCTCCGCGTGCAGCGCATTGCGGTACTTTTCGGGAACGTGACTTTCGATATTACTCATTTTATGAACGACACAGTGCTGGTGTTTTTCAGGGCATAGAATTCTGATTTACTGATTTCTATCAGAATCCAAAAACACCAGTGATGCAGCTCAGCGAGCTGCATCATGGTATGGGCATCCGTCATAGCCCGCCACTATGTGTGATTGATGTGGTCTTGCATTTACCCCAATCGAGGCTGCGTTCTTATTGCACGATCAATGTCAATTGCGAGCCACCATCGGTTGAAACGTGGTAGCTGCCGGGACTGGTGGTAGTTGGTACGACGAATGTCGTTTGGCAGCGATTGGCATAGCAGCCAAGTTGAGCCACAACCGCGCCATCGAGGGTTAAGGCGAATGCGCGTGCCGATTCGTTATACAGCCCACCACTGCAATGCATATAGCCACCAGAGCCAACGACTTGCACCGAGCCACCAGGCGCAATGCTGGTTGGATTCAAGCTGGCTAAGCTGGGCGGAATTAGGGTTGCGGTTTCGTTGGCAGGGCAACCACCAAGGCCGACGACTGGTGGCATGAAGTCCTCACTGGTTGCGAAACCATTAATTACTGCTGGCAAGAAGGTTAGCCGTTCATCTTGCACATCGATCCGTAGCTGCGAGCCACCATCGGTTGAAACGTGGTAGCTGCCAGGATTGGTGGTAGTTGGTACGACGAATGTCGTTTGGCAGCGATTGGCATAGCAACCAAGTTGGGCTACAACCGCGCCATCGAGGGTTAAGGCGAATGCGCGTGCCGATTCGTTATACAACCCTCCACTGCAACGAATGTAGCCGCCATAACCGGTGACGTGCACCGATTCGCCTGGCAGTGGATTGGTTGGGGAGAGCGTCAGCAAAGTTGGCTCAATCAGCTCTTCGGTTTCACCTGGTGGGCAATTAAGCGGCGTGAATGGGTTAGATTCACTGGTGGCGCGAACTCCTGGAGTAAGCATAAATGCCCCACTAAAACCGACAATCGCCATGATTAGCCATACACGAAGCCATGGACGATTGATGAAACGTGTGCTGTGCATTGTTCTTCCTCCTAATACCAATAAAGTTATGGTGTTGCTGTTGGTAACGACGGCGTACTCGTTGGCGGCGGCATTGGTGGCAAGCTGTCGGTTGGTGTTGGCGCAACACTGGTCGGTGTTGGGGTTGAAGTCGCGGTCGGTCCTACGGTGCCAATCGCTGTCAGCGGCGGTAGCGAAGGTTCCGTTGGCGTTGACGAGCCTAGAATCACGGTTTCGGTCGGGCCTTGGCTTGGAACCGTGGTTGCAATAGGCGGCATGGTTGGGAATCCTTGGGTCGCGCTTGCTGTCGGCTGCGAGCCAGTTGTTGGCACAGGGCTGCTTGGTGGCACGCGTGTTGGGTCAGTTTCCTTAGTCGGAGCCGGTGCTTCGGTTGGTACGGCGCTCAATGCGGGCATAGCCGTGGCCGATGGAAGCTGATTAGTCGCTTCCGGCGAAGACACTGGACTATCGGTTGGGACTGGAATGGCGGTGGCCACTGGAACCGTCGGCGGATTAGTTGGCACGGTTGTTGGTTGAACCTGAATACTGGTTGGCACGACTGGGATTGGGCTGGGCAATGGCTCGGCGACCATTGTTGATTGGCTCGATTGGGTTGGAGTAACCGCTGGTTGGCTGGTTGTTGATGCAATGGGCAAGCTTGTCGCGCTCGGCTCAGCGACGCTCAAGGTTGATGTGGCTTGTCCTTCAGCAACAGCAGGCGATACGCTCGTTGGTGTTGTTGGAAGCTGAGCAATCGTTGAATGGTGCTTGATTTGAATCCGATTGGGTGCGTCAATACCGACCCATGCCAAAAGCACGGCAATTGCTGCGAGTTGGAGCAACCAAACTGCGCGAGTTTGCCAGAACCGGGGTTGCTGGGTTTGGCCCATGATTTGGCCGTAAATTGCGGTGACAGTTGTGATTGGTGGGCGAGCGTCGCTCTGAGCAAGCAGGGCAAACGATTGCTCGGTTTGGGCCTCCAGTTGGTTCAGGAACGCATTACACTGCTGGCACGTTGCGAGATGCTGCTCAAAAGCAGCGGCATCCGCTTGTGCCACATCCATATCCTGCTCTAAAATAATGTTAATCTCAGCACAATTCACAATTCACTCTCCCCTGCATACAGGTCGCGGAAGCGATGGCGAGCACGATGCAGGCGTACCCGCACGGTTGAGACATTTTCACTGAGCAACTCGGCGATTTCGCTGGGACTAAGGCCAATACAATGCACCATCACTAAGAGTTCTGCTTCACGCTGGTTGAGTCGAACCAAGCAATCGCGCACATCTTGGGCGGTTGCAATCGCGTGTTCATGCGAAGGTGTACTGGTCTGAAATGGCAGCCAGCGCCAGCGGCGTTTGCGTCGCAGCATATCAATCACCAGATTTCCCGCAATGCGGCAGAGCCAAGCATAGGGGTTATTTGGCAAGGCTTGGGTGCGAAGGGCAACAAGCGCCTTGGTAAAGGTTTCTTGCAGCAAATCAGCCGCATGGTCTTCATCGCCGATCAGGCGCACGAGGTAGCGAAAGATCGCGAGGTTATATTGGTCAAACCACGCGGCCAAGCATTCTCGCACGGCAGCCTCGGCCAGAGGCACTGAGTCAACCACCATACACAATCCTTACATCCAGCTCAGAAGAATTACATTTAAAGACGAATACGCATGCCCTAACATTTCAACAATGCAAACGAATTTCAAAAATTGCGCAAAATCGGTGGGTTTTCAACCATCCTTCGTGCGCGAATGCAGATTTGAGGCGTAATTTGAGGCGTAAAAGGTATGCTCCACTCATTTTAGGCAATCGTTGGAGTAACGAGGAAGAGGAAAAATTCGATCTGCGTGGCCGCGAGTTGGTGTAACGAGCCACTTGACACGCTTGATAGACTGGACATGAGTATCGATCCTTCTCATGTCAATAGCACGCTGGGCCACCAGTGAGCAGGCTCAGTATAAAAAGTGGACACACTGGAGTGTCAGAACCAGCGCCCCGAACGGCAGGGGTTTGAAATGCACTTACACAATTTGCCGGCATATTTGGAACCTAGTGTTAGAACCAGCGCCCCGAACGGCAGGGGTTTGAAATGCACTTACACAATTTGCCGGCATATTTGGAACCTAGTGTTAGAACCAGCGCCCCGAACGACAGGGGTTTGAATGCTCACAACAAAAACCAACGGCCAAGATTGATTACGTAACAAATCAATCTTGGCCGTTGCGGTATTCCACCATCGAGCAAGATACTGGAATGAATGGATCAGGTGGCGATTTTCAGGGCATAAAGGGCTGATTTGCTATACAAATCGGAACTTATAATTAATAAAATTTAATCACAGTCCATCATCGTACAAGATACTGGAATTGCTCTCTATCCCGTTTTCATGTACACTCGTGCCAGGCTATTCAGGGATATCTTTTTTGAGGAGATTTTAAGAATGCAGACGCAGAGCTTAACAACCGTGTCTGGGACGACCGGAAACTCGTGTGCTGATCAGGTACATCATCGGTCGGATCACCCTCATCATCGGCGGCGCTGCTGGCGTTGGTTGAGCCGTTTGATTTCCTGCGCAGCCAGGCCACACAATGCCTCAACCATCTGCTCAAACGGCATCATCCCACCCAAGAGCCGATGCGTAGTTTTTATGAAACCGCTCCACGAACGGCTTTAAGTCGGGGCGATGGGGTGGACACACATCAACCTGAATGCCGAGATTGAGCAACAAGCATTGGAAGGGCGATGGAAAATCGGCGACGCGCTTATTACTGACCAATCGCACATCACAATCCATCCGATTGATTACCCAATCGGTGGAGGCGTTGAGCGCGGTGGCAAACTGGCGATTCGACCAGTCGGGGGGCCATGGAGCAATTCGTACAAGGTGCGGCGGGCGGCAAACCAGTGATCCGTAACCATCGATGACCTCCCAGCATCAGAACGCGCGTGAATTTGGAGGTCATGATAGAGGATAGGGGGCTGCCGACGATGTGGGGAAATAGCACAGCATTCGTCATCATTCATCGCGTGTACCATAGGATTCAGCCGCAGCCTTGGCTGCACCAAAAACGCGGAAGAGCGTGGGCATTCACTCAGTTTCGTAGAACGATGCGTAGCCAGAATTGACTAGTACAATGGGCAAAAATGCGTATCCGTCGTGGTCATAAAGGGTTCATTTGACGCGCTATGTGTGCAAGCGCTGCTGCATGCCCAGGTCAATGTGGCACAGTTTCCGACGAGACTCTATTAGCTACAATAGCTGGTGCTTGATTATCGGTTGAATCGCGATTTTAACCCTAATGACAAGGATCTCTCATGGACACAATAACAAATCTTATAAACAATTTAGATGTGGGAACAGCGGTTATCACGGCCTTTGTGTATCATCAGCAGGTGACATGGTTTGTTTGTGATAAAGACCTTTGGTTTTACCCATCGCATATCCTCGCGAGTTTATTACAACAACCTCTGGAGACGAGTTTACCGTACCACGAATCTGATCAGGAACGAGGAATGCTCCTTAATACAGATGATATAGACCGTTTGTATCGTTGGATGCAACCGTATCATGTCTCCATCACTCAGCTTCAGATCGCCATGCAACGCTTTATTCCACCAACCACATCGTGGGATTTATTCATGTTTGAACCATGTTTTTATATTAATGCCGATACACATCATTTCGTTTCTCACTATTCCGAACCGATCGAGTATGAAACCTTTATTCCGGCCACATGGACAGGGGTATATGGTGATTTTATGCCCTTAATTCCCATAGCAGATTGTTACTGGATTATTGATGGCTGTGATTGGATTAGTTATGGTTGGTCGCTTGAAAATAAAAAACACACAGTTAATTAATTTAAGTGTATGAAACAAGATCTCCATTTAGTGTATCTAAATTAATGGAGATCTTGTTTCATACCTCATTTGAAACCTATTCGATTATTTTGAGTGATCCAGGAACAATATTTTCTTCAAACCATTCAGCCCAGATCGGAGGAATCTCAAATGATTGCCCAGGTTTGGTTGGATCAACTATTTTTGGTGCTAAACCTCCTTGATTTTTAACATTTTGATTATAGAAGCTTTGTGGAATACTTGACTCTAAAAGTAATTCGTCTAACCACTTAGGTATTTTGAATTCATATATTTGGCCTCCCGCACGTCTATTGAAAAGAAAATATTTTGCATGATCGAGGTTACCTCTACTAATATTGATATTCTTTCTTGCAAATCGTACTATCCCGTCTTCATCGACCGTAATACGATAAAAACTTCGTTGTCTTAAATCATCACCACCTTGGATCCGATAGTATGAGACAGCTTCATCACAGTCCGTATTATGAACGAGAATCCCCGCACTGCCAATGGTATAGGTATGGAGGGTAGCTACGGTGAAGTTGTAGACCATGACCGGCTGCACGTCCACGTCTACATTGACGACGGTGATGGTATAGCCCGCATCGCCCAACAACCGATCACCAACCCGCAATTTGCCCGCATCGATCCAGCCGCGTCCATAGACCCAGAACGGGTGATGGTCGGTCGCCTGAATTTGTTCCTGCGCAAGCCCCAGCGTATCGGTGAGCGGCTGGACAGTTAGGTCAATGATCAACGTGGCGGTATGGGCGGTTGTCCATGTAATCGGGTAATAGCCAGCCTGATGAGTTTGGGGATCGATCGCCCAGACGGTACCGCCCACCACCAGGGTTTCAATCGGCACCAGCCCATGACTACTCTCAACGAGCGTATTGGCCACACAGGGAACGTCATTAATGCACGAACGGGCGATCAGTATTGATCACCCGTTCGTTAGGCTTTCTATTCCTTGGATTGGCTATGGGACAAGCACAAGAAAATATCCATCATGCGTCCATTGATATTGACCCCTATCAGGCTCAACGGATGAGAGGATATCATGATAAAGATGAATAACATAATCCATGTCATCGGTATGACATATAGGGCATTCATTCGATATTGCCATGGCTACCACATGGGCTTTGCCAGGCTTACCCTCATCATTACCTCCCCAGCGCAATGGCTCTTGGAGATGATAGCGATACAGCCATACATCGCCATAGGTAAATTGAAGCACAAAGGTGCTTATCGATCCACAAACCTGACAGGGTATGGTACAAATAAGTTCATTGAAAGCACCCATGATTAAAATCCTTCTACTGGTAATCCAACCGCTTTAAGGTATTTTCGTAGTCTCTTATCCTGAGTGATAAGTGGAAGATTTTCTTGGAAAGCAGACCCAACAACCCAACCATCCTTGTCATGAAGTACTCTACCAAGAACCTTAGCTTGATGTTGAAGATTCTGTACATCTGCTGCCGTAGCAGCCTTACCAATTCTTCCACCATGTTTTGTTAAAAACTCACGTAATACATTAACATCCCCTTTTTTAAGAAATTCTTTTGCAGCTCTAATCGAAATTACTGGCGAACGTCCATCTAACGCTGCTTCCAAAGCCTCTAATTCGCCAGCCTCTAGCCCCCGCATCAAAGAATTAGCATCTAAATGTACTTCATTACGTGAAACTTGCAATAGGGCATCGGCATCATCGACCTGCTCAACGCTATGGGCCACATCGGCAGCGTCATCTACCGTATCTGCGGTGTTATCCAGTGCCTTGCCCGCAGCAGCCAATTCATCGCTAGCATCAATGAATTCATCCACATGATAGAGGGCATCGGCCACCTCATCAACATGATCGAGTTGGTTAACAACCGCCTTGCCACCGCTGGCATACCCGCCACCCGGCAGAAAGATGCCCACAATCCAGAGCGCTCCCGTTGCAACTTTCTCCCACCCACTCACGCAGGGATCAAGCAGGGTATCAACGGTCGTGTAGTTATCATAATTGCAAACCCGGTTTCAACCACTCCCCAGGCAGCACCCACAAGCCACGCAGCACCCACGAGCAACGGGACAAGATTACCACTGGGGTCGGTATGCCACGCCGGACTATTGTGGGCATAGGTATATTTATGCAGCGATTGCGGGCTGGTCGGAATACCCGCAAAACCATCTTGTTGGAGAAAGCGCCCCATCGTTGGCAGGTACTGGCGTGCACGGAGGTAGACCGTGCCATCATGGCCCATTAACTCGCCGGTATAGCCCAAGCGATTGCTGCTCATGCCGGTTTGGCGGCGGATCGTGCCCCAAATACTGAAATAGGTGCGTTGCTGCTCCACGCCCGCTGGGGTGATTAAGGCGCGAATCGTGCCTTGGGCATCCAGTTGGGTATAGGCCAGAATGACACCTCTGCCCTCTGGTCGCGGAATCAGTGCCGCTTCAAACGAGAGGCATTGAATCGAGATTTATTATGTCAATATATCCAAGCGATGTGCGCGAGGAATTGAAGCAATGCCTGTTGTTTTTGGAGGATGAGGACGGTCAACCATGCGCTCCACCCGGATCGTCGCAGGCGCATAAAACTGACACTGTGGGCAAGTCGGCCCTTGAAATGAATGCATTTTTACCTTCTTTTCTCTCTACAATGCAGCCCAAACCAGCACGGATCGGCTCGCTTACTCCGCGCCGAACCCTGGATGCTCGGCGTTCGGCAGTCGTAAAAAGCCATTTATGGCGGCAGGTGTCCACGGAAGGCCAAAATTGCGCAAGATCCGCAGGGGGCGATAATCCTCCCCTTTCTCCGTTGCAAAGGCTTTGTGGGCTATCCATCGCATGACATCATCATGGAGATCCATGCGGTCAAGCGGTGGCGCATAGTGGACAACGCCAAAGGCCAAGAGTAACAAGGCGAGGTAATCATCATCACACAGCGGTCTCGTTTCGCCACGCAGGGATGCTAGCCATGCGGACGCAACGGGCGCACGCTCAGCAAACGATCGCGCATACAACACGCTGCCACAATCAAGCCAATAATGATTGGTCATCGGTACCCGCTCATAATCAGCAATAAAGGCTGCGTCATGCCCCAGGATTGTCTCAATGAACCATTGATAGTGATCGTCCGGCATTGACGTTGCCCAACGGGCCAGCACGGAGGTTGCCGTGAAGCGAACCAGCGGGTCTCCAGCTTGGGTCGCTGTCTTGTCCAGCCATGCGAGCGCAGCAGGATGGCCACTGCACCATGCCAAATAGGGGTAGGCAGCGCGGAAGGTGGGCCGTGATTCGGCATCCGCATAGATTTGAATGGATGGCCAGTGTGTGCCATCCTTGGCTAAGCAACACGCCACAATCAGCAGGGTGCTATGCACCAGATCCGGATCGGGATCATGGAGCCATGGCATGATGCTTGGCAACGCCGCTAGGGCTAATGGATAGACCTGTGCTTCCGCGTGATCCGCATCCCACCCGTCATCACGCATGGCTTCATCCGATTCATCGTCATGCTCCCATTCATCATCATTATCAGCATCAAGCTGATCCCATGCATGATAGCGATTGAGTGCGGGAATGGGTGGAACAATCCCTTCAAGAATCTCCTGAACTAAGGCCGAAACATACGAGCGGGTTGGCCCCGGATAGGTCAAGAGGAGGTGCAGAAGATAGGGAAACGCGGCAATCGCTGCATCACTCACCCATTCTTGATGCACAATCGAGATTGCGAGCGCTGCATGTGCTTGTTGAATCACCATCGGATCGGGATGCGTCAGGTTGCGCAGATGCACTGGCGTATCGGTAGCATACCCATAGGCATGGCCAATCAGATGCCATGGAATGTGGTCAAGATCATCAACCATAGAAAGCCTTTCATTGTGAAAGGATTCGTGATATCCACCACTACGTTGATGATGGGTATCACGAATCCTCAAACCGGTGTCAGTCAAGCGAATCGATCATGTTCATTATGGGAGATTCTTTTCCCATGGTCCATCCCATGTTCTTTCACCACCACGAATACCGAGGGTCTTGAGCACATGATCACATCCTATAGTGCCTTTTGGATCATTTGCATTGATCACACAAGGATGGATAAGATCCCCTATATAACCACTTGATGTCTTCCTGATATTCATTGTCGTAAATTCAGCATTGACTAACAACGACTGAAGTTGCTCGAAGTCTGCGGTGCCGATATCTATTATGTTGGGATTTAATTCTGCCCTTGCGCCTAAGGCATCACTAATACAGTGTATTTCTGCACAATTCCACTCTCGACGATGGCCACCTCCATTTTTTTTGTACGTGTCACGCAGCTTATTTCGTATACTCTTAGGCAAGACGTTGCTACCTTTGCCACGTGCACCACTGATTGCTTTATAAATCTTCTTATCACCAGGAAAGCGAAAAATGGCTATTGTTTTGCTCTGATTTGGTGCTAAACCTTGTAAATCCCCACTTTGAACAACCTCTTCAGCATATGCAAAAAGCTCGTTTTGAAAAGCTTGATCACAGTCAATATTATGAACGAGAATCCCAGCATGGCCAATGGTGTAGGTATGGAGCGTAGCCACGGTGAAGTTGTAGACCATGACGGGCTGCAACTCCACACCCACATCCACCACGGTGATGGTATAGCCCGCATCGCCCAACAACCGATCACCAACTCGCAGTTTGCCCGCATCGATCCAGCCGCGCCCATAGACCCAGAACGGGTGATGGTCGGTGGCCTGAATCTGTTCCTGCGCCAGCCCCAGTGTATCGGTGAGCGGCTGGACGGTTAGTTCAATCACCAAGGTAGCAGTATGCGCCGTCGTCCAGGTAATCGGGTAGTACCCAGCCTGGTTAGTTTGGGGATCGATCGCCCAGACCGTATCACCCACCACCAAGGTTTCAATCGGCACGAGGCCATGACTGCTCTCGACCAACGTGCCCGCGACAAAGCTATTGCCCGGCACACACGGAAGATTATCGGTGACTTTGATTAACTCATCACTTTGGCTCGCGACCGTATCCGCCTGATGGGCTACCTGCGTGGCATCATCGACATGGGTCACCGCTTTCCCACTGTCGATCACATCGTCGGTATAGCCATTGAACCGATACAGGGCAGTATCAACCTGATCAAGGTTGCTAACAATGGCGCGTTTGGCCGCCTTCCCACCACTGGCGTAGCCACCACCCGGTAGAAACATACCGGCGACCCAAAGGCCTACTGTTGAAGCCTTTTCCCAGCCACTGACACACGGATCGAGTAGCGTATTCATCGTCGTAAACGCATCATACACCGAGAGGGTGATTTCAACAGCCGTCCACGCCGCCAAAAGCAATGGAATGACGTTGCCGCTGGGGTCGGTATGCCACGCCGGACTATTGTGCGCATAGGTATATTTATGCAGCGATTGCGGGCTGGTCGGAATACCCGCAAAACCATCTTGTTGGAGAAAGCGCCCCATCGTTGGCAGGTACTGGCGTGCACGGAGGTAGACCGTGCCATCGTGTCCCATCAACTCGCCAGTATAGCCCAAGCGATTGCTGCTCATGCCGGTTTGGCTGCGGATCGTGCCCCAGATGCTGAAATGGGTGCGTTGCTGCTCCACGCCCGCTGGGGTGATTAAGGCGCGAATCGTGCCTTGGGCATCGAGTTGGGTATAGGCCACCAGCCACGGGGCCGTGTGCTGCCGCTCGCGCACCGCATGCACGCCCTCAGGGCCATAGGCATACTGGGTTTCAACTCCATTGGAGGCTTGCGTGCCGATCAAGCGGGGTAAATCGCTTGTTTCATCCCAGAGGAACAGCGTGTGAGTGACCGCAAGGCCATGGGTGATCGTTTCGGTGACCAGCGTGCCCCAGCCGTTATAGCCATAGGCCACGGTCATCGTAGCGCTCTGGGTTTGGCGCAGCCG
Source organism: Chloroflexota bacterium (assembly GCA_020161265.1). NCBI lineage: Bacteria > Bacillati > Chloroflexota > Chloroflexota bacterium. Next base: position 358,190 of record JAIUOC010000001.1, on the reverse strand, counting down.
ATTGGCTCCATCATAGGTATAGCTGGTCTGGCCATCATCAAGCAGATTGCCTGCCTGATCATAGGTGAAGGCCTGCACCTGATCTGCCGCATCGTAGGTATGGGTGGTGGCCGATGCTCCATCGTGCAGGCGGTTGCCAACAGCATCGAGGGTATAGTGCTGGCTGATCGCTGGCACACTCGCCAGATCGCTGGTTTGGGTGACCGCGACCACGCGCTGGCGTGCATCATAGGCCAGCTGGGTGGTCAGCGCCTGCCCATTCAGCGTTTCGGCCAGCATCGTGGGCAAGCCCACCGAATCACGGGTATAGGTCAGGTCGGTATTGGGGCCATAGCGAATCTGGAGCAGCGCCCCATCAGCTCGATAGCTGTGGGTGATCTGCTGCCCGAGCGCTGGTCGATCCATCGCGGTGACCGCCGTCGTCGCCCCCCGATAGGTATAGTGGGTTGTGGGCGCATTCCATACACTTATCGTCGTCGTCCGGCCCATGGGGTCACGCGTGGCCGCGACGCTGCCCGTCCCCCAATAGTCAGTGGTGACGCTGCGCTCATCGGGCGCAATCGTGGTCGTAATCGTCACGCCATTCTGACTGCGCGTCGTCATCCGTTCGAGGGCATCATAGGTATAGGTGGTCAGGCCACTGCCATCCACCATCGCGATCACCGAGTTGGTCGGATTGTAGCCATAGTTGACTGCTGGCGTGCCATCGGAATAGGTGATCGTCACGACGCGTCCAGCAGGATCATAGGTATAGGTGGTGACGACTCCTCGTGGATCCGTCACGGTTGCCCGCTCACCCCGCGCGGTATAGGTGATCGTGGTACAGCGCTGGAGGCCGTCGCAGATCTGTGCTGGCTGGTTCAGCAGGGTGTACTGGGTCGTGCGGACATGACCGTTGGCATCGGTAATCGCGATCGTATTGCCCACCGCATCGTAGCCAATCAGGGTGGTCACATTGGTGGTCGTGGTGGATGGCTGCCCCGGCTGTTCATGCTCAATCACCGCCGTCACACGGCCAGCGGCATCATGGCGATAGCCCGTGACCACCCCATTGGCATCGATGGACTGGTTCACGTTCCCGACCGCATCATAGCGTGTCTGGGTGGCGAATTGGCCAGCGGTGGTCACCGCCGTCGTGCGGCCCAGCTGATCGACTGCCGTCGTCGTCGTAATGCCCAGCGTATCGGTGATCAGGCTGGGGGTTCCGCGCACATCATAGGCGGTCGCCGTGCTGAAGCCCATCGATGTGCTGGTTCCCACAGTTCGGCCCACGGCATCATACTGGGTCTGCGTGACTAGCCCAAGGGTATCGGTGACCGTCGCCAGTCGTCCCATCGCATCATACTGATAGCTGGTCACCTGTCCGAGGGGATTGATCTCGGCAATTCGCTGCCCCAGCACATTGTAGTTCGTGCGACTGACCAAGCCACGCGGATTGGTAATCACCACGGTATTGCCCATGGCATCATGCTGATAGGTCGTGGTATGACTCAGGGGATTGGTGGTCGCGACCACCCGCCCCATGCGATCATAGCGGGTGACGGTCGCAAAGCCCAACGGATCGGTCACCCGAATCGCGCGGCCCACGGCATCACGGGTCGTGTATGTGGTGTGCGACAAGGCATCGGTGCTGGCAATCACCCGACCTGCTGCATCATACTGCGTGCGGGTGGTTGCGCCTCGCGCATCGGTGACCGCAATCGTGCGGCCAGCATCATCATAGGTATAGGTGGTGACCGCGCTCAGGGTATCGGTCATCACCCGTAGGCGCTGGAGACTATCAAACTGCTGATAGGTCGTCGCGCTTAGTGCGCTGGTTGTGGCAATTCGATTGCCAAACAGATCATAGCGATAGCGGGTCGTGGCTCCGGTCGCATCGGTTTCCGCCACCACCCGATCATAGCCATCATAATCAGTGGTATTGGTCGCCCCGGTCGCATCCGTGCTGGTAATCGGTTTGCCTGCGCCATCGGTAGCCGTCGTCGCCGCCACCACGCCCAGGGGATCGATGTGCTGGCTCGGTTGTCCCGTCGCTCCATCGTAGACGGTGGTGCTGGTTCCGGCGGGCGTGGTCGTACTGACCAAGCGCCCAACCCCATCATAGGCATAGCTTGTCACCATCCCCAGAGCATTGGTGATCGCCGCCGTTTGACCGAGCGCGGTATAGCCATAGGTGGTGACCCCACCCAGCGGATTCTGCTCCTGCTGTTTGAGTCCCGTGGCGGTATAGGTATAGATCGTAGTGGCTCCGAGGGCATCGATCGTCATGCGCAGCTGGCCCGTGATCGGATCGTAGACCGAGTGGGTCGTTGCGCCCAGCCCATCGGTTTGGGCAATCAGTTGACCAAGCGGGTTGTAGGTCATGGTCGCAACCACGCCGAGGGGATTCGTGATCGCGGTGGTCAGCCCTAAGGCATTATAACCATAGGTGGTGGTTTCGCCGAGCGGGTTGGTCGTACTGCGCACGCGGCCTTGCGGATCATACGTCAAGGTTGTGGTCAGAATCCGCTGTTCTTCGAGCAGCCAGCGTCCGGTTGCCGCCACCAGTCGTGTCCCAGGAACGTAGGCATAGGTCGTTTTGGCACGCAGGGTATTGGTATGGTCATAGGTCGCTTCCGCCGTCACCAGATCAGGAAACTGCGGATCGTCATACGAGCGCTGGATATACAAATCATCGGTGGGATCGTCCATCACCCCAAAGGCATCGGTATAGATCGGCTGACCATTGGCATTGTAGATATAGCCGGTTTGGCGGAATTCATAGGCTCCGGCCCGCAACTCGGCCCGTACATCGTCAAACGCCGCCGGGACTTCCAAGCGCTCAACGCCTGAGGGCAGCATGCGGGCTTGGAAATTGCGCACGGTTTTGTGACAATAGTCGGTCGTGGCGGCCATGGCGCGTTGGCGTTGTTGCGATCCCCCCCCCGGCGTACAGCCACTCTTATATTCGGTTCCTTGATAGGGCGATTCGGGATGATATTTCTCAAAATCAACGTTGCCAAGACAATCGCGGCGCATCCGCTCAATGGTTTGTGAGGTCTCACCCAGCGATTGGGGTAAAATACCGCTAAATAGTGATAAGGCTCCATTGAGCGTATATCCAAGCTCGACCAAGGTCGGATTTAAGCCGAGTTCTTCCCCGGTGAAACACGACGGTTCTGCCGCCGCAGCGCTCGCACCGCGTGCTGCGACTGATGGGAAGAACCACGCCAATTCCTCGGCAGTGGGGGTATGTAATTCTTGCTGCACCAGATAGGCCGGATTGCGACTCTCCATGCGCTGATAGCGATAGGCGGTTTGAGTTGCGCCATTCAGGCTGATCGTGCGCAGGTGATACCCTTCCCCAGCGACCTCAGGTGGGGTGTAGGTAAAGGCCAGCGTCGTGCGGGCCGCCGTCGCACCGAGCGGATGCTCCGTGATCGTTGCGAGCAACAAGCGGCTACGATTCCCATCGACCACACTGGTATAGCCAAAGCGATACTGCCGCGCGACCGTCCCCGCAACGCGTGCTTCGAGCATGGCCAACCGTTGACTGGTATAAAACAGGTCAGCAGGCCGCTGATCGCTGCCCATGCCCCCAGCTGTTCGTGGCTCGTAGTGGAACACCACGTCGGCAGTTGGCGCAATCCCATGCTGTGGGTTACCGCCCCATGCCACGCTTAATGGATAGCCCGCTCGGTCGTACACCGCCCCCGCATGGGTCGCGGTCTCGGTGGCATAGGTCCATTGTTGGCGATTGCCGAGCAAATCCGTCACATGGTCAAGATTCCAGCGCCAGTGGTGGGCATTCCCAGCGGCATCCCGCATGCGCCACGCACTCGTGGCACTTGCGCCAAACTGCCAACTCCGGCCTTGCTGATCCGTCATCACCCAATACCAGCCGCCATCCACGCCGTGGCTTGCGCCGCTCTGGCGGGTGATCCGCAGATCCCAGCCATCAAGATCGCTGCTTTGGGCGCTTTGGCGATCAAGCTGATAGGTGGTCTCGCCCAGCGTCCAGTCATGCACCAACCGCCAGAGGCGACCATGCCAGAGCAGCGCATAACTATCATCAGCGGGGTCGCTGGGAGTCAGGTCAGGAAGCCGCAGCACGGCATATTCGGGCACGGCAACCCCAGCGCCTGCCAACGACCCTTGCTGCTCGCGACCGAGATCGGCCAAGGCGCTTTGCACCCGCAGTGACCAATCCATAGGCTGCATTGGTCCGGTCGGGAGTAGCAAGGGAATATTTTGTGCACTGGAGCCATTCTGCTCGATGCGGTCATACGAGAGCAAGGCCGGCGGCAGCGCCGGTTGGGTTGGGTCAGCAACGGTCGGTGGGACGACGATAATACTATCGCTACTGACCGAGATCACCCCTTCTGGCGACCGATACATCGCAAACACCCGCTGTTCGCCTGGGCCTGCGGGGAGTGTCCATGGGATGGAGATGGGACGGGTAAACGTCCATTCGGTACTCATATCTTGATCATGTTGATCAGGATACATGGTTCCGAGCGTCACGGTATAGGGAATCCATGTGGGGGTAAAGATCGGACTATGCCCAAGCGCTACACTCCAGCCAGGCTCCAGAATGGGTGACCCAAGAATAGGGGGGCTGAATAACACATGGACATCACGACTGGTCGTCGTGAGTGCCTCGGTATTAATAAAAATAGGATAGTTATGCTCTTGATACCCGATGACTAATGCACCCCGATAACTACCAAGGGATGGGCCTACATCACGAGCAAACCGATGCAAGATGCCATGACGATGGAGCTTACTGGACATCCATGCAGTAACCGCTTGCTGTGGTCCATAATAAAAGCTTCCCCCACCATACCCTAACTCGCCCGCATATCCATTTAAGCCATTTTCATAGTTAAAGCGTAAGGCGCGATCATGAGGCCAACTGCCATCACTGCCCTGATGCCCAAGGAATTGATTCTCTGTCATATCTTGGACTTGTGTATAGGCTGCTTTCCGTAACCGATCATCATACTTGAACGGAGCAAGCCCATACTTCAGTCGTTCTTGATTGACGAGCCTTAATACTTCTCGATCATCGTCGGTCGCAAATCCATAGGCTTCGTCCACGTCATCTGGTTGGAGCGAGAAAAGTTCTTGGGTGGCGATTAATGCCACTTCATAGGTATCAATGCCAGAGAAATCATTGGTGAGGTGGACTACATAGCCATCACGATACCGCCCATCACGTAAGGCAATCGAACGGAGATCAAAGGTTTGGCTAATGGTGTTGGTTTCATAGCGTACCGTGGGTGAAATAAAACGTGTCGTACTGGGGTATTGTGCATCGAAAAATTCTACCGTATCGTAGATTTTCGCATGCCGAATCACCAGTTGATAACTCTGATGCGGCAGCGTTTGAATGCGGAACCAATCCTGACCATTCACCGTGGTGCGGGTATACCATTGATTCGCCGTCAACAACGGAGCGGTGGCTTGGGTACGAATCGGCTCCGCCAATGGGGCTTGAATGCGCTCCACCAGCACACTATACCGCCAGTCGGAACTGAAGGTTTGGATATTGCCGAGCATGGAGACATGCAGGGTGTACCACCCCGTCGTCTTGGCATGAAAGATGTATTCTTGAATGCCCCCATGCGCGGCACCAAGGCTCATCGCACGGTCATTGCCAAGAATATCAATGAACGGATAGGTTCCGGTTGCTTGCCCAAAAATCGTGACCCGATACAAGGCCGTCGCTTCGCCCTGAAACCGGAGATAATCGTGATCAAGCTCGCTACTGAAATTGCCATGATAGGGCTGATCAACCTGCATCACGGTTGCATGGGCCAGATCATTATTTGGCTCACTGGGGGTATTGCACACATAGGGACACGCTGCAATGCCCAGCTGATAGCGGACAACCGGATCATTCAGCCCGGTCTTAACCCGAATATGGTAGGTTTGATTGGCGCTTAATGGATGCACTACCTGCTCACCGCTGGCCAGCAAGGTTGCTCCCGCATACAACTCGATCTCAGTGATCGCAAAATCCGTCGCCTGATGCAGTTGCAGGTGATAGGTTATCGCCGTGGTTGGCGTGAACTGATACCAATCCTCGTCGAAATCAGGGGTAGCGGTACAGAGCGTCGCCATCGCGCTTAATCCAACGGTTGCGGTTGTCGCGGTTACAGCCGAGTTATTGGCCTCATCAGCACACGGATCAACGCGCACCATGCGTAAGCGATACTGCATCTCTGCGCCCGCTTTCGGACTCGTTGCCCGCACATAGACCTCGCCGCTGCTGCTCGGTGTCCACACCGCCCACGTGAGACCACCAAGCCGATCACTTAAATACTGGGGTGGTGAGGCAGGATCGGGGATAGGCTGATTATACTGATCGCGAAAACTGATGCCCATGCCGCTGGCATCGGGATGATCGGATGTCAACAGTAAGCGATATTCCGTTCCCGCCTGAACCGCCAACCGATACCAATCGTAACGGTCATTGGCATGGGCACAGAAGGCTCCCGCAAGCTCGGCCTGGTGCAGCAGTTGGGCCTCGCCAACGCTGTCATCAAGCGGCATCCCCGCATCACGGCAGGCATTACCGGCGATGGTGAGGGTATAGTAGGGCATGGCTGCGCGCGTTGGATCGGTTCGGCGCAGCTGAATATAGAGTGGTTCATCCGCAACCGCCAGAAAGGTCAGGCGTGGGGTGCGAGATAGCGCCGTCATCGTGGTGGTAGGATGGAGCAGCGTTTGGGCATCACCGCGATACACCCGAACATCGGTGGTATAGTCAACACTCAGGTCGCTGAGGGCAAGGCTATACCATGTTCCCGCTGTCCCATTGACCGTGTACCAATCTTCATCACCCCGACAAAACGACCGTCGCGCAGGCATGCCCAGCGTCAGCACTTCGGCTTGGGGAGCACTATTATTGGCGGTTTCGGTGGTCGCACAGACCGTATTTCCATGAGAAAGATTAACTTGGTAGTAAAATCCGGCTGGTTGCTGGCGGGTTGGAAACGAGCTAATCCGGAGAAAATAGGTTCCATCGTTGGGGACAACCACACTCACCTGTGATCCCCACGAGAAGGAAATACTATGCAGATACTCCGGTGATTCTGCATCATCGTTTTCGGCTAACAGGGTTCCTTGGGCATCGTAGACCGCAAGCACCGTATCCACGCCTGGATAGAGGTTGGTGGTATTGATCGTATAGGCCCCACCAGCGACCCCCTGAAACGCAAGCCAATCCACATCATCGCGTTCGCAAAAGGCCTGCGTGATGGTGGTACCCAAACGCAATTCAGTTGCGTGGGCTTGGCTGTTATTGGGTTCATCGGCATCAACACACTGATTCATCGATACCCGTGGCACGACTGGGGTGGGTGATGCACTCGCGATGGGGAATGGATCCCACGCAATCGGGGTGATCGCGGCTGGTAATGGGGTGCTGGTTGCACTCGGCGTGGCCGTGGCAGCGGGCGTGGCCGTCACCACCGGCGTTGCGCTGCTGATCGGCGTGGCCGTGGCGGGAACGCTGGTGCTCACCGCCCATAACACGGCGGCATCAAATAAGGCCCAGCCGTCGGCGGTTGCGACCAGCGGGGTATCATCATTGAAAAAGAAGCCAACCCGCCGCGCAGGAGCCGTCGCACTCACCATGACGGCGCCTTGGTCATAGCCAAAAATCACGGCTTTGGTCGTGGTGCTGGAGGTTCCGGCAATCCGCACCGCATTCGCATTAGGGCTGCCATAGGGCATAGCGCGGCCAGCACTCATCACACTGACGCTGCCACTCAACCCTGCCGCCATGGGATGGCTCGGGCTTTGAATGGTCAAGGTGGCTTGGCTGGCGGTTGTGCCATAATCCGTGCCCAAGGTTGTGCTGGTCATGCCCATCTCACTATCGTACAGGCCATTTTCCCAGAGCATAACCGGAACCGCGACATCGCGGAAGGCGTTGCCAATCGTGCTCGAACTGACCGTTGAGGAAATTAGCACTAAGCGTTGGCCATTGGCGCTACTGCTGCTGGCAGCACTTTGGACGACCGTGGTCACGCTGTAGCCCAGACTCGTGAGTTGCTGCACAATCCGCGCATCGGCGGAACCGACGGCGGGAGTACTGCCCACAATCAGCACCACCGGGCCACCATGGCCTTGTGATGGGATCGTGGTTGGCGCTGCATTGGTAGCGGTTGCACTCGGAAGTGTGGCGGTAGGCGTAGCCGAGGGGACGGTAGTTGGAACAATTGAGGTGGCTGAGGGGGATGTCGTGGGCGTGGCTGATGGCACTGCCGTCGCCGTTCTGGTTGGAGGACCAGTCGTGGCGGTAGGGCTGGCGGTAGCCGTGGCGGGAATGCTGGTTGGGGTAGGCGTTGGCGCAGGCGTGCCCGAACCAGCCGCCCAGGCGACCGCCGTATCAAACAAGGTCCAGCCATCCATGGTTAAATCGACGGCCGCCGTTGGATCAAGGAAAAAGCCAACTCGGCGGGCTGGAGCGATTCCGGTCACCATCGCTGCGCCGGTATCATAGGCAAAATACATATGGCGGGTCGTCCACCCAGCAACTGTGGCAATTGGTGCGGAAGCAGTGCTCCCACGGCCAAACGGCAGTTTATGCGCCGTCGCAAACACCGTCACGGGCGAACTTAAGCCAGCCGCCAAGGGATGCAGCGGATCAGTCAAGACCAGTTGGGTCGTGCTAGGGCTACTGTCATAGCCATAATCGGGGCCATTTGCCGTCCCCGTCATGCCTAAATCATCATACACCGCATGCTCATTGACCACCATGGGCACGGGCGTGTTCGCAAAGGTCGCGCCAATTTTTCCTGAATCGACGGTGGCCGAGATATAAATCAAGGCTTTGCCATCGGCATCGGCGAGTGTTTCTTGATCGTGGTTTTTGCGCACGACCGTGTAGGTTGTCGCCAAACGCGCGGCAATCGCATCATCGGCTGCCGAGGCGGCAGAACCTGTTAAAAACAACACCGTCCCCGCTGATTGGGCAACCGGTCGGGCTGCGATAGGGGGTGATTCAATCGGGTCAATGATTCGGGCCACGGCGACATCAGCACGCGGCAGGAGATTGGCGAACAGTGAACACAAGGTTAAGACAGCAGTAAACCGCCGCCAGACACGGGTTGTCATGGATACTTCCTCTTCTACTCTGAGAACGATCACTCTACAAATCTCTCAGAGGCTGGGCCTGATTATCGCTGAGGCCAAGGCCGATTGTCAAGTCGTCTTGCTCGATTACCGCTGATACAAAACAACCGCATACACCAGATTGTATGCGCAACCCCATGGCGGTCGTGCTGCATCGTTCGCCGATGCGACCCGTGGTCGTCATCCTTACCATGCCTTTAAGGGGCAAACCAGACCGCATGCGGTGAACCGAACGGCGGTTAAGGAGCCGATTTTGCCAAGGCATCGACCACCAGTACTGGTATCTCAGTAACCCGCTGCAAGGCAAAATCATTGGTTAAAAAGGCATCACAGACCGCATCAATCGCCGTCGCGAGTTGTAACGCATCCGGAGTCCACAGCCCATACTGCGCCCGGAGCGTGGCCGCCAACTCAGCAATCGGAGCCGTAATCGGCACCATCGTCAGCGCCGCAGTTTGATAAAAGAGGAGGCGATACTGGTGCACGAGGGCCATCTGCTGCTGCAGCAGCGGTTTCATCAGCGTTTCGGTGAGCGTTAACACCGAGGTGATCGCATGGATCTGATCGGGAGCAATCTGCCCCATAATAACCCGCAGCGTTGGTAAATACTGCGCATGCCCCTCCGTATAGTAAATCAAGGGAGCCGTATCGGGGCCAGGGTGGCTAACACACGCATTGTGGTCGCTCCCAGGCATCCCGTAACCCATCGACATAGGTTTGGGCATCGTCATTGGTGGCCAGCACCGCAGCAAATCCTGCCATATCCGCCAACCGCAGGAGGGGTACATCCAAGGAATCGACCAAGAATTTCACCAGATCTTTCCGTTCTTGGATGCCCAAGGTTTGGACTTATTCAAGAATCGCAACAAGGCTCATTCCATCCTCCGTTCCTTAACGAATTCGGTCAGTCGTCGCATGCTGACGCAGATACTGATAGAGCGTTTCACGGCTAATGTCCAGCTCGCGGGCTAAGGCCGTTTTGGATTCACCTGCGGCGGCTCGTGCAACGACGTGGGCAATCGTGGCCGCATTCAGTGCCTTCTTCCGCCCGGTATACACGCCACGCTGCTTAGCCATGGCGATGCCTTCGCGTTGACGTTCGCGGAATGAACCATTATACCCTTTTTACAACTGAATGGTTGTCTGGAAAACAATCACTGCATGACCACCAACTTTCACCAAAACAGGCGTATCCTGTTCAATTAACACCTGAACATCAATATACCCAGTTCGTCCTAGCGCAACGCCTTGACATGCAGTAAATCGCAAATATGATCCATTATGCGCAACCAAGCGATGCTGGACCAAGTAAGCACCGAGCGGCCCATTGGCATTCCCCGTAACTGGATCTTCATTGACCCCAATTGCTGGCGAGAACATCCGCCCATAGGAAAGAATCGCTGGATCATCAGAGTCTAAAGTAAAGACAAAATAGCCATTGCAGCCAATTTGTTTGCTCAACAGGGTAAGCGCTGCAAAATTCGGACGCAGCACATCAAGGGTCGTGCGCTTGTTAATCCCGATTAGTACTTTGGCATGGCCGGTTGAGACGATTTGAATCGGACATGCGTAGTGCAGGTCGTCAATACTCAGACCAAGGGCATCGAGTAGGGCTTGTTTGAATTGTCCATCAATTAGCGGGCCAAACCCAATCGCAGCTTGGGTCATAACAATTTGATAATCGTTGTCGGTTTGGATAATTTCAATTGGCAGTATACCAACCCCAGTTTTATGCTGGATTTGGCATGAGCCTAATTGAAGCTCGTGGGCACGGACATAATGGGCTGCAATCGTCGCATGACCACACAATGGAACTTCGACGGTGGGGGTGAAAAATCGTAACCAGACTGCATGACTTGAATCTGTCGGCGCAAGCAAAAAGACTGTTTCAGAGTTATTCAGTTCGCGGGCCAGTTGTTGCATCTCTTGGTCGCTCAGCTCATCAGCGTGCGTCACGACTCCAGCCGGATTTCCACGAAATTTATGCTGGGTGAAGGCATCAACTTGATACACATTAACCTGTTTCATAGCGGGTTTAAGCCTTTAATCAAACAACTACTATCGGTCTAGTGTAGCCTAGTTTTGCAGTTGAAAAAGGTTAAATTTGAATGATAAAACTCTCATTTTCATCAGCCTTTTTTCGTATTGACACGCGATACCCATGCGCGTATACTACACAACCGTGCTTGAGAGAATTAAAACTCCGGCTTAAAATAATTTGTTGCCTATCTACCTCCATTTCTACTGCAACAATTTCAATTATCAATAATATAATAATTTAATCGTTTATATACATACTTAATCATGTTAATACGAATTAAGTTTGTACTATATTGCTGTGCATTCTGATTTGTAATTGCGACGCAGAAATCTATTCTCTACCGAAGGAGTTTAAACGTTCTATGGTCAATCAACAAAAAATTACCAATAACCAGATTTCAGATATAGTCACGCTGATTGCTCAGGTGCTGCAAATTCCAGAATATATGGTAAATGATCAACTGAGTTATCGCTCAATTATGCAATGGGATTCATTGGCGCATATTAACTTGATGTTGGCCTTAGAAACCACTTATGGAATTACAATCGAGCCTGATACTATTGTTACCCTTAGTTCTGTTGCCCAGATTAAGGCTTATGTGCAGGGTAATCTTCAGCCGACATCAACCCAAGCAGCAGGGATTGAAACGCAAACCGGCGATGTTGTGGTCTATCGTGGCCTGGCAGGAGTAACCTTCGATCAGAGTCAGATCACGTTGATCGATGGCAAACAAGGCTGCTTGCAATATCGCGGCTATAGCATTCATGATTTAGTTGAGCAAACGACGTTTGAGGAAACAGCCTTTTTATTATTGAACGGACAATTGCCTACCACCGCTGAGTTACAACAATTCAAGCAACAGTTGGTGGCAGCACGAGAGATTCCAGCAACGATTTTGGATCTGATTCAGCTCCTGAAAGATGGTCATCCAACTGAAGTTTTGCGTACATGCCTTTCGGCACTTGCCACGTTTGATGCCGAGCGCTTTGATGGCTCAGCTCCTGCAAGTGAAGCTCGCACCATTCGACTGATTGCCCAAATACCCTGCTTGATTGCGGCCCATCACGCGATTCGCCAAGGAAAAACACCAATTCAGCCCAACCCGGCGCTTGATCATGCCGCCAATTTTCTCTACATGCTCCAAGAAAGTATTCCAAGCCAACAAGCCCAGCAAATTGTGAATCAGATTCTGATTCTCCATGCTGATCATAGTGCCAATGCTTCAACCTTTACCGCGCGAGTTGTCGCAGGAACACGTTCTGACTGGTATGCGGCGCTCACTGCGGCAATTGCAGCCTTTGCAGGCCCACTCCACGGCGGGGCGATCGAACAGGTCATTACAATGATTCAAGCGATCGGCACGCCTGATCGAGCGGCTGATTACGTAGCCAACTTACAAGCCAACAATCAACCTGTGATGGGTTTTGGACATCGGGTCTACCAAACCGAAGATCCTCGAGCGCGACATTTACGCAAAGCAGCGCAAGCCTTGAGCGAACAAAGCGATAACAACTATTACGCGATTCTTGAAGCGGTTGTTCAGGCAATGCGTCCCTATATGGCCAAAGGGATCGATGTCAATGTTGATTTTTATGCCAGCGTTATTTATCACCTCTTGGGCATTCCCCACGATCTGTTTGTTCCAGCATTTATTGTTGGCCGAACTGTGGGCTGGTTGGCTCAAATCCAAGAACAGTATGCCAACAATATCTTGATTCGCCCGTTGCTGGCCTATGTTGGGCCAATTGATCAGCCCTATCGAGCATTGAACCAACGTCAATAACGAATCGATATCACGCCTAACGCCTTATTGGAGAATAGATGATGATTGAGTTTAACCAAATGCTTGAAGTTGTGCATCCATTCCCAAGCGAGCCAAACCAAGCACGTGCAACTAGTCAATTACACAGCGGTTTTCTACGGAGTGTCCAGCACTATCCAGATAACATTGCTTTGACGATTGGCAATAAACAATATAGTTATGTCAATTTGTATACGATTGCCCAACGCTGGGCCTTTGCGCTCCGCCAATCAACCAAACCGCTGCGCCGCGTCGGCATTTTTGCCTATCGCAGCGAGGCTGCCTACGTTGGGGTTTTGGCAAGCTTATTGGCTGGTGCAACCTTTGTGCCACTGAACTATACCTTTCCGATTCAGCGCACCCAAGCGATGATCGAGCAATCCGAGCTTGATGCGATTATTGTTGATCACCACTCGTATGGCCAATTTTTGCAGTTGGCCGATTCGCTGCCAGCGCTACCACCGTGTGTCCTCTTGCCCGATTGTTTGCATGCCCCTACACTCGATACGACGATCTATAGCCAAGCCGAGCTTGCCGAGCTACCGACCGATCATGTGCCAGTTGCCGTGCCGCCCGAAGCAATTGCCTATCTCTTATTTACGTCAGGCAGCACAGGCAACCCCAAAGGCGTACCAATTAGTCATTCCAATGTCACGCACTTTCTCAAGGTAAATCAAGCGCGATATCAAATTACACCTGCTGATCGACTGAGCCAGACTTTTGATCAAACCTTTGATCTGGCAATCTTTGACCTTTTTATGGCCTGGAATCATGGTGCAGCGGTCTGTGTTCTCCAGCCGCTCCAATTGCTCTCACCTTTTCGTTTAATTGAAGAGCAGGAGATTACGGTTTGGTTTTCGGTGCCATCGGTCGCCGCCTTGCTGCGCAAACAAAAACTGCTCAAGCCCAACAGCTTGCCCAATTTACGCTTAAGCCTTTTTTGTGGCGAAGCCTTGCCGAAAGCTACAGCCGAGGCTTGGCAACTTGCTGCGCCCAACTCAATGATCGAAAATCTCTATGGCCCAACCGAATTAACGATTGCCTGTGCGGTTTATCGTTGGAATTCGCAGACCTCGCCTACTGAATGTTTGAATGAAGTTGTTCCGATTGGCAAGCTGTACCCCGGTTTAACTGCCTTGGTCGTTGATGCAAACGACAATCCTGTGCAACCTGGCACAGAAGGCGAATTATGCGTTGCTGGGCCACAAACCTTTCAAGGCTATTGGCACAACCCCAACCTCACGGAGCAACGGTTTCTGCGCAGCAAACAGCTTAATGGCGAAGAAATCAGCTATTACCGTACTGGTGATCGGGTTGTTCGTCGCGCCAATGGTAGCATGATCTATCTTGGGCGCAGCGATCAGCAAATTAAAGTTCATGGTTACCGGGTGGAATTAAGCGAGATCGAAGGGGCTTTATTACTTCAACCAGGCGTAGTCGCTGCGGTTGCGTTGGGCTGGCCGCTTGAAAACGGCTCGGCGAGCGGAATTGTCGCATTTGTAATTGCACCGAGCATTGCAACCAGCGATCTGCGGCAGGCAGTTCAGCCATTGCTCCCAAACTATATGCTGCCGCGCACTATCTATCAACTTGAAACCATGCCGCTGAATGCCAATGGCAAAATTGATCGCTTAGCCTTGGCTCGCCGCTTAGAAGGAACGGCCTAATGCAAGCATTGAATTCATCATTCCAACGCTCATTGGAGTGTGCAGGCCAAACCTACAGCGTTTGGTCGATTCAGGCCCTGGCAAGGAGTTATCAGCTTGAGCTTGAAACCCTGCCATTTTCGCTCCGGCTTTTGCTTGAAGCACAATTACGCGCCTTCGGACGCGGGTTGGGCGACCTCGCAGCGATCGAAGCATTGATTAACCAACTCCAGCGGCCCGACATTGCACAGCCAAAAGTCGTTATTCCCTACCTGCCAGCGCGGGTGCTATTACAAGATTTTACTGGGGTTCCGGTATTTGTCGATTTAGCGGCAATTCGCGAGGCAGTAGCTGAAGCTGGCGGAGACCCAAGCACAGTCAATCCAATTGTACCAACTGATGTCGTTGTAGACCACTCGATTATTGTTGATGTGGCTGGTGTGCCAAATGCATTCGCCATCAACACTCGCTACGAGTTTGAACGCAACCAAGAGCGCTATCAGCTATTACGGTGGGCCGAAGCGTCGTTTGAGCAGGTGCGGGTCTTTCCACCGGGTAGCGGCATTGTTCACCAAATTAATCTTGAACACCTTGCAACCGTTGTGCAAACCCAAGTAACCGCAGCTGGTGAACTCATGCTGCCGGATAGTGTTTGTGGAACTGATAGCCATACCACGATGATTAATGGTTTAGGGGTGCTTGGTTGGGGCGTAGGTGGCATCGAGGCCGAAGCAGTTATGCTTGGTTATCCACTCATGCTCACGCTGCCCAGCGTCGTTGGGGTTGAATTAACTGGCACATTACGTCCAGGTGTGACGACAACCGACTTGGTGTTAAGTCTTACCCAACGCTTACGTCAAGCGGGCGTCGTTGAACAGTTCGTCGAGTTTTGTGGCACTGGAGTTAATCAGCTTAGTATTGCCGAACGTGCCACGATTGCCAATATGGCTCCTGAATATGGGGCTACCTGCGGCTACTTCCCAGTTGATTCAGAAACGATTCGTTATCTTCAAACGACAGGCCGTTCAGCCGAACTAGTGCAACAGGTCGAAGCATATTATCAATTTCAAGGGCTGTTTCGCCAACCGAATGCTCCGTTGCCCAAGTTTGCCAAACTGATTCAGTTTGATCTTGCAACAGTTGAAGCGTGTGTCGCAGGGCCAGCTCGCCCTCAAGATCGCCGAAACCTGCGCGATGTGCCAGCTTCGGTGGTCGCCGCCGTGCAGCAAAAGCAGCAACCGATTACGGTAGTGCTTGATGATCACACGTATCGCTTAAACCATGGGGCATTGCTGCTGGCGGCAATCACTTCATGCACCAATACCTCAAATCCAGCGGTGATGTTGGCAGCGGGCGTTTTGGCGCAGCAAGCGGTTGAACGCGGGCTTCGCGTTCCTGCCTATGTCAAAACCAGCCTTTCGCCAGGTTCACGGGTTGTTGCCGCCTATCTGCAAGCGGCTGGGCTGCTACCAGCCTTGGAAACCCTCGGCTTTCAAATTGTAGGGTATGGCTGTATGACTTGTTCTGGCAGCAGTGGGCCAATTCATCCACAACTAAGCCAAGCAGTCGCTGAACAAGGGTTGATTGCCAGCGGTGTATTGAGTGGCAATCGCAATTTTGAGGGCCGAATTCATCCAGCGGTTCGCTTGAATTATCTGGCCTCACCACCCTTAGTAGTTGCCTACGCCCTAGCTGGAACCATGAATATCGATCTCGAAACTGAGCCGCTTGGCTATGATCATGATGGTCAAGCCGTCTATTTAGCGGATATTTGGCCAAGCGATCAAACGATTCAGGCGCTTTTGGCCAACCTGATTAAACCAAGCATGTTTCACAAACACTATCAACAACCTGTGATTCCAGCTGAGTGGCAAGCCATTACCATCAAAAAGACGCTTTTCTATCCATGGGCGGAGCAATCAACCTATCTTAAACGCCCACACTATATTCATGGCAACCTTGGACAAGCTCCAAACATGATTAAGCAGGCGCGGGTGTTGGCTTTGTTAGGCGATAGCATTACCACCGACCATATTTCACCTGGTGGCGCAATTGATCCTAAGGGTGAAGCTGGGTGCTATTTGCTTGAGCAGGGCGTTGCACCAGCAGATTTTAATGCCTACGGAGCACGCCGCGGCAATCATGAAGTGATGGTACGCGGCGGCTTTGCCAATGCTCGACTCAGAAACCAATTACTGGCTGGAATTGAAGGTGGGTTTAGTTTGCATCAGCCGAGTGGTCAGCAAGATACGATCTATGCTACGGCCATGCACTATGCCGCGACCCAAACTCCGTTGATTATTCTGGCAGGCAACGAATATGGCTCAGGCTCATCGCGTGATTGGGCCGCCAAAGCACCCAAATTGCTTGGTGTTCAGGCGGTATTGGCAGCAAGTTTCGAGCGGATTCATCGGGCCAATTTGGTCTGTATGGGTATTTTGCCGCTGGAATTTATGGCGGAGCAAACATGGCAAAGCCTTGGATTAACCGGAGCTGAATTCTATACGATTTATGGTCTAGATACGCTTGTAGCCGGGGGCGAATGTGTGGTTGAGACCAGTGACGCTGACGGCAATGTCAATCGATGGACAATGCGTGTTCGGATTGATAACCCAAGTGAATTGCAAACCTACTACGCTGGCGGTATTCTCCAACAGGTTGTTCAACGTTTGGCGCTGCCTCAAGCAAAGCAGGTGAATCAGCAATGACAGCACAGCAGTTTGAACCAGCAACACCACGCGCTATTTTAGCTCATTTAGGGCTATTTGATCGGCTTGAACCCACCCTTGATCGCTTTGCCAACCGCCAACAAGCGTTCGATTGGCTGCACCTTGGATTAACCGATATTCCGGTTGGACAGGTGCTGGATTTGATTCGCCATTCGCCAACCTTGCTGCCACCCCGCACGGGACATATGGGCAACTGGGAAGAAATTGGCCATGGCCGAGCCGGTATGATGGATTTTAATCAAGCGATTTGTAGCCAAGGCTATGGCTATCCATTAATTTACTGCTTTAATCAGACCGAAGATATGGCCTTAGAACGGGGGGATTGGGTTTACTTGCCTGGTTCGTTGATCGATCATGGTAAGCGGACTCTGCTACCTTTGTATACTTGGGATGGACAAGGCTTGGTTGAACGCCAGCGTGAACAACCACTCTTTACCCCATTTGTTCAAACGAGTCTTGATGGAGCGCAAATTTCGCTCAATAGCCTGCATTGGCAACGGATGCAGCAATTTCAGCAATTTGAATTTCGGCTTGAAGCCCAAAGCGTCTGGCAGCATGCCGAGCTAGCCAAAGCGATCGTTCAGCATTTACTGGAACAAGCAGCCATCCAACCCAATGCACGCCGTGCCTTTCAAGATATTTTAAGCCATCAGGTCAGTCTTGATGGCACAATGCAACGGGTTGCGATCCAACACGAAGCTCAAGGGTATCGCATGGGGGCAATGTTCTATAGCTCAGCAGCAGAACTAGCCGAGGCGAGTATGCTGCCATGGCTGGCGGTAGCCGAGCCAGCGAGCTTTTTTGCCAATATTAAGCGACTGCCAAACCAGCTGCCGCTCTGTTCGCATTTGCTCGCAGGCATTTTTTCGGCAATCTTCCATACCCACTACCCCAGCGCCACGGTTGATCGCCAAACCATGTGTCGGCCATTCAATCCACATTTTCACTGGGGTGCGCGGGATATGGCTGGCTATCCACCCTATCGCAATGGCTATATCGCCGAAAAATCAACCACGAAAAGCTATCGCACAATGTGCCAAAGCATCATTGATAGATTTGACGAGGTTGATCCGATGCTGTTGATTTTATTGCCTGCGGTGATCTTCGCACTATGCCCAACCAATCAGCATCCTCATGATGCTGAAGCGCTAGCGGCGTTGTTCGAGCAGGTGCAACAGCTTGAGCCAAATAGCGATCAGGCCAGCTATCAGCAAGCGATTAGTCAGCGGGTAGCAGTATGGCTCGATCACCAACGGAGCGCACTATCAGCCTACTGGATAAATCGATTTGCGCCGCGTCAGGGTATTTTGCACAGCCAAACACTGGTTAGCAGTCGCCCAGTTGAACCAGTTGGCTTTCGCCAATTAAGCTTTCGCCAGGCCTGTATGATCGTTGGCGCATTGATCCATTGGCTTGTGCCAAGGCCAGCATCAGCCTAGCAAATACGGGAAAGAGTCTGGAACACTATTGAGGAACGCATGCAACAGCTAAGCAAACGTTTGAGTATTCCAATTGCAGGATTATGGTTATTAGCAGCAACCTTTATCACAACCATTGGCAATGGAATGCAAACTTTTACGATTGGGCTTTTACTCTACGATCGAACTGGCTCTGCCGCAGCCTTTGGCGGGGTGATTATTCTCGAACAAGGCTTAACCTTCTTGATGCAGTTTATTGCCGGGCCATGGGTTGATCGCGGTAGCCCCAAACGCACATGTATTCAGGTTGAAATTATTCGTGGGCTATTTGTCTGTTTTGCCAGCCTGATGCTTGGTGGCGATCAAGTGGTACTTTGGATTATGTTGATGACGCTGGTGATTCGGGTGGCCCATCCGTTTTATCGGGCAGCCACCTTTGCCCTTGCCCCAGCTGCCATCCCCCGCGATTCGCTTGGGCGCTACAACGGCTATACCAATATTAGCTTGCAAGCTGGCCAATTATTGGGCGTAATTGTTGCCAGCCCGGTATTCTATTACCTTGGGCCTGCCGTTGCCTTCTTTATCAATGGGTTGACCTTTCTGTTTTCAGCACTTGCGGTTAGTTTTATCCAATTAACCAATCAAGAAATAATTACCGAAGCCAAAGCCCATGTTCAGAATGCTTGGCAACAGATCGTTGGCGGCTGGGGCGAAGTGATCGTCTTGCTGCGCCGCGAAGTCGGCTTTATTTGGCATTTGGTGCTCAATACGATTGATGCAGTCGCCGTGCACCTGTTTAATTTGATCGCCGTGCCACTGATTGCCGCCCGCTACAATGGCAGTGTCTATTGGCTCTCAGTGATCGAATGTGCTTATGCGATTGGAGCGATGATCTCTGGTGGCGTGGTAGAACCACTCTCCAAGCGCTGGGGATCGCGCACCTCAACTATAGTCGGGATTGGCGGTCAAGCACTGTGTTTTATGCTGCTTGGGTTCTTCAGCAACCAATGGCTCACCATTCTGCTGTGCTTCGGCTTAGGCGCATTCAACACGATTTCGTGGACGGTTTTGATGACCACGCTGCAATTACGGATTCGTGGAGCGATCAAAGGGCGGATTGGGATTACGCGCAATTTGCTCACGTCACTGATCACGGCGATTAGCATTCCATTGATTGCCAGTGCTACCAATAGTTCGCTCAATTGGGCTTTGCTGCTCAGTGGGGCAATTTGTCTCGGCTTTGCTGTGCTGGCGTTGGTGCTTGGCAGCCCACGATTTTTGGGCTGGCGCTTACTTGGCGAAGAACCTATCGTCGCAACCAACCCCGCTCCTTTAGCGGAAACAAGCTCATGAACTTAACAACGACAGTGATCAGCCTACGGCTTGATCAGCCGTTTGTCAGCAATAAGGGTTCGACAACTGCGGTGCAACAAGTTGTAATCGAATTAACCTGGCAGGAGTATGGTGGTTTTGGCACCGTGCTTTGCCCCAAAGAAAACAACCTCAGTGTTGAGCAAATTCTACAGCTGCTTCGGGCTTGCGAACCATTGCTGAACACTGCCACGCCATGGCAATTTGAGCTGTATCGAGGTCAATTAGCTTCGGTCGTTCGCAATCAGGCTGCGATCATGGCGGGCATCGATATGGCATGGCATGATCTTTTAGGCAAGGTGGTTGCGCAACCCATCCACGCGCTTTGGGGCTTGGCGGGATTGAGCATCCCACCAACTGCACTCTCGCTTGGCGTACAATCGGAGCATGCCTTGGTCGAACAGGCTGCAACATTGGCGGCATGGCCAATTCTTAAACTCAAACTCACAAACGCTAGCAATCTCGATAGCCTGCGCCAAATACGCGAGGTCTATGCTGGCCGGATTTGGGTTGATGGCAATGGAGCATGGGATGTTGATCAAGCGATTGCCGCAGTTCAGCAATGTCATGCCTACGGCGTTGAACTGATCGAACAGCCAATACCGGCGGGTAACCTCGACCAACTATGCACAATTCGCCAACACTCACCAATTCCCTTAGTTGCCGATGAAGATTGTCGTGGGCTTGATGATGTGTGGCGCTTACAGAGCTGTGTTGATGTGATTAATCTCAAACTCTTCAAATGTGGCGGCTTACGCCAAGCTCGCACAATGATCGACGTTGCCAAGCAACTTGGCCTAAAAGTTATGTTAGGTTGTAAAACTGAAAGCAGCCTTGGAATTAGCGCTATCGCCCAACTTGCCGGGCTAGCAGATTATCTTGATCTTGATGGGCATCTTGATTTGGTCAATGACCCCTTTCAAGGCCTTGTGATCGAGCAAGGCAGGCTGCGTTTACCGCAAACCCCAGGCTTAGGATTAACCATTCAAGGAGCGATCGCATGACAAAACTACGCTGTGCAATTCTTGATGATTATCAACACGCCGCCTTGGCGATGGCTGATTGGTCAGTGGTAGCCGAACAGGTTGATGTACAGGTTTTTTCTAACTATTTCAGCGAACAAACCGCGTTAGTCCAAGCAATCCACGATTGTGAGATTGTGGTGATTATGCGCGAACGAACACCATTTAAAGCCAATTTACTGGCCCAATTGCCAAACCTTAAGCTGTTAATCACCTCTGGCATGCGCAATGCCTCGATCGATGTGGCAGCAGCCCATGCCCAAGGAATGGTTGTTTGTGGCACGGCGAGCCGTTCCGAGCCTCCTGCCGAATTAACTTGGGCCTTGATTTTGGGATTGGCTCGCCAAATTGTGCCCGAAAATGTGGCATTACGCACGAATGGCCCATGGCAACAAAGCGTTGGAATGGATTTAGCAGGCCAGCGTTTGGGCTTATTGGGCTTAGGCAAAATTGGCAGTAACGTCGCCAAAGTTGCCCAAGCGTTTGGCATGGATGTGTTGGCATGGAGCCAAAACCTCACTGCGGAGCGCACTCAAGCATTGGGAGTTCAGCTTGCTGAATCCAAAGAGCAGCTGCTTGAAGAGAGTGATATTGTTTCGATTCACTTGGTATTGGGTGAACGGACACGCGGTTTAGTCGGTGCAGCCGAACTCCAGCGTATGCGCCGTCATGCCTACCTGATCAATACCTCTCGTGCAGCGATTGTCGATCAAGCCGCCTTGATTCAAGCTTTGGAACAGGGTTGGATTGGCGGCGCAGGCTTGGATGTATTTGAGATTGAGCCGTTGCCAGCTGAACACCCATTTCGTAGCTTGCCAAATGTCTTAGCCACACCGCACTTGGGTTATGTATCCCAACGCAACTACAAAGCCTATTTTGGCGAAGCGATTGAAGATATTCAGGCTTTTTTAGCAGGCGCACCAATTCGTCAATTAAGTTAAAGCGGCTAAAGAGTTTTAGATTGTGTGAATAATGGAGTTGATTAACCAATGAAACAGCAACGTCAAATGAAACTTGGGGCTTTTCTCCCCGCACCTGGTCACCATGTTGCCGCATGGCGACACCCCAACACCCCAGCCAATGCTGGGCTTGAAATTCAACATTATACCCAGGTGGCTCAAACCGCTGAGCGGGGCAAGTTTGATATGATTTTCCTCTCGGATGGGGTGGGCATTCGCACTCATTATAAAGATGAAGATGAATTAAGCCGTTGGGGTCGAATTGTTCAGTTTGAGCCACTGACCTTGCTTTCAGCCTTAGCCATGGTTACCCAAAACATTGGCTTGGCGGCAACCGCATCGACCACCTATAACGAGCCATTTCATATTGCGCGTAAATTTGCTTCGCTCGATTTTCTGAGCAATGGGCGGGCGGGATGGAATGTTGTAACCTCAGTGACCGATGTTGAGGCCCAAAATTTCAACCTTCAACACCAACCTGATCATGCCACTCGCTATCGGCGGGCACGCGAATTTATGGATGTGGTAACAGGGTTGTGGGATAGTTGGGAAGATGATGCTTTTATCTTCGACAAAGCCACAGGCCGCTATTTCGAACCACAAAAACTGCATATGCTGCATCATCATGGCGAATTTTTCCAGGTACGCGGGCCGCTTAATCTTGCCCGTTCACCGCAAGGCTACCCGGTTATTGTGCAAGCTGGCTCATCAGAAGATGGTCAAGATTTTGCGGCTCAATGGGCCGAAGTGATTTTTACCGCCCATCAAACCCTTGAGCAAGCCCAAACGTTTTATCGCGGCATCAAAGGCCAAATGATCAAGCATGGACGTTCGCCTGAACAAGCCAAGGTCATGCCTGGCGTGTTTGCGGTGGTTGGAAAAACGAGGGCTGAGGCCGAAGAAAAATATGCAATCTTACAAGAACTGGTTGATCCGGTGGTTGGTTTAGGGCTATTGACCGGATTGTTGGGTGATGTTGATATTTCAGGCTACCCCTTGGATGGGCCATTACCAGAATTACCTGAAACCCAAGGCAGCACTAGCCGCCAAAAACTCGTCTATGAGCAAGCCCAACGCCAAGGCCTAACGATTCGTCAATTGTATCTCTCGGTTGCAGGTGGGCGCGGCCATCGCTTTATTCTCGGAACCCCCAGCGAGATTGCCGATCAACTTGAGGATTGGTTTGTGAATGAGGCTGCTGATGGGTTTAATATCATGCCGCCAAGCCTACCTGATGGCTTAAACGACTTTGTTGATTTGGTTATTCCTGAATTACAGCGCCGTGGATTGTTTCGAACTGAATACGAAGGCACAACCTTACGTGACCATCTAGGGCTTGATCGCCCGCTCAATCGCCATCACAAGGGTACTGCTGACCATGCCACGCTGGCGATTGCCCGAGGTGCTGAATGAAGATCTTAGTGCTCAATCGTCAAAAGCCCCACTTAGCTCCTTTTGGCGATTGGCTTGGCGATTTAGTGCCGCAGGCACGCTTATTTACTGCTGCCAACCGCGTCCAAGGCTTTCAAGGGTTTGCGGCGATTCAGCCATTTGAGAACTATGAAGAAAGTGGCCTGATTGAATTTGAGGCTTTACGCTTGCATCGGCAATGCCCAATCGAGCGGATTGTCGCAACTTCAGAGGTTGATATTCTGCGTGCAGGCCGCTTACGCAGCTACCTTGGGTTGCCTGGCCAGCAAGCCGATAGCGCATTGGCTTTTCGCAATAAAATCGTGATGAAGCAACACCTGGTTAATCGCGCACAGCTGGTCAATATCCCAATTTTTCAGGCGATCAACGAGCCGTTCGATCTAATTCAATTTATCGAACAGCATGGCTACCCAGTGATCGTCAAACCAGATGATGGCAGCGGTTCGCTGGGGGCAAAAATGCTCGCAAACGAAGATGATCTAGCTCAGTTGTTGCAACAGCCGCTACCCCGTGGTTTAGAAATCGAGTGCTTTATCCAAGGTGATCAATATCATATCGATGGATTATTGGTCGATAACGAGGTCTGTTTTTGCTGGCCGTCGCAATATCTTGGCAATGGTTTATCCTTCACCAAAGGCTGGTTTACCGCTAGCCAGATGCTTCGGCCCGAACATCACTTGACCCAGCGCTTGATCGCAGCGGCCAAAGAAGTGTTGGCCTTGCTGCCAACTCCGCCCGTCACCAGCTTTCACTTGGAGTTGTTTCATACTCCTGCCGATGAGCTGTTCTTTTGCGAAATTGCCAGCCGCACCGGTGGCGGTATGATCAACGGAACGATCGAGCAGGCCTTTGGCATTAACCTAAATCAACTCTTTATCCAAGGCCAAGCTGGCATGCCGATTGATCTGAGCAAATTAAGGGCGATCACCCAACCCAAGAAGATCGTCGGTTGGGGTTTGGTTCCACCGCAAGCTGGCATTTTTCGCGGCTATCGCGCTGCAAAACCACCCCAATCATGGGTGCTCCACTTCGATTGGAGCATTCAGGCTGGCACACACTCGCAACCAGCCCAAATGAGTGTTGATCAAGTCGGCGGGTTTATTGTTGATCTGACTGATGCTCCTGACCCCGAAGAACGCTTGATTGAGGTTTGGCGCTGGGCCGAACAACAAGCACTCTGGGAGCCAGCAGGAGTAACGGTATGACCGATCAACAATACGAACACGCTGCGACAGGCTGGCAACTAACACCACGCAGTATGAATCTTCAAGGTGTTAGTTTGATCGACCCACAGGTTGGTTGGGCGGTCGGCGATGGTGGGTTAATTGTTTCGACCAACAATGGTGGCGTGTCTTGGCAACAACATCAGGTGACCGAAAAAGATTTACGGGCGGTGACCTTTATTAATCGGCTGCATGGTTGGGCAGTTGGGCGCGATGGCATTATCATTGCGACCAACGATGGTGGTGATTCATGGCTGCTGCAAGCTAGTGGTTCAGAGCATAATCTCTATGGCGTTGCCTTTGCACCTAACGCAATCCACGGCTGGGCCGTTGGCGATGATGGGATTATTCTCACAACCCAGGATGGCGGTGAGACATGGCAAACGCAATCAAGTGGCCTGCATCAGCAATTAGCCCGCTGTAGCACTGCTGATGGTATTCATGGCTGGGCCGTTGGGCATGGTGGGGTTATTCTCGTAACCAACGATGCTGGGCAGACATGGCAGCAGCAAGCGAGCCCAACCAGCAACGATCTACGCAGCGTGTTTGCGGTCAATCAGCAGGTGGCTTGGATCGTCGGGCGAGCCGGAACAGTGTTGCTGACCAACGATGCTGGCCAAACATGGAATCCCATCCATACTCCAATCACCAAAGATTTCTATGGCATCGTGGCTGATCCAAGCGGCAGCACCGCATGGATTAGCGGCGATGATGGTAGTTTCTATCAAACGCTCGATGCTGGACAGACATGGCAAGCTCAACAGAGCAAAACCAGCAAAGATCTTGTAGCCCTTGCCAGCAGTCGCGATCTCCAGTATGGTTGGGCGGTTGGCGATGATGGAATTATTATTGCCACCCAAGACCATGGCAATCACTGGCAAATTCAATTAAATGGTGCTGATCAGCAGCTCATGGCAGTGGCCTTTGATCAGCATGGTCAAACCGGCTGGGCGGTCGGCCACGCTGGTACGATTATCTATACAACTGATCGTGGCCGCAGTTGGCGAACCCAAGCCAGTGATGTAGCCCAGCCACTTTGGGCCGTCTGGAGTGATCCGACAGGGATGCTCGGTTGGGTAATTGGCTCGCATGGCACAATTCTCGCAACCACCGATGCGGGAAAAAGTTGGCAGCAACAACGTTCGCTATCCACAGCTAATTACTATGGAATGTGGTTTATTAATCAAGACGTTGGTTGGATTGTCGGCGCTGCAGGCACGATACTATCGACGCGTAATGCTGGACGTGATTGGCAGCAACAATTGATATTCGGTATTACAGACTATTATGCAATATCGTTTTCTGCCGATGGACAGTTTGGCTGGATTGTAGGAGCGCGTGGCATAATTCTCGCAACCACCGATGCAGGCGAAACATGGCAGCAGCAACCGAGCGCTAGCGCTGCTGCCTTGCTCGCGATTCAGATTGTTAATCAGCAAGAGGTTTGGATTTGCGGTAGTAATGGAACGCTACTCCAAACAATCGATGCCGGAAAAAGCTGGCAGCAGCGTGCTTGCGATCCGCAACAGACCTTTACTGATCTTGTATTGATTGATCAACGAATCTACCTTATTACCCAATCTGGCCAATGTTGGTCAAAATTGATGAATGAGCAGCATTGGCAAATCCAAACTCAGCTTAGTCGCCAATCGTTGCGCTGGATCACGCACAATTCGCACGCTGCAACCACTTGGATTGTCGGTGATGGCGGCACAGTTCTAACCAGTCCTGATCGTGGCACTACGTGGACTGCGCAAGTCAGTGCTACCGGAAAAAACCTGTATGGGATTGATTTTGTGCCCGATGGTCAGCTTGGTTGGATCGTTGGTGATGGTGGGTCGTTGTTCAGCAAACTGGCAGGCGCAACGACCCTACGTGTCCATAATAGCCCCCTAAATAAAAACCTCTATGCAATTCATAGCCTGCGCGATGGAACAAAGGCATGGGCAGTTGGGCGCGAGGGCAGCATTATCCATACGCCGGATGCTGGACAAAGCTGGATTGTTCAACCAAATCCGTGGAACTCTGATCTTTTGGCTGTCTATTTTGCTGATGCGCAGCGTGGTTGGGCCGTTGGCGATCATGGCATCATCGTGCATACCAACGATGGCGGCGCTTCGTGGCAACAGGCAGCATTCGCTACTAACCAGATTTTATGGGGGCTAGATTTTGCTGATGCGCAGCGTGGTTGGGCCGTTGGCGATCATGGCATCATCGTGCATACCAACGATGGCGGCGCTTCGTGGCAAATCCAAGCCAGTGGCAGCGACAAAAACTTCGCGGCCATTCATTGTCTGCCAGCATCGACCCACAGCTGGATTGTGGGTGATCGCGGAACGATTTTGTACAGCCGCGATGCTGGAGCCTCATGGCAACGCCAGCCGACACCAACCCAAAAACACCTAGCGGCTGTCCATTTTTTGCCTGATGGTCAAACGGGTTGGGCCGTCGGTCGGAGCGACACAATTCTTGTTACTCGTGATGCGGGCAATACGTGGCACCAGCAAAGCACTGATACCGGCATGAGCCTCTGGGGAGTGCATGGATTATCGCCCAGCCATTATTGGGTAATAGGCGATGAAGGAACGATTTGCGCGACCAATGATGCTGGATTAAGCTGGCAGTTTCAATCGCGTGGATTCGGAAAACACTATCCCCAACCAAGCTAGCTTGACGCAGCTTCATGCCACATACTATACTCAAGGGTTGAGGATCGAATAGACCAACAATGGATGTGTTTGTGGAGGAATTATGATCGATTATCAAGCATTTGAAGCCCTTTCGCCAACCACTTTAGCCGACGCACTCAGCCGTAGCCAAGTGATGGATCTGGGGATTCATCCGTTATGGCAGGGTATGCCACGCGTCGCAGGCCCAGCCTTTACTGTTCAATGCACGCCAGGCGATAACCTTATGTTGCATGCAGCAATCTATCGGGCTGAGCCAGGTTCAATCATTGTGGTTGATGGTGCTGATACTAATTTTGCCGTTGCTGGTGGCAATGTTTGTGCGGTTGCCCAACGACGTGGCATCAAAGCCTTCATTATTGATGGGGTAATTCGCGATCTGGCTGAAGCCCGAGCCAACCAATTTCCGGTGTTTGCCCGTGGTGTAATTCCAATTCCTGGTGGCAAAGAGGTTATCAACCCACTTAATCAGCCACTAGTTTGTGGCGGAGTTCAGGTTGGCCCAGGCGATATTATCGTCGCTGACGAAGAGGGAATTGTGGTTGTACCTCGTGATCGCGCTGAGAGTGTATTAGCAAAAGCTCAAGCTCGCGCCGCCAAAGATGCAACCGAAACCCTTGATGCATGGGAACAAGCCCATCGCGCCAAAATCGAGGATATTCTGCGCACCAAGGGTTTCGTTGATTAAGCGGGTATGCCGCCTAGTAGTAGGAAGGAGGGTAGCGCATGAGCCGCCATTTTCTCTTAATCGGCACAGCTCGCGAGGTTCATCCCAAAATCAAGCAACTTGGTCATCGCCTGAGCCTCTTGTGCCCGGTCAAAAATATTAAAACACTCAAGAACCATGGCGATTATGATCGCATTATTGGCATGGCAGCGAACGCAACCATCGATCAATGGATCGAGCAGGCCCGCTTAATCCATAGCCATGCTCCAATTGATGTGCTTGGTGGCTTCAATGAAGTGACCCAGCATATTGCTGCCGATGTTGCCGCAGCGTTGAAACTGCCCTATCATAGCTCCGCGACAATTCACTATACGCGCCAGAAAGATGCGATGCGTCAGGTATTACGCGAGGCTAACCTTGATCCAACCATAGCGCAATCGGTCGAAACTGCCGACGACATTAAGGCATTTGGCGAACGCTATGGCTATCCATTGGTATTAAAGCCGCGTGATGGTCGAGCAAGCATGGGCGTTTCGATTATTCGTTCTGCTGCTGAGATTGCCACTGCCCAAGCATGGTTTGATGCCGGTGCAGCAGGCCATGCAATGTTGGTCGAAGAATATTTAAGTGGCGAAGAATATAGTGTTGAAGCCTTTTCGGAATATGGCCAACATCATATAATCTGCGTCACCCAAAAATTCAAAGACCCCCAAACCAGTGTTGAGACTGGCCATTGCTTGCCAGCACTGCTGCCTCAAGCAACAGTTGCAGAAATTACAAGCTTCGTCGAACAGGTTTTAACGGCGCTTGATCTACAGAATGGCCCATCACATACCGAAATTATTCTGACTGCTCGCGGCCCACGGATTGTCGAAACTCACGCACGGCTTGCCGGCGATAGCATTGTTGAATTAATGGAACTAGCCAGCGGAATTGATGTTGATCAACTCTGGATTAAACAGGTCGCTGGTGAAACAGTCTTTGAGCAACTTCCACGCAGTTTTCAACGCTGGGCAGCAATTGCCTATGCCAGCCCCCAGGCGATTGGCAGACTGGAACGGATAGATGGCCAAGAACAAGCAACGCATTGTCCCGGCGTGGTTAAAGCCGAAGCACTCCAAGAGATTGGAAGTTTCTTTCAAGGTGCAAGTGACTCATTTGCGCGGGGCGCGTTTGTGATTGCCACCGGTGATACTGCAATGTTAGCTACTACGCAAGCTCGCCAAGCAGCCCAGTGTTTCCGATTTCTGGTTAACTGTGCCGATCCGAGCACACACAGCTGAAACAGAGTCGCCCAACGCCCTGATCAATTTGATTGATCAGGGCGTAAAACTAAATCATAAGCGTGATTAATAGGAGAGGGCCTGTTCCCATCAGCGTGCGCGGCGTATTCGTGATCACCACATTCCAGTCTGCGAGCGCTAATGTCACTACCGATCGTGGGCCACGTGCTTGGCCCAGATGTGCAACGGCAAAGTCTCTTGGGATTTTCAAACCGTCGGTTGCTGCGCCCATGCTCCCGCTCATCCGAACAGGCTCTTAAGCTCGTTAATCCTTAAAGTGGCTTATTTTATTTAATAGCTGGTTGATAACCTGAACAGTTTTTTCTTGCCCATTTTTAGGTTGCAATCTAAAATATAAGCTTCGCAGGAACTGTTTCGTATTAAAATAGGTGTAATTTAACGGATTCTGATCGCTTTGTTGGAGCTGGATATCAAACCCAGTGATCCATTCGGCGAGATCGTGTTCCGTTAGGATATTGCGATTGATAATACTCATAACCGCTGTTACCATGCGTTCATCTTCTTCATGGATGTAATATGTTGTACCGACACATATTTTTGTGGAAATTGCTTGAAGGATTGCTTGTAAATCGTGGGCATCTAATGCTGAACATTGTGCTAGATCATCAAAGGCATCAGCCATGTGGGCAACGGCATGTGCCCAACCATACGCTTCCGTATAGCCACGCAAATCCTGTTCATCGTGGATATATTGTAATAATTTTGATTTAATGGATTGAATAGCAGCTTCCGATAAAAACGCACTCGTGCGGTTTTCAATTAATAGCAGTGGTAGCAGTAAGACCGAGAATGATCGTGTAAATACAGAATGAGTATTCGTTTCACCAATCCGATAAAACAGATGCTTTTCATCGAGAACAATTGATAATAGCTGGTTTAATTCGTCATGACTAAAGAGATGGTGATCGAGAATCCACGTTGCAAAGCTGGTATAAATGAGATTATCACGAAGATAACTGTCTGTTGATCCAATATGATCTAGCATCATCAATGCTAAATCAAACGGTTTTACTTCGTTAGAGATCGAAAAATTATTGTCGGCAATTGTTTGAAGTTGATCCTTCAAATCTTGTTCGATTATCATTGTTTGTAATTCCTTTCAAAATAAATTGAGAGTAAAAAGATACATAATAGTGAATAACATATATAATATTAAAATGATAGAAATATTATCTCATTTATAGCGATGTATGATATAAAATAAGATAATCTTTTTCTAAATCTAAATATTATCGATTATTGTAATGATGATTTATTGAATAAAAATTTCAATTTCATCCATTGCTTATTGAACCATTGCTTGCGATTTTTTATAAATGTCATTATAAATAATACTTGAAAAAGACCTTCTATTAATATTACAATAATACCATCTACAATCATTGATAAATTACGTACTTCAATACCCTGCTTTATAGAAAATAAGGCATTAAATAGCAAACCTAGTAATATAGGAATACCATATATTGTAAATAGTAATAGAGAAATGACAGATCCAAAAAAAATCAAAATAGAATATATAATGATTTTCCTTTTTTCATAAATGGAGATATTCTCGAGTGGTGATACTGGTTTATCGTTATTTGGGTGGAATATATTGTATTTCAGGTTATTATATAGATACTGAATATATGATACTGAATCATCAAATAAATTATAACAGCGTAATAAATCTAATATAACAAAATATATATCAGTTCGCATATAAAACTGAAACTGCCAAAAAATGCCAAAAAATATCAATAGTATCAATGAATAAAGGATGTTCTGAAGTGTTGCTGGTATCTCTGTATAGGCTATTAATAATATTGAAATTGATATAGGGATGATATCCCAGACTATTCCTGCTAAATAGACACGATATCGTTTTTTTCGTGGCACCGACCATAGGCCGGTTACATTTGTCTGAACAACTAATTCATGGAGACGAGTACCAAGATTAATATATGCTGGTACGCCTAAGGAGCGTGCCGCTATCAGATGCGCTAATTCATGAAGCATCAGATTTGTTATAAATAAAATTGTATTGACGAAGATTACCAAACTTCCACTTGTTGACCAAAAGAACGCATCCTGCTTTGGTATTACCCATGGGTGATGTATTATGGTAAATAGAACGATACCTAATAAACCCAGATACATTATTTTTATGGGTTTACTAAATATCCATTCTACATGACGGGATTGTAACCATGGGAACGCTACAGCTTCTTCTGCGTGTGGATGGATATGATGTCCATCAATCAACCTGACAAATCCTAAATCAATTAAACCCTCAACAAAGGATTCGAGATCAAAATCTAGATCGTAGCGTTGGGCAAGGTAACTATGCGCGTCTTGAATAGAGTAATTTTTTCGAAAAAGATCGATTGCAGCCTTCCCAACCTCAGGCAAGGCAATAAAATCACCTGTTTCTATACGCCCGATGATATATTCACCATCTTCCATTCGTTCAGATAAATTATGTAAAATTAAGCGCGTATCTGGCTGTATCGCATATTGATTTGCAGTTTCTTGGATTGTCATTTAAAACCTTAATAAAACTATGATAATACTTCCTTACTGCTGCATACGGGACATTCTGGCCAAAATGAAGGCGTGATATAATAGATATGATCATAAATCATGAGATTTTGATGAAATATTTTCCCTACTGTTTGTGGTTGTAATCCAGTAAGAAAATAGATTGCCTCAAGCGCCCCAAAATGTCCTGTTAAACTTGCAGTTGGTGCAATAACAGCATTGATATCAAGCCTATTGTAGAGATGCTCTGGATTCGTCCCATCACGGAGTACGTTTTTATCATTCTCATCATGTTTCATACATTCATAACAAGGCGTTTGGTGTGGTACAAAAATGCCAATCACCACCATAGGGCCAGCGTAAAGACACATCATCCAGGGGGTATTCGTCTCAAATGCCGCACTATTTGTCCATTGCAGAATAATTTCTTGAGGTTTATCTGCGCAAAGAATAAATAAGTCGCAATTTCGCATCAAAGGGATAATATCATTTGCAGATTCTACTTTTAACTCCTGACCTGTGATATTAACATACGAATTAATATCTTTTAAATGATTAACCCCGCTTTCTACTTTGGAATTCCCAAGATCTTTTTCGTTGAATAATAACTGTCGATTCAAATTAGATAGTTCAACTTTATCAAAATCAACACAGTGTAATGAATGTATCCCTGCTGCCACGAGGCTCATTGCTACCGATGATCCTGATCCGCCTAGTCCTAGAAGTGTAACATGTGATTGTTTTAGTCGAGATTGAATTTCATAGCTGCTACTCCGAGGTGTTGTATCAATCCAACTAAAATAATTAACACTACGACTGTATCGTTCCAATTCAGCAGATGTTAATACTAGAGGAGGCGGAGCATCAACATCTTCAACAAAACCTGATTCTATGAGATCAGTAATTGCCTCACGTATACTTTCCGTATCAATGGAGGTACCGAGCTGCATTTCAGTAATGATGGTTTCAATCGTTCGTGTTCCATCCATTAATTGCAGCAAACGCCAGATAGTCCCTTGTTCATCATCAATTATTTCAGATCCAACCCCATATTGTATTGTGCCAATCCGAATACGATTGTGCGATAACCGAACAGGGTTATGAGCGTATTTTATTTGTGGTAGTTTCATGTAAATAATGCTCCATCTCTTATCTTATGGAACCAATTGGGGGGAGAGTTGAGTCTCCCCACCAATTAGGATGTTCTTGGGTTACATTGGCCTAAAAATAAAATTAACCTGCACCTTGTGCATGGCGTGCACCAGTCGTCTCGATTTTTTCTAATTTGCGAATTTGAATCGTAACTTTTTGCATCGATATCCACCTCCCTTCTTGTGGAATTGTTATATGAACATCCCATCGGTATTCTAATATGCTTGTAGTATTTTTTCAAACCTATTTTTTAGGTTGTGCAAGGCAATTGCATCAATGATAGGCGTGACCTGTGCCCCGACCCGGATGATCAGATCCAAATGGCGGGTAATCAAGGCTTGATCATTCAACGTCTCAAACGGCTTGGGAATCCAGCGCGATCCCTCACGTTTCCCGCAGTCCACATTCCTTGCCAACCATCGGACAAGAGATACGGTGATTAGGTTGTGTTGCTCGTATCATGAACCGTCTCTCCGTGTGGCATGCATATGAGTGGAGCGTTCTGATACAAAGGATAAATCAGTCCTATACGCATCCTTACCCCAGTCGCTTGAATTGCTCATTGACCCATCCCTCTTCTTCCAAAATCTGCTCTACTAACCACACATGAGTTTCTAGTAAGGGTGTAATGAGGGGCAAAACATCCCTCTGTGCTAAGATGGGTAAGACAGATCTGAGATGATGATCTTAAGTCGAGGGCTGCAAGGAGTTTCCATGGCCAGCAAAAAACCAACGCCCATAACATGCGGGCTGCATGAGCAAAGCTTGCTTGATTCGTCGTAGCATCGAGGTAATACCGTCATCCTCCAGCTTCGTGCGCAGCTCATGGAGAGTGCTAAAAACGCGGGGGCAGCGGTCTCAGGGGCTAACGGCTCCCGCCACGGGTGCGTGGGCTTCGAAATCTCAACCAGTCGGCTGATCGGCACCACCGTGTGCTGCTATTCGCCAGTGCAGTCCATTTCATGGCCCCGACTTCTTCATGCTCTCATCGCGAATCGCCTGCCAAAGCTGCTGCTGCACCAACTGAAGGTGTCCAGGGCCTCACAGATTGACCGATTAAAGTTGCTCAAGCGACAAATGTACGGGCGAGCTGGATTTGCCTTATTTAGATATACGGAGGTATAGCGGCGATTCGCGATAATAAATACCAGCAAGGCCGTGGGTTGATTGCAAACCCACGGCCTTGCTGGTTATTGTTTAGCTCTTGACGGTTTCCAAGCGCTTAGCGCGAATCAACGAAGCACCAATTGCGGTTGCGATAATCGCAGCCACAACACCCAACGAGATGCCCGAAGGAATTTTGAAGGCCGTTTCGACCAAGAGCATCTTGACACCTACAAAGCTGAGCACGAAGGCCAAACCAAGCTTGAGATAATGGAACTTATGCACCATCCCAGCCAGCACAAAGTACAACGAACGCAAGCCCAGAATCGCAAATACATTGGCGGTATAGACCAAAAACGGCTCTTGAGTGACCGCAAAGATCGCTGGAATCGAATCGACAGCGAAGATCAAGTCGGTCGTTTCAACCATCAACAGCACCAAGAACAATGGGGTTGCCATCAACACGCCAGCTTTGCGCACAAAGAATTTATCATGCTCATACTCATCGGTTACTGGCATAATCCGTCGAAAGGTGCGTACCACAATGTTGTTTTTCGGATCAAGCGTTTGTTCTTGATGAAAGGCCATCTTAATCCCAGTTACAATCAAAAACGCGCCGAAGATATAGATAATCCAGTGGAATTCGCGAATTAAGGCTGCGCCAGCCCCGATCATGGCTCCGCGCATCACCAACGCCCCCAGCACGCCCCAGAACAACACGCGATGTTGATATTGGGCGGGCACCGCAAAGCTACCGAAAATCAGCACAAACACAAAAATATTGTCGATACTGAGCGATTTTTCAATCAGGTAGCCAGTCATAAAGGCGAGGGCTGCTTCGCTATTGGTATAGCTGCTTTGAGGTACGAGCTGCTGCCAAAAGAGGTAAATTCCCAAGTTGAAGATCGCGGCTAGGCCGATCCAGGCGACACTCCACAATGTTGCTTCTTTGATTGAAACCACATGCGCTGAGCGATGAAACACGCCGAGGTCGAGCGCCAACATGGCCAAAACAAAGACATTAAAGCCGATCCACATCCAAACGAGGGTATCCATTGTTGCATTGCCTCCTGCAAAGGCCGTGGTTGGTCACACAAAAAACCAACACGGCTGCTATCAAAGCCAATGTTGGTCTGACCAAAATACGCTGTGCGTATTGTTTGCAACCGAGAATTGCTTCTGGATTGACGATTGCAAACCCTGTCGATGCAGGTGGCTACTCCCCAACGGAACGTATGGATATATAGTATCAATAGTTTTTAGTTTGTCAAGGGGGATTTGTGATGTTAGTTAAGCAGATTGGTGTTCTATTCAAATTCAGCACATTGTGATAGTTGAGCTAGACCTACACCGCAGAGGGTGAGCAGCCTTTGAAGCTTTATGCGCCGATGGCTTGCTGCAAAATCATCGTAGAGAAAATCGTTATATTCGCCATGGACCGACTGAACTTTATTGTTAAATTGATAGATTGCTGAAACGTAGGCCTGTGGTTTGCGAAGCTCAAGATCAGGTATTTTTTGAGGATGTCCAGCTTTTCTGGCAAGCATACTAATTGGTGTATCAAACGCCGCAATCACAATACTCTTTTGATACATCATACGTAATGATTCATTGGTCATTTGATCAATGCTCGTTTGGTCAAGATAGATAATCTGAATATCGAGTTGATTCAGGCTACGATAAAATGCTTCTGCCGATGAAACAATCGCAATCCCCTCAATTGACCGTGCAGTTTCAATTGGTGTTTCAGAAAAATACAAGGTATCGATTGGAATGCTAGGGGTTGGCTGAAGTGTTGGGATGGCATCAATTGCTGATTGACAACCGAAAAGTAATAAGCTGTAGAGTAGGTATAAAAATCCTAAGTGTTTCATTTGAAATTTACTCCTTCATTATTAAATCCATGAGCCTATCTCTAATTAATAGTTTTTGATTTAGATTAACTTATTGCCTGAATCTAGAAGTAGTCTCATACTGGAAGGTTAAGCACCTATTTGCCTGGTTTTGGTGGTTCGGTACGAATGCTATCTCGAAAATTTCCATGGATTTCTGCTGCTTGGATGTATGTGTATTCTTCTCCGGCATTTATGAGACTACTTTAATAATAATCAGTCTTTAGGCTTAATGTAATGGGGAAAACGAATGCTATAGTAACGCCTGTTTGATTGATAAGGGAGAAGCAATAGTGGGTATTCGACTCTATTTTTATCTTGCGCCACCTGAAGGACTAAGCGTACTTATTCTCGAACATATCGAATTGTTTGTAGTCTGGTTTGAAGATCTTCGACTCGAATATCCTGATGAGTTTCCAGCAGATATTTTGTTGCTTGCCAAGCAGATAGAGCATCATGGCGTACTAGCACTGCAGGCGCAAACAATCCAACAAGCAGCCCTCGTTGATAACTTTGTGATGTACTTTTGTATTGACTTTGATAATAGTTATCGAATTCTAAAATCGGCCAGCGAAAGTTGGGTTAAAAGCTACCATTATATAGAATGTCGTCCTTGGCTTGAGGTTCATTGCTCACCCGCATTTGAAACACTGTGGATATTTATGCTTGAAGGACGGGGGATTGAGCGCGATTCACAGTTACTACCATTTGCACACGAACCACATGAGCGTGGCAGCATCGCCTATTGGACATCCCAAGAATGTGTAGAAATGCTCAACGAACTACGACCATTGACGATACCTGAAGTAGAGCCAACTTTTTGCGTGCAAATCGTCCGTGAAGCACTGCAAAATGCAGTCGATCAACAAGCATCGATAGTTATTCTTGTAAATTAGCCAATTATAGTCGAAGCGTTTCGCAAGCACATGCTGCTGCTTGGCGAAACGCTTCTTGGCGCATCTACCCCAGCTATCATCTCTTAAGCGAGATTTAGACCACGGCGATTCAGCTGTTCAACGACTGCGGCTACCAATTTCATTGGTTGCAGTCCACCAACAAACAACACCTCGCCAGCAAATAAGGCTATTGGGTAGGGCCAGCCTTCTTCTGCAAAATACGCGAGTTGATCGGCATGCTGCTGCTGAATCGCAGGATCGTCAAGATCATAATAGATCACGTTCACGCGCTCGCCAACCAAACGCGCTAATGAAAGTGCAACAGTATTAGCAACCTTCAACGAAGGCATGCGCGGGCCTCAGCCATAACCACAGGTTGCATCACCTGCATGTCCAAAAATTTCCAATCGATCGATCATTGCACAATTGCGCTACGCGTCATTTGTTGCAAAATAGCCTGATTAGCCGCAAAACCCGATTCAGGCACAAAGCCAATAATCACCCCTAAGCTACCACCTGGGCCGGGCTTAACTGTAACAAACGCTTGAATTTTGGCTTCCTGACCGCGCACAACCCGCACAAACTTCACCGTGCCTTCCGAGGCGGTAATCGCATATTCGCGTTGGGTATTTGGGGCGGCCAAAAGATTAAAGGTTTCTTCAATCGCTGCTTGAATGCCAGCAGCATCATTGGTTTTGCCAATAACCTTGCTCGCCAAAATCCCTTGCTCTCCATCAACCGCAGTCGAGAAAAAGACCGCGAGATCAGAGCCAATCACATATTCTGTCCAAGCTTGAGGGTGCGAAACGCTAATATTGGTGTTGCTATTACGGGTTAATATGACACTACTCGGATCAATTGGCGCAGTTGGTAAATCGACTGGGCCTGCTGGCGGTACGGCAGTCGCATCGGCAACAACTGGCGGTGGCGCTGTTGGTTCAGTCACGGTCGTGGCTAAAACCCAGCCATTCGTGCCAAGTTCGGCAGCAGGTAAATCCATATTAGCCCGCTCAAACAGCCGTACATTCCACCAAACTACACCATCAACCTCGCGTGATTCGATATATTGCAGGCTATCGTTAGGGTTAATATTCCCCTTCGATTGCGAGCGTTCATTCGGCTCAAAGCGCAATTCTGTAGTAGCCAGCGAGCGACCAAGCGGCAGATTTGGGGTAGCCGTTGGAATTGCCGCTTGCGTTGCTTGGATGGCCCGTTGGGTTGCCCGCGCAAACGTGGTTGGGGCAATCGCCGTGGCGGTTGCAGCATCGGCAGCATTTTGCTCAGTTAGGGTCTGATTCAACAGCCAAACCCCATAACCTAATCCACCAGCAATGCCAAGCACTAATAAGGTTTGAAGTAAAACAGCGAGTGGGCCTTGTTGACGTGGCCCCTTGGCCGAGAAGTTCGCATCCCAATCATTGGGGTCAATTTTAGCTGGCACAGGTCGCCTCCCATGTGAACAATTGCACGCGCAACAGTATACGTTAAAAGTGCAAACTTGGGATAGCCAAGC
The DNA here is from genome assembly GCA_020161265.1 of Chloroflexota bacterium. Lineage (NCBI taxonomy): Bacteria > Bacillati > Chloroflexota > Chloroflexota bacterium. Next base: position 319,685 of record JAIUOC010000001.1, on the reverse strand, counting down.
ACCAGCAGTTCAGGCCCAATCAACAAACCGCGATCATGGGTAAACCCACAATCACGGTTGCATGCAACTAGATTGGCTGCCAGAGCGCTGGCACAATATTTGGTTCCCAGCCAGGCAACGCAGTATGGGCTTGAATACAACGATAGCCAATCCCATTATGCTGGACAAGGCTGCCAACGCTATAGCTGGTATACGCTTGCCAAGTACTAATAGCTGGGGTAGCGGTAAATGGTGGTGGAGCCATCGTTGGAACTAAGGTTGGGGTTGCCGTCGAGGGAACAATCGTGTTGGTTGGTGGTGAGATCGTAGGAGTTAGGGTCGCTGGCTGTGCCCCAAAAATAACCGTTGCTTCATGAATTGACCACCAGTTAGCTGAATTGGCGTTTAGTTCAACCCGAATATAACGAGCCTTACGGGCAGGAAAGTTAATGATGGTGAGTTGGCTTGAGCCAGTTCCGCTGGCAACCGTCACCCAATTGCTGGTATCATCGCGCGTTTGCACAATAAAGCCCGTCGGATAATCGCCTGTTGAACTGCCTGCATCAAGTTTAATTCCCGAAACAGTTGTAACATGGGGCAGGCCAACATACATCCATTGGCCAGCTGCCTGTGGTAAGCCACTGCTCCAACGGGTGTTGAGGTTGCCATCAAGGGCATTTTGGGTGCTACTACCAGCCTCGGTCGATGAAGCATTCATAATTGTTTGATCAGGGCGGGTGGTTGGACTAACCACAGTTGGGGTTGCAGTACGAGTCGGGCTGGCTGCTGGAGTAGGGCTCGGTGTAGTTGTGCTGCCAGGATTTGGCACATACGGAAACTGTTGATTGCCAGCGACATCGCCCTCTGAACGCAATGGAATATTGTTATCAGTAAAGACATTGCCATAAACATCAGTCACGCGGAAAGTAAAGGGGCCAGTCCCCATTCCACCAGGCACGAGAAAATAATTATAATTAACTCGATCAACATTCTGAAAAATTCCTTGAGGATTGCGATATTCAAATTTGGCTATCGCATTCCGATGATTGCGGACTTGCACCCCAGCCCACCATTGGCTACTGCCCTCTTTGTAATTGTAAATTACGTTGCCACTGACATTTGGTGCACTGATCAATTGCCAGGTAATTGGTACATTCCCCGCTTCAAGTGCGGCGATGCGCTCGAAGGCTTGCGGGCTAAGGTCAATTCCACCCACAACACAGCCAGGGCAACGATCAATAATTTTAACCGTGACACTGCCCCGCGGCCCATTGACGGTCACATAAGCACCACAATAATCAGCCAAGCCATAATCGCTGGTATTCATCGCAGCCAAAAGCATATCGCTAGGCATTGGTAGGCTACAATTACCCATCCCAACCGTCGGATCATAATGGGTTGCCCGCCCGCTACGCAGCGCCCATGGATTCGTGATCGTCTGCATGCTTTGAGCATTGCCTTTGCCAATCAACAAGCCCGAGCCTACGAATAAGCTCAAAATAATTCCTAAGCTCAGCAATATCCGTCGATTCCAAACCATACATAGCCTCCAAACCTATGCCAAATCATTCGCGTGATTTCATTCTAGGGCTGGATTGATAGTTTATAAGTTCAATGAAATTACAAACACACTTTAAGCAATTTTTTACTAAAGTCAAGCCTTTAATACCTCAAAGATGCGTGAGACCCAAAAAACCACTCCTGAGCCAATGCCCAAAGGCAGCCCAAGAGTGGCTTGATTAAATGTCAATCATAGACAAGTTTAGGGAGCTTGGTCTGGTGCAATCGCCAAGAAGATCGAATCACTGGGGACGGATGGCAGCGGGCCAAACGTAGTTATAGGCGGCTGATGCTCAAGTATTGGTAAGGCTTGCTCATTTAACGTGGCTCCCACCTTCCAAGTAGTTGGAGGAACCGATGCGACCGAAACGGCGAGCTGCCATCCGTCGGGGGGAATCCGCTGCAAGGTCGCTTGAATATTCACCTGATAAGCCTCATGAGTTGCCACATACTCGAGATATTCAATTGAATCCACCGCAGGATCATCAGCAGGTGTTTGGCCAAGGTCAGCATCAAGCGATTTGGCTAAGAGCGGTGGACTGAGCTGAATCAAGAAATTTTGTAGCAATTGGCCCCACGGGAGTGCAGTATTCCGTTTGATCTGTACAACTGGCTTGGGGAAAAATGTTGGGATATTGCTTGGCTTTGGTAAAGGATCGGTCTCGGCTAAAAACGCCAATTGCTCTTCCATTTGCAACGCATATTCTTCAGCAAGCTCAGGGTATTGATCGAGTGCTTGCAAAACTTGAGCATATTCCTGCTCGATATCAACACCAGATAGCTCAGCGATTACCAACTGAGAAATTTGAGCTTGTGCTGCTTGAAACGATAATGGAGATACTGAGTTAAGTGCTTGCTTTAGCTTGTGGTTTTTTTGGTCAGCATTCATGATATACACTCATTATAAAATAACGCCAATTGTCGATTAATCCGCATCAATCCATGCTTGAAGCGCTGGATGTGAGCGAATTTTCGCAAGTGCTCGTGATTTCTCAACCCGAACATGATGTGCACTCGTATTAAGTCTTTCAGCTGCATCGCGTGGAGTTAACTCTTGAAAGCAAACTAAATCAATAATTTGATGTTGCAATGGAGAGAGGATTGTTGGTAGTAAATCAAGAATTGCCTGAGCAAATAATCTATCCTCGATTTGTTCGCTTACATTAGTGTTAGATACCAAGATCGCAGAATTATTCGTTCGCTCTTCTACTTGCTCAAGCGAATCGACTGGTTTAGCCCGTCGATCACGGCTGGTAAAATCACGAACTTGATACCAAACCCAGCTAAAAAGCGCTTTAGGCTCACGCACCTTTTCAGGATTCGTGATCAACACTTTGACGACTTCTTGAGCAATATCACGCGCCAATTGCTCCTCGGCTCCAAGTTTGAGCGCCCGCCGAAACGCCATGGTGTAAATATCGTCACAGGCTAAGTTGGCGTTTGGTTGGACATGCCGCCGTGGATTATTCATCCGCATTGCCATAATAGCACCGTAGAGACACTGCGCATAGGCTTGCTGAATCGCCAATTTTATCTGTTGTTCATTAATTGGCCCAGCGTGTTGGGCTAAATCTTGGGTTACCGAGCGAATGATCGCCGCTTGTTCCTGGACAAGCGACCATTGAAATTGGCGCTGAAGCTTGTGCCATACCGCCTCAACTTGGGCAGCAAGTGTATCGTGCATCGGTTAATCCTTTTGAATCAACAAACTCATTCAAAAATCCTCACGATCAAATGAGATGAAATGCTCGTTCACAACTCTTCTGTGATGCCAGGATTTTCTGGTCAACACAAAGGAGTAGAACATTATGAAACGCACAGTTTGTGGATTGATGATCGTTGGCTTGCTTTTTGTTTTTGGTCGCATTGAATCAGCCAATCAATTACAGCTGCCTGAACCTTCGAACCAACTCCTTGCTTGTGGCAACCCTTTAATTTGCGGTGGTGGCGGTGGCGGTGGTGGCTTGAAAGGCCCAGTCCGCTGGTAAATCGCATACCATAATTCAATCGAACGCGGCTAAACTCTCTTGCTTAGTCGCGTTCTGCAGCATAATATTGACTGGTAAACACTAATCCGCCCCAATCCAAAACGAGGTCTTCCCGTTGGATGGCTTGGCGGTGAGCTAAAGCTAGGGCAAGCGCTGGGTCGTCTCCTTTTCTAAGCGTCGTATGGATGGTATTTAAAAGGGTGCTGAGGCTGCCATCACGGCTCGGCCATAGATTGGCAAGCACGCCGCGAGCACCTGCTACAATCCAAGCCCATGCCAAACTTAAGTTTTCTTCACCTGGAAGTAGCTCGGCCACAGCTCCATCGCAGGTCGATAGCAAAACTAAGGCATGGGCTACGTTTAAATGGATAATCTCGCTGAGCCATAACTCGCCATCAGCAAAGGCAATATGACCAATCAGCCCATGAATCGGTCGCATACTCGCATGGGTTGCAAGATGGATAATCGCATAGTCAGATTCTTTCGTCATCGCTTTGATGCTAGCAAGCTGGCATTGCGGCTGGAGATCAAGCGTGTAGTCGGCAGGATAATCAGTCGCAATCGTATGCAGCTCGGCAGCTACATGCGGAAGGTTTGGATAGGGATGATTAAAGGTGCTACAACCACCTAGAAAAATACGCTTGGAGCTAGCCACGGTTGGGCTTGAGGTAAATAACGTCAGGCTTGGAACAACTTGCAAAATTGCCACCTCACACAACCACTTATCAGCAATCCGCAAGGCAGGCCACGGCAATTGATGTAAAACACCACTTGGCACAAGATACAAACGATAATCAGCGTGGAGTTGCTGCTGCACCCGCTTGGGAATGAGTAATGATCCCAACATTGTTTGCAGCGACCATAATAGTTCATCGCGATCAGGCGCTAAACGCCCATCACGATAGGCAAAATTACGGGATTGTGGATCACACGCCAACCGCAGCAATTGCTCAACTTCCTTGGTAATGGCGATATATTCATAAAAAATCGATTGTTGATCAATTCCGATAATTAAAAGATTATGCTCAATCCAGCAATAGGATAAAATTGTCCAATGTGAGCCGTAGCTACGTTGAAGATTGGCTTGGATGGTTCTGATCTCAAGCTGTTGGTCAGGCAATTGGGGTGGCAACTGTTGATGGCGAAGTTGCCCAAGCATCCGAACATAGTCGGCTAGTTGCGCTTGTAATTGGGCTTTGAGCGCCGCATTATGGCGTTGCGTTTGCACTAAACGGCTGATTTCACGGATTGATTGCAGGAGTTGGGTTTGTTCAAAGCCTTGGGCGATCGTTGGCAATTGATGCAGTAAAAGGCGTTGAATCGTTAATGCTCGTTGCTGCTCAGCCAACAGCAGCATACTTGTGACATTGTTCAGGCCCAAAGCACATGCAAATGCATCAAGATACAATTGTTTGGCTCGCGTAAACAGCGAACTGCTAAGATGCTCACTCGCAAGTTGGCGACGCAGCGTAAAGATACATTGACTAGCCGCCTCATAATAGCTCAGCGCTTGGGTTGGTTGGTGCTGTAATTCAGCCAAGCGGGCTAAGCCATACAAAGCTCGCCATTGATGGATTGGTTGCGATGCAAATTGATCAACTAATTCTTCGAGTAATCGTTGATCAAGTGCTTGGCCATTGTGATGCTGTAATCCAATCCAGGTATGTTCTAAGCGGCATTCCGCAGCGCGAGTATATTCACCATTTTGTAAAAACTGATCATGGGCCAAATAAAGCGTTTCCATGGCCAAATCAATCGCCGCTTCCTGATAGAAAATATCAGCTTTAATCCGCGAGGCACTACCCTTAAACAATTGGTGCTCAGCAGCTAGGGGAGCTTTTTCATAGAATTGTATATAATAATGTGCTAGGGATGGATCGCGCTTGAGAATCGCAATGCTAGCTAGGTTTAAATATAACATTAACATCCGGCCTTGAGCCGATTTCTCAGTAAAAATCGCCAACGCCAGCATATAATGAGCCTGAGCAGCATCCCAATGGCCAATTTGTTGATAAATTGCGCCCAACGTTCCTTCGCAACTCCCAACATCAATCGTTCGACCAACGTGGTTAAACAATTCACGGGCTTGTTGGCAGCGAGCCAATGCCCCAGCGTAATCGCCGCGCAATTGCAAAAGGGCACTTTGATTGAGCTTCACGAAGGCTTGCTGTAATGGCAAATCATGGGCTTGAAATTCAACCGCCGCTTGATCCAGCAACGTTTGAGCCTCGTCCAATTGCTCAGATGCGATCAAGGCCCAAGCCTGTTCAACTTGACATTTAGCAATTTCAAGCGGATTAGCATCATGCGCAAACCAAGCAATTGCTGCTTGCAAAAGCGAAATTGTCCGAAGATATTCGCCTTTCGCCACCAGCGCCGCCCCAAGCACGCGCTGGAGTTTCGCCGCATCACTCCGATCGTGAGGATTATCCAAGTATGGCAGCCATCGATCGACAATTTGCTGAACTGCCTGAGGGTCGCGTTTACTATGCCAAGCTCTAGCCAAATAGATTGCAGTCCGCGCAGCTTCAGTCATCTCGTTAAGCTTTTGATATTGCTCGATCAAGCGTGTCCAAGCTTCGATCTCCGTCGAACTATCAGCTAATGATCGTTGGAGCAGCAGTGCGCGAAGCGTATGGAGTTGCCATAGTTGCGGCAACTCCGCTTGTTGCGCTAGCTCATGGGCAGCTTCCAACCACTCGACCGACTCGCTGATTCGCTCCCAAGCCAACAAGGTTGAACCCAAGAGGAAGGCCTTCCAGAATGGTTCAGCACCATCCTGATCAAATAGCTGAGCCTGAATTACTGCTGCCCGAGGATTGCGTTCCATGGTTTTTAGAATGGCATAAGCTTGCTCAGGAATCGTAAAAACAGAGGGCATCGCCAATCCTTTCCTTGGAATTGTTAGGCATTTCAGGATTATTAGCTTGCTAATAATCGTCATTTATGTTATTGATTAGCGTATCAGATGCAGATGGAGTGGATTCTAGCATATTTTACTGAATGTTTAAAGCGCTTGATTGGTATGCTATGCCAATATTAGCTCTATTACTAAGCGACTAATTCGCTGATAAATTTGGTATTTTAAGGAATAACCATGGCAGCTCACCAAGCGACGATTGATGTTGTAGCAGCGTTTGGAGCGGCGCAAGGCTGGCAATTAAGCCCACAACAATGCTTCGAGTATGCTGTGACACTTGAACAGAGTGAAGCCACAACGCCTGAGGAACAGGCGCTCGTTTTGAGCTATATTCATACCGAAAAGCATCTGGTGCAGGCACTCCAAGATAGCAACCACCCTGATCATGCAGCTGCGCTGGGCGAAGTGCAGGCCCAATGTCTGCACACAATTCGGCTTTATAGCTACCACTGGAAAAAAGATAGTGCCTTAGATGAAGAAGATATTTGTCAATTAGCCTTGCTAAGAACCCTCGAGAAAATTAAACTTTTCAAGTATCGTTCAGCCTTCCGCACATGGATTACGCGAATTGTCATTAATGAGTCGTTACAGTTACATCGCCGCCAAAATACTCAATCCCGGGCCGCTGAGCAAGAGTCAATTGAATTGCATGGTGGATTACAGAGCCAGCAAGAATCAGTGATTGATGTTGCGATCAATAATGTTGAACGTATTGAATTTGAAGCGATCCTACGCCAACAAACTGATCAACGCTTACTGACGGTTTTTGCAATGTATGTTGATCAAGATGCAACCTTGAAGCAAATTGGCGACTATCTACATCTCAAGCCGAGCCGAGTGCATAGCTTACTGAAGCTTGTCCGAGATTTATTTCGGGGTTTTCGCGCTAATCCTGATCACAATCCACCACAGACCTGAAAAAAATTTTAGTTAACGTATCTAGATCATCAGACGCGCTATGCTTCTGAATGATGAAAAATCTAGTTGATTGAGTATGCTATGAACCAACCATTATGTGCTTGTAGCGATGTACAACATTGGCTGCAAACCAATCTCACAACAATCACCTTGGCAGAAGCCTATCAAGCCTTTAATCGGCATCTTTGTGAGTGCCCAATTTGCCGAGCAGTACTCTATGAGTCCATCCGCCTAGAGTGGTTAGCTGATCACATCCCATCGTCGGATTGCGAACAATGTCAGGATCTTATGGCAGATTTTGTTACTTTAGAGCGGCATAATCCGCTTAAAGCATTGCAACGCTATCCCAGTGTTTGGCTGCATTTGTGGTTCTGTCCTGAATGTTTAGAAACCTATACTGAATTTGTTGACTTGCTCGATCACGAACCTTCACTACTTATGTCAACCCGTTGGATTGGCCCAAGTGTCGCCGTCTCGCTCAAACCGCCAATTATCGAGCGCTTTAAACCATTGCTGACCATCCTGCGTCCAGCGCTAAGCGGCTTGCCAACCCCGCTTGAACTGAGCGGAGCATTTCGTAACAGCGGGGCTATGGGCTATTTAATTCGTCCATTTGGCGCTTATACTATCCCATCATTCTCAGGCGAGATCCATGCCTTTGCTGAAACTGATGGCACTTGGACGCTTGAGGTAAGCATTGAGCCAGTGCAGCCTGGCTCGTTGAAAGCCCAAATTGGAAGCTATAGTCAGGTTTGCCCAATTCCGGCGGAAGGGCCAGCCGTATTTGTTGCCATTCCGCAAGATCAGTTAATGTCGCCAGACACTGATCTCAGGCTCTCGATCGAACTTGCCGATTTGCCCTAAAGCTCATCCAGCTGGCCTAACCCAATAAACTTCAAACATAGGGTTAGGCCTATTTAACATGCTTACGGCGAGTCAGCTCACAACCCCAATCCAAGCTTATGGTATTCTCTGTGCTAAGAGTCCTTCTTGCTGCCTGCGCTGACGCTGATCCTCTTGATTCTCGGCGGTTAGCCGCAGCGTTGCTTGCTAGCTAGGCTTGGAGAATGCCACATGACAGCTGACTTATTGTCTCGCCCCGAGGTTAATACCCTGCCCGATCTGCTCCGAGCCGCAGCAGAAGCCAATCCCAATCAAGTAATTATCCATATCGCCGCCGCAGGACACGAACGGGTTGTCTGTTATCGCGACCTGTATACCAACGCTCAGCAGATGGCTACCATGCTCAGCAGCAGTGGCCTGGCTCCAGGTCAAGTAATACTTATTGCGGTTGAGGCCAGCGATGATTTCCTAACCAGCTTTTGGGGGGCAATCATGGCGGGGCTTATTCCAGCACCTTTAGCCGCCGAACCAGAACGTATTTTGGCGATCTGGACAACCCTAGACCATCCAGCCTTACTGATTAATCCAAGCCTTGGTGAGCGACTTGTAGCGCTAGCTGCCCATCCGCTCACAGTAGCGCCACTACAGCGCATAGCTGGATTATCGACACTACCAGATATTCAGCTTTTCAATTCTGTTTCACAGACTACTATATATCACAATAACCAAGTGTCCATTGAGACTTGGCATCCTCAAGCAAATGCGATTGCCTATCTTCAGTTTTCATCGGGAAGTACGGGTAATCCACGAGGTATCGAATTAACCCATGCAGCATTGCTTGCCAACCTGCGCCAGATGCGGGCCGCCTGTGCGATGAATGACCAAGATAGTACGGTAACTTGGATGCCCTACTATCACGATATGGGCTTGATTACAACCCATCTCTTGCCACTTGCCGTCGGCATCAAGCAGGTAAAAATCGCTGAATTTTATTTTGCCCGCCGACCGTTGATCTGGCTAGAACTCGCTGATCGCCATCGGGCAACGTTGCTCACAGCAGCACCCTTCGCGCTGGAGTTAGTCGCTCGACGCGTACCAGCAGAGCGGATTGCAGCACTTGATCTCAGCTGTGTGCGGGCACTGGTGGTTGGCGCCGAACCGATTATTCCAGCAACCTGTCGGGCTTTTCTTGAACACCTTGCCCCAGCCGGCCTAGCCCCTCAAGCGCTACTACCAGTCTATGGGCTGGCCGAGGCATGCGTTGGCGTTACGCTCTCGCCGCTTGGCACTGGCATGCATACCTATCTGCTTGATCGCCAGCTGTTGGTACACGAGGGCAGAGCTGTTATGGTCGATCACGCTCAACAGGATCTATCGCAACCTGCAAGCCCCAAGGCTGAGCCGCCCCTCGAAATCGTAGATGTAGGCCGAGTGTTGCCAAATTGCTCGCTACGGATTGTTGATGATCGTGATGATGTATTGGCTGATGGCTATATTGGACAGATTCAGGTGGCTGGGCCGCAATTGATGCGTGGCTATCATCGAGCAACTGACCCAACCGCTGCATTTGCCGATGGCTGGCTACGCACTGGTGATCTAGGCTTTTTGCTGCATGGTCGGTTGGTCATTACTGGCCGAGCCAAAGAAATCATCATCGTCAATGGTCAAAAATATCATGCTCCCGACCTTGAAGATCGCATTCGCAGCATTGATGGCTTGCAACATAGTCGGTTGGCGGTTTGCGGTGCAACTCGGATTGGCGGTGCTGCGGAGCGGGTTGTGGTCTTCCTTGCACTGCCGCGAGCAATCCAACGCCACAATCAAAATATTTGGCAAGCAGCGCTTCCGCTACTCAACGAAATCAGTCGCTGCCTACGCCGTGCAACCAATACCAGTGCAATCGAAATTGTGCCGTTGGCGACCAAGCAATTTCCTCGCACGACCAGCGGAAAAATACGGCGCAGCCAGCTACGAGCACGCTATGAGGCGGGCGAATTTGATAGCCTGATTAACGCAGTTCATGCTGATTTAGCAAAACTGCATCTAATCCCTGCTACGCTCGTTCCCGCCAACCTCGAACAAACGATTATTCAGCTTTGCGCTCAAACCCTTGGAATTGATCCAAACATCATTGGTTGGCAAACATCAATTTTTGAGCTTGGCGCGACCTCGTTACAATTGATGGATCTTTTGGCGCTGATTGGTGATCAATTTCAGGTTGAGCCTGATCCTGCGGTATTGCGAGCCTATGAAACCCCAGCAAAACTGGCCAACTGGCTACGACTTCAAGCCCAAAAAGTGCCTGAAATACAGCCTCGATCAATCAGCAAAAACCCTTTGCCAGCAGCAACAGAGCCAATTGCAGTTATTGGCATGGCCTGTCGTTTGCCCGATGCTGAAACCCCTGAAGAGTTTTGGGCCAACCTCATTGCTGGGGTCGATAGCATTCGCCCGCTACCAGCCGCGCGGCACAACGCGCTGCAATCAGAACTCGTTTGGGGCAGCAGTATCGCCGATATAGATTGCTTCGATTCGGCGTTCTTCAAGATTAGCCCAGCTGAAGCGGCAGTCATCGACCCACAACAGCGGATTTTGTTGGAATTAGCGTATCAAGCCTTAGAGCACGCAGGCTATGCAGGTAGCCGAAGGCTCGGCAGGCGGGTTGGCGTGTTTATTGGAGTCGGAGAATCGATATATCAGCAGTTGCTAATCCCCCTGATTGATAGTGGCTCACCATTACATCCCGCAACCGTTACCGGAACAATGCGCAATCTGATTGCTGGACGCATCGCCCATTGCCTTGATCTCAACGGGCCAGCAATTGCGATTGATACAGCCTGTTCATCAAGTTTAGTGGCGTTACATCTGGCCCGAACAAGTTTATTAGCTGGTGATTGCGATATGGCGATCGTCGGCGGGATTAATCTCAATCTAAATAATACGGCGCACCAGCTGCTGGGGCTGGCTGGGGCATTATCGCCAAGCGGGCGTTGTCGGGCTTTTGATGCTGAGGCTGATGGCATTGTGCTAGGCGAGGGTGCAGGAATCATCATCTTGGAACGCCAAGCAATTGCCCAACAGCATAGCGACCCAATCTTGGCCTTGATCCGTGGTTCAGCGATTAATAATGATGGCCATGGCCTCAGTCCTATGGCTCCCAACCCAGTGCGCCAAGCCGAGGTACTTGAGCAGGCCTATCATAACGCGGGGATCGAGCCAGCAAGTGTCTCGTATATTGAAGCTCATGGTACTGGAACGGCAATTGGTGATCCGATCGAGGCTCGCTCATTAGCCCAAATCTTCCCTCTCCCACCTGCAGGCGAAGCGCGTCTGATTGGTTCGGTCAAAACCAATATTGGTCATTTGCTGAATGCAGCGGGCATTCCGTCGTTAATCAAAGTGATTTTAATGCTACAACATGGCCAAATTCCACCATCACTCCATTACACAACGCCCAATCAGCGCATTGCGCTAGCAGCAAGTGGTTTGGCAATTAATAGCACATTAACGAAATGGCACGGGCCGCAACCGCTACGAGCGGGCATTAATAGTTTTGGATTTGGCGGAACGAATGCCCATGTTATTCTTGAAGCTGCGCCAAATGCTAACCAGTCACAAGCAATCAGCACGAAGCATTCATTCCAGCTATTAGCGCTTTCAGCCCGAACCCAAACTGCCTTAGGCCAGCTTGCTCAAGCATTAGCCAAACGTCTGCACAGCGATCAGAGCCTCAGTCTGGCAGATGTTTGTTTCAGCATGGCCGAACGCGAGATGTTTGAACAACGCGCAACAATCCTGATTGATCCAACCAAGGAGCCGCGCACCGAGCTGATCTCAGCCTTAGAGCAGCTCGCCACAAATCAGCCTAACCCCGCAGTCACCCAAACATCGACGAGCGGTCACCACGGTAAAATAGCCTTGCTTTTTGCTGGGCAAGGCGCTCAGTATCCCCAACAAGGCGCAGCGCTTTATCAAGAGCAAACAATTTTTAAAACAACTCTCGACGCAGCATCAGTCCAGTTAGGGCTGATTAATGGTCGAACGCTCCTTGAGTGGTGTTTTGATTCTGATGTCGATAGCGCCATGTTAGCCGATACTGCGATTACGCAACCGCTGTTGGTTGCATTTGAAGTAGCCCTAGCGCGACTGGTGATCAGTTGGGGGCTTGCTCCGGATGCTGTGGTTGGGCATAGTGTTGGTGAGCTAGCAGCGGCATGTATTGCCGGAAGCCTCAGCTTTGAAGCGGTTTTAGAGCTTGCGCGGGCGCGTGGCCAGCTCATGGCAACCCATGCTGAGCCAGGCATGATGGCAGCGGTTTTTGCCCCAGCAGCGGTGGTACAGGCGGTTGTTGCCCCGATGGCAGCCGATTTGAGCATCGCTGCTTTCAATACCCCCAACCAAGTGGTGATTGCCGGAAAAACTCATACGGTTACGCAGGCCTTGCAACGCTTGGAATACGATGGCTATACAGCGATCAGCATCAACCAACAGATGGCCTATCACTCGCCATTAATCCAAGCCGCTGCCCAACCAATCGCCGCAGCAGCGGCAGCGTTCGCCCCAAATCCGCCAAGCATCCCGATGCTGAGCAGCGTCAACGTCGATTGGCTCGGTGGTGCTACAACGCTCGACGGAACATATTGGGCAAACCAAGCAATTCAGCCAGTCCAGTTTGCGCCTGCAATCGAACGATTAATTAATGAAGGTTTTACCACGTTTATTGAAATTGGCCCGGGCAGCACGCTAGCGGCCTTTGCACGCCAAACTTTGGGCCAACGCACAGGGCATGTCGAGGCACTACTACGCAGAGGCGAAAATGATCATGCTAGCATTCGAACGGCCCTCAGTCGCTTGTGGGTCAAAGGAATTGATCTCGATATGGCGGCAATCGTCGCCAGTTTGGCTGGTGGCCGACGGGTCGCGCTCCCAGCCTATCCATTCGCCCGTGAACGACACTGGCTGCCAACGCTAGCAACAAACCCACAACCTAGCGCCATGAGCTTGCATCCAAAGCCGGCCCAAATTGCCTTATACAATAATCAGCAAATCGCCGCCGTAACCCTCAATCCGACACCAAGCGGCTATAGTTTGCAGCTCAAAGCCACCGATGGCCAGATTTTGCTCAAATTGGATGATCTCCAATCCGAGCAGACTACACCGCCGCCAGTACCCTCAACCCAGAGCTTGCTCCATGCGATCGTCTGGAATGAGGTAGCACTACCAAGCCAAACAACTACGATCAATACCTGGCTGATTATTAGTCCGATGGCACAGGAACTTGCCACAAAGCTTGCCAGCGCAATCAATGCGCTTGGGCAGCAATGCATGATTATAAACAATGATTCGTTAGCAAGCGAACAACCAACATTTGCAGACCAGCCGTATGGCGTGATTTTCTTAGCAGATTGTGGCCCCTTGCCAACAATTACTCATGCCGATCAACTTGATCAGGGAGTTTTACAACTCTTACAAGCAACCCAAGCAATGCTGACATGGCCCGAGCAACCAGCAGGCTTATGGGTGGTTACAGCTGGTGCATACACTCCAAGTACTGATGAAGATGTTGCGGCTGAACGAGCACTGGTTGCTGGGCTGGGCGCGGCAATCCCTGATCAGAATCCTGGATTTCCGTGTGTGGTGATTGATCTGCCTTGGGCTGATACTGCTGTGGAGCAAACCAAAACGCTAGTTCAAGAACTTGGCGTGCAGCCAATCAGCGGAGTATTTGCTTGGCGCGACGGCAAGCGATTAAGCCGTAGCATCGCGCCACTTCCGGCAGGGCTACCATCGCACAACCTGTTAACACCAGCTGAGCCAGTAGGCCGCGTCATCGTGATTGTTGGCGGGGCGGGTGGGGTTGGAGCACTGCTGGCGCGGCATCTCGCCACTCACAACCGCCCAAAGCTGATCCTGCTTGGTCGTTCAGCGATTAATCCGCAACGAGCTGGATTACTGGCCGAACTTGAAGCACTTGGAGCAGAGGCAGACTATCATCAGGTTGATATTTGTGATGCGCAGCAAGTTGAAGCCTTGATTGCTAAGCTAACCACCAATGCCAGAATTTTCGGGATTATCCATGCTGCCGCAACCATTGACGTTGGCTCGCTCTCGGCCAAGCAGCCTGAGCAATTTACCGCCGTCCTTGCCCCAAAAGTTAAAGGAACCTGGCTACTAGCCCGAACCCTTGAACGATATGGTCAGCAACCAGCATTTTTTATCACCTGCTCATCGATTGCAGCGGTGATCGCGGGGATTGGCGGAGGGATCGCCGATTATGTGGCAGCGAATGCCTTCCTTGATGCGTTTGCTACGAGCGAACGATGGGCCGGACGCACAATGCTCGCCTTAAATTGGGCGGCATGGGATGGGATCGGCTTGGCCGCAATGCCCTTGGTAACAAATCGACTTCAGCAGCGTGGCTTGCCTCCGTTGCAACCAAACCATGCATTGCAAGCATTTGAGCAAGCGCTAAACAGCCAGCATAGCCAATTGGTGGTCTTGGCTCCGCATAGCAACGCGCCAGCGACCGAACTTCGCACAAGCCTCCCAGCAGCCTCGATTGAGCAACCCAGTTTAACCAAGTTGCCAAACATTTCCAGCCCAATTGCCCAACAGCTTCAATCCTTAATTGGCAAAGCTCTGCGGATCGATCCGGCTAGTATTTCGCCCGATGCTTCATTTCTATCACTTGGGCTTGATTCGCTGCAAGCAGTTGATCTGGTAAAACAGCTTGAACAATCTAGCGGTAGAGTCTTACCACTGACCTTATTTTTCGAATTCCAAACTATTCGAGCCTTGGCCGAGCATCTCGACACAACCGACTGGCCGCAAACAGCAAGCGCCCCAACCGCAGCAACAACAGGCGCAAGTACTGAGAATTCGTTTGCGCTTGCACCATCACAACTAGCCTTCTACCTTGGCAACCAACTCTACCCTGAAATGCCAACCTTCAGCTTTGTGCGCCAAGATATTGCAGGGCCGCTTGATCAAACAGCCTTGCAAGCAGCTCTGGGCTATTTGGTAGAACGTCATTCGCTGCTGCGCTGCCAATTCGAGCCAATCGATCAACAGCAAACAACGCCACGCCAGCAGATCATCCCAGCTGATCAACTACCAATAGCTCTGTGGTTTGAGCAACACGAAGCATCAACTGATTTGGAGTCGTTGGAAGCTGGATTGATCAATTATGCCTTTGATCTGCATCAAGCGCCACTCTTTCGGGTTGTGCTCTATCGTCAAACTGAAAACTGTTGGGTACTTTTTTGGCTGCTCCACCATAGCATCGCCGATGGCTGGAGTATGCAGATTTTGCTGACTGAGCTGTGGCAGGTGTATACCCAACAAACCCAAGGGCAACCAGCCAAACTACAAGCCATTGCATGTCAATTTAATCAGTATGTAAGCCAAACATTGCACAACAACACCAGTGCACAGGCTGATCATGATCGGGCTTGGTGGAAAACCCAGATTCAACACCATCGCGCCGCCCTTGCCTGGACGCTCCCTGATGATCGTATCGAGGCAAAACCCAGCCAACCAGTGATCAGCAGTATTCGCCAACAGGTTGATCGTGAAACCAGTATTGGGCTGCGCCACTATGCAGCGGCACTTGGGGTATCACTGTTTCATCTTTTATTAGCAACCTATGCCCGTCAACTGGCAAACTGGAGCCAAGCAAACGCCATGAGCATCAATGTTGCTGAACATGGCCGCGATATCAAACTCGCGGGAATTGAAGCTATGGTTGGTTGCTGCGCCGATCAAATTCCATTGCTTTTGCAGATGGGCAGCGCGGAAACTAGCACCACCCTCGCCTCGGTTGTCCGTGATCAATGGGCAGCGATCCAACAGCATCGCACAATCTCGGCGCGTGATGTGGCAGGCTTGTTCAAGCTGCATTCGAACGAGTTGCATGCGTCAGGAGCGGCCTCGTTCAGTCTTGCTCGCTTTTCGGGAGAGCTGCCCAACGATTGCCCAATAACCATTCACGACCTAGTTGCTCGCACGGCAACCCCATCTACACGGCTCTCGTTGCTGATTTGGGAATTTAATCAGACGCTCCAATGCATGTGGACATATCAAACCAACGCATTTCAAGCCCAAACCATTGCCAACCTGGCCGATGGATATCAGCAAGAACTTACGGCGATGGTGCAGTCAATCCATGTCGATATAACGACGCTTGATGCACCAAACCCTCAGCTCAGCCCGATTGAACTCGTGCTTACTCCGCAACGTATCCTTAACCAATGTTTAGGCCAACCAGCGCAGATTGCCGTTCGAGCGGGTGGCGCATCCTTAACCTATGGAGCGCTAGCCGATGCTGCGCATCAAGTAGCCAACTGGCTTAAGCTGCATAGCACCCAGCCAAATCAATCAGTTGGGCTGTTAACCCAGCCAAGTATTGCCAGCATTGTGGGCATGGTTGGCGCTTTGTGGGCAGGAGTTGCCTGGATTGGGCTAAATCCTGATTATCCTAGCCAAAAACTTCAACATCAACTCCAACAAGCCGAAGCCCAGTTGCTCTTGTATCACGAAGATACGCGGCTGCTTGCCGAGCAACTCCAGCACAATGCAACAGCAACGTTAACGAGTAGCTGTTTAGATCGGCTCATCCAGAGTTCGCCTTTAATCCAACCAGCACAATCTAGGGTGCTACGCACAGAGGCCGATGCAACCGCCTATATTATGTTCACTTCTGGCTCGACTGGAACACCCAAGGGCGTACCGATCAGTCAACGATCGCTGGCAAGCTATCTTCAATGGCTGACTGAGACCTTCGATTATAGCCCCAATGATCGGCTCTTGCTGACGGCGGCACTCAGTTTCGATGCTGCCATTAGTCAAATTCTTGGCCCGCTGACCTCCGGCGGCACAGTGATTGTGCTTGAACCGCTGGTTATTCGTGATCCAAACGCACTGTTAGCTGCGATTGAGCAGGAGCGACCAACAATCTGGCGCTCAGTGCCCGCCTTATGGGAGCGCTTGATAAGCAGCATTGAACAGCAAATCGCCGAAGGCCAGCCAGCCCCAGCGCTAACAGAGTTGCGGTTAATTGGCGTAGGTGGCGAGGCATTGCCAGCCAGTTATGTTCGCCGATGGATGGATATCTATGGCGAACGACAGCAGATTGTCAATCATTATGGGCCAACCGAAGCAACCATCAACGCAGTTTGCTATCGGATTCCCTCGCGACCTAGCGACACGGAACTCCAGATCCCAATTGGCCAGCCGATCAGTGGGGTTATTACGCGCGTGCTCGATGCGCAGGGCCAAACTTGCCGACCACTGGAGATCGGCGAACTGTACCTTGGTGGTCTAGGCCTATCGCCAGGCTATCTAGGGCAACCCGATCTTACAGCCATTCAATTCGTTCCTGATCCGCTCGGAACTGGCGAACGGTTATATCGAACAGGCGATCTTGTGCGCGAATTGTCCGATGGAAATCTCGTCTTTATGGGCAGAGCCGATCATCAAATTAGTTTAAATGGCTATCGGATTGAACCCCTCGAAATTGAAGCAGCGCTACTAGAACATCCATCGATTACTCGCTGTGTTGTTTGGCTGGAAGCGGAAGATCAGCCCGCGCCAATGCTTGTCGTATATCTTGAGTCAAGTGCTGAACTCCCAGCAACCACAATCCTGCGCCGCTGGTTACGAAGCTTATTACCAGAGTTTATGATTCCTCAACGTTTTTATCGAGTACCACGCTTGCCAACAACCAGCTCTGGCAAAATCGACCGATCGCGTTTACAACTGCTGCCGAGGATTGAACCAACCCTGATTAACCATGGCAACCTGCCAACCACCCCAACGGAACAGCTGCTAGCCGAAATCTGGCAGAACGTGTTGCAACTGCCAGTGGTGCAGCGCGAGGATGATTTTTTTGATCTTGGTGGCGACTCATTACGTTTACTTCAGGTCTTGAGCCAGCTGAAAGGGCGGGTTTCCAACCTACCACGGGCTGCGATGCTCTATCAACAACGAACCTTAGCCGCCTGCGCTCGCATCATCGATGCCGAAGCGGCTAGCCAAAACAGCCAAATACCAAAGCCAAAGCTTGCTGCTCATAATGGAGATCAACCTAAACCAGTCAACTTTGGCCTAACGTCGATCCAAAAAGGATTTCTGTTGGCAGAAGCACTTGATCCGAGTGCGGCAACAACGTGGTGTGCCAGCCTCGTGGTAAACGGCCCATTGGAACTCAATTGTCTGAGGCAAGCATTTGAGGCACTTGTAAATCGCCATTTGATGTTGCGCGTGCGGATCGATAGTCAAGCACGGCCACCATCCCAGCGCGAAGAGCCAAACCATCGCCCACAGTTAAGTTTTGATGATTTAAGCGATGAATTGGCAGCTGGAATCGACGAGCAGCATGTGCTCACAACCTACTGGCAAGCAGCCCAAGCTCGACGCTTTAACCTTGAGCATGATCCGCTTTTGCAGATGCAAGTACTTCGGCTAAGCCCAACCCGCCATATCTGGTTGATCAGCGGCCATCATATTATTGGCGATGGCTGGAGCACATGGATTTTTGGTCAAGAACTGCTCTGGCTTTACGATAGTTTTGGGCGCGGCGAAATTGCGGCCTTACCAGTACTTCGTTCAACATTTAATGATTATGTCAATCTTTTGCAACAGCAGCCAAATCTGCTCTCAGCAAATGCGGAGTATTGGCGCAACACCTTTGCACCGCCCTATCATCGGCCCATACTTTCAGCGAGCAGGCAAGCCGCAGCCAAGTCAGCTGGTTTTTTAAAGGAGATTCGAACCTTACCTGCAAGCAGGGTTGAACAACTACGCCAAATCGCCACATCGGTAGGTTTGACCCCCTATCTTGTACTTTTGACCATCTTTGTCCAGCAACTCCGCAGGCTGAGTGGAGTTGATGATCTGGTCGTCGGCACCGCCCATGCCGGACGCGATCTTGATCTGCCTGATATCGAGCGAATCTTTGGATGCTTTGCAACGGCGCTACCGATTCGCATTTCGCATCCAAGCTACGATCGCTCATTAGTGCACGACCTATTGCAACCAGTTGCCCAGGCATTTAGGGCAGCCTATCTCCATGCATTACCGCCATCAGAAATTACACGCATTCTTGCTAGCACAACCAATCCTCAAGCAAGCGAGCTGTCGGCGATTACTGCGACTGGTGCTCAGTTTTTCTTTACCTTCTTAGATTTCGATGCACTAGGAAAATTAACTAGTCAAACTCTCACACTTGATTGGCAGGCTTCTGAAACGGAAATAAACCCGCCACTTGGCGCAACAGAAATCTTATTGGCGGTGCGGGTGGTCAATAACACCCTTCAATTCACGCTCCAAGCTGCTGCGGATACGCTAGAACAGCACAAGCTGCACGCAATGATCGAGCAGATGCTTGCCGATCTCGCGAGTCTAGCGCTAGCAACATCCCCTAGTCCAATTCGCTTTAGTTCGGCCAATCAAGCATCCGGTACCCTGCTACCGTCAAC